>NZ_JAAKXY010000022.1 GCF_011043775.1 Natronolimnobius sp. AArcel1 | reverse complement strand
TCTCGAGGGGATCGAGTCCAAGGTAGACGTTCGTTCGGTACAGTACCAGATCCTCGGACTGGGCGTCAGCCGGTGGCTGAATGACTGGATCGTAGCTATCATCGTGATGACTTTTCAGTTGCTGATAGAGATCGCCGAAGTACTCCTCAAACTCCTCAAGGTCCATCTCGGCGACAGCGAGTCGGACAGCATTGATTCGTTCGGGGTGAATCCGTGGCGGCACCGTGTCGTACCCGCGTTCCTGGTAGACGTAATACTGTGCGAAACGGCGGGCCTGCTCGACGTATTCGTTTCCTTCGTTAGTCCTCTTTGCTGCCTTATCTGGATATCCATCCTGCCCGTGGCCTCGTATTTTCCCCACATGTTCAATAGCTATTTTGTGTTCTTCATCGTTGTTGTCAACAACTCTTACGCCGATCCATTCTTCTTTTTCCTCAATTATTTCGCCTAGCATTTATTTGTCGCCAGGATAGCCTTCGGTATCGGTTCCAGAAGACCGTCCACTGAAGAATTCATCAAGATACTGCTTAACGAACCCGGAGACCTGCTTCATCCAGTCCGGGGACATCTCTTTGGCGGCGTGTGCCACGTCAGGTCCCCGATGCTGGGCGTAGGCAGTCGTGGCAGCGGTCGACGCTGCGGAGACGCCGG
>NZ_JAAKXY010000021.1 GCF_011043775.1 Natronolimnobius sp. AArcel1 | reverse complement strand
TCTCGAGGGGATCGAGTCCAAGGTAGACGTTCGTTCGGTACAGTACCAGATCCTCGGACTGGGCGTCAGCCGGTGGCTGAATGACTGGATCGTAGCTATCATCGTGATGACTTTTCAGTTGCTGATAAAGATCGCCAAAGTACTCCTCGAACTCCTCGAGATCCATCTCGGCGACAGCGAGTCGGACAGCATTGATTCGTTCGGGGTGAATCCGTGACGGCACCGTGTCGTACCCGCGTTCCTGGTAGACGTAATACTGTGCGAAGCGGCGGGCCTGTTCGTTGTACTCGTTTTCCTCTAGTGTTCGGTCTTCCGGCTTATCGGCATACTCATCGCAATGGTGCGCATAGAGATTCCCATTTGATTTGTTCATTTCAATATGATGTGATGCACCACTGTTGTCAATAACACTGACTCCGATGTCTTCTTCATCCTCCCCTAGAAATTCCGCTTCCATGGTTAGTCATCTCCAAATTTTCGACCGCCACCGTGTTCGCTACCATTAGACCGGCCATTGAAGAATTCATCAAGGTATTGCTTAACGAACCCGGAGACCTGCTTCATCCAGTCCGGGGACATCTCTTTGGCGGCGTGTGCCACGTCAGGTCCCCGATGCTGGGCGTAGGCAGTCGTGGCAGCGGTCGACGCTGCGGAGACGCCGG
>NZ_JAAKXY010000020.1 GCF_011043775.1 Natronolimnobius sp. AArcel1 | reverse complement strand
GGCACCGTCTAGTTAGCGTGGTTTGAGAAGTGAGCAGGTCGTAGAGTTGGTTTGATCATGCAGCTCGCAGACCTGCTCAGCGAGTCATACGCGGCGGAATTTGATGAAGCTTGGGAGCGTGAGCGGACGGCGACACCCGCTAGGGTGTTCGCCGTCCGTCTCCACGCGACTGGATGTTCTCTTCGTGAGACAACAACTATTCTCGCTGAATTAGGCATTGAACGCTCTCATGGAGCAATTTGGAATTGGGTACATCGGCTTGCTGACAGCGTTCCCGACCCGCCGAGGGCAAAGCCCTCGCGGGTCGCGGTTGACGAGACCGCTGTCAAAATAAACGGCGAATGGTCTTGGTTATACGCTGCAATAGACCTCGATACAAAGTTGATTCTCGACGCTCAGTTGTTCGGACGCCACGGTACCGATCCGGCGGCTGCGTTCCTGCATGGACTCCGCGAGAAACACGATCTCTCCGAGGCGGTGTTTCTCGTTGATCAGTTTGGCTATCGGACTGCCCTTGCGCGGTTAGGGCTGAACGGTCGGGTTGATTATACTGACCGAAACCTCATCGAAAAGTGGTTCCACACATTCAAAATGCGCGTCGACCGTTTCCATAACTCATGGGTGGGCAGTCGGCGGAGCGCTCGCAAATGGATTGAACAATTTGTGCATTACTACAACCGACAGAGACCGCATCAATCGCTCGATGGACGAACGCCGACTGAGGAGGTGCTAAACTAGACAGTGCC
>NZ_JAAKXY010000019.1 GCF_011043775.1 Natronolimnobius sp. AArcel1 | reverse complement strand
TGCTTAACGAACCCGGAGACCTGCTTCATCCAGTCCGGGGACATCTCTTTGGCGGCGTGTGCCACGTCAGGTCCCCGATGCTGGGCGTAGGCAGTCGTGGCAGCGGTCGACGCTGCGGAGACGCCGGCCGTCACCAGTTCGGGGCTGCCGTTCTGGAGACCAGTGTACGCCATCGCTCCACCGACAGTGAGGCCAGCGCCAGTCGCGACGACGTTGTCAGTGACTGCCGTTCGGATCTTCTGCCCAAGACCCGTCGGACTGACCTGGTCGGCGACGTAGGTTCCGAGTTCTGAGACGTCCTGCTCGAGGGAGTCGACCCGTTCCGGAATCGAGGATCCGTCCCCTCGTTGCCCCATTTCAGCGAATTTCTGGGCTCGGTCTTGTTTCTCTTTGGTACGACTCGAGAGGTTCTCATCCATGGTGGCCTTAAATTTCGAGAGGCGGTCGGCGGTACCGGTGACAGCACGGCTGAGTCCCCATCGTTGGATGTGAACGTCAGTTTGCCACATGGAAGTAATGCCGAGTTTGCCACCCTTCATCACCTCGGTCGCGATTTCGTCAGCCTCCCGCTCGGCTCCCTCATCGGGATCGATCTCGAGTTGAGGCTCGGTTTTGGGCATCATTGATAGCGGAGCGTCGGGTTGCTGGAGGGTGTGAACGACCTCATGAGTGATGAGGTGCTGTCCCGCGGTCGATTGCGGATCATACTCACCGGGGCCGAAGGCAATGTGATTGCCGACGGTGAACGCGCGGGCGTTGACCGCCTCGCAGGCCTGCTGTGCGGTCGGACCTGTATGCACCCGGACGTGATCCAGCGATTCGCCGAGGCGATCCTCGAG
>NZ_JAAKXY010000018.1 GCF_011043775.1 Natronolimnobius sp. AArcel1 | reverse complement strand
CTATAGTAACCGTTAGAACTATTTGCTCATAACGTGTCGCAACAAATAGTGGATCACCTCGACGAAATCTCTGTCGAAGAGTTGCAAGATGCTCTCGACAATGTGGATAAGAAGAAGCCGACACAACGCCTTTTAGCCGCAATAGCGTACAAAAACGGCGTTGATCAGACTGAACTAGCCGAGTGGTACGACGTGGAGCGACGGACAATCTATAGCTGGCTCAAGCGACTCGATACTGATGAGTCGCTTGAGCAGGCCGTGTCTGATGCTCACCGATCTGGGAGAAATCGGAAGCTATCGGAAAAAGAGCAAGAGCAGTTTGAAGCAACTGTCCACGAATCTCCCGAGGAAGTTGGGCTCGACGCGCCGGCGTGGACGCCGGCGCTCGTCCAACAGTATCTTGAGGAAACCTACGATGTCGAGTACTCAATCCCGAGTTGCCGGCGGTTGCTCAAAGAAGCGGGATTGAGTTATCAAAAACCACGCCGTACAGCCGCCGAATCTGATGCTGACGAGCAAGAAACTTTCCGCGAAGAGTTCAAAAAAAGCGGCGGCAGATGGACGCCACAGTAGTCTGTATCGATCAAACCAAGAAATCCGTCCAAGTCGAGCCGCGTGCCGCGTGGTTTCCCCGCGGCACGCGGCCATCTGTGGAATTATCCGGTCAACGCGACTGGACATGTCTCTTGGGCGCGATCACCGAAGACGGTGATCGCTTTTTCTCTCGATTCGAAGAGTACGTAACTGCTGAACACGCCAAACATTTCATTCTCGCGTTATGCAATGAGTTCGAAGATGATTTGCTCATTGTGCTGGATGGAGCGCCATATTTTCAGGCGTCGGCCGTCACGGACCTGGCGGCCCGTGACGACCTCGACTTCGTCACGTTACCGGCGTACTCGCCAGAGCTAAATCCTGTTGAGGAGTGCTGGAGACAACTCCAAGCCGCTCTCAGCAACCGCTTCTTTGAGTCACTCGACGATCTTACAACGGCGATTGATACAGCTCTTGACCAGCTCTCTGTACCAGAAGTGAGTAATTATTTCTAACTCCTACTATA
>NZ_JAAKXY010000017.1 GCF_011043775.1 Natronolimnobius sp. AArcel1 | reverse complement strand
TATCAGCAACTGAAAAGTCATCACGATGATAGCTACGATCCAGTCATTCAGCCACCGGCTGACGCCCAGTCCGAGGATCTGGTACTGTACCGAACGAACGTCTACCTTGGACTCGATCCCCTCGAGACTGCGTTCGAAGCGGAAGCCAGGGACCTCGCTGATCGCTACGGCCTCGACCTGTCCGAGGAGTCGCCGGCCGACGTGACGCTGGGGAGTCTCTCACCCGACGACCTCGACTCCTGGACTGCGTACTCCGATGACCTCTCTACACAGGCTGCTGATGCCGGAGTGTCTCTCTCCGACGGCTTGTACATCGACGGCGTCTCCGAACTCCACATGGCATATCTGGATCACAGCGGCGAAGAACACGTCACAACCACCCTCGAGCCCGACAGAGAGCCCGATACGCGAATCGAACTGCCACCGGCCGATCCGGGTACTCTCGAGCAGTTCCAACACGCGCTTCATTTCAACCTCGCCTGTCAGATTCGCGATTGCTACATCCGAATGGGCTTAGAGCCGCCGGAACAGTTCCAGTGTCTTGGCTTTGGCACGTTAGAAGCGGCCGAGCAGTACGAGAACGTCGACTTCTATCCTGAGTACCACATGCCTGAGGACGGTGATCTGTTCCTCGGTGAAAAGCGTGGATCGTCCTTTTTCGGGTCGAGTTCACCACTCTCAAAGATCAAATCACTATTCTCCTAACCATCAGTCTGTTCCGTTTATTCGGTAGTAGTAGGAAAGTATATCTACACAACCCATCTGAAGTAAATCAGGACCTCCAATGCCGCTCGAGAGTATAGGCAACTCCGTCGACAGAGCGGTGTCCCGGAAACGGCAGACGGAGCGGGCGCTCACCGCCCCGTGGGGCGTCGACCACCAGCACACAGCGTCAGTCCAGCGCAGTCGTGAAGCCCAACACGATACTGCTCCTGCTGGTGATGCGGACGCACCCGACTCAGTCAGAGAGCTTATTTCGTCGCCCGGACGAGCACTCGACGGCGACATTCAGGAGGCGATGGAAGATCGGATGGGCGACTCCTTCGGCGATGTTCGCATTCATACCGGCCCGAAAGCCGCCCAAGCGTGCGAGCAAATCGACGCTCGAGCGTTCACGGTCGGGAACCACATCGCGTTCAACGCCGGCGAGTACGACCCCGCATCACCGGATGGGCAGTTCCTGCTCGCGCACGAACTCACCCACGTGCGGCAGCAAACTGGTGCTTCCGTTAGCATGATGCCACAACAGGATGCTGCCCTCCTCGAGATTGATCCTGATCCGCAACTCGAGCGTGAGGCTGACGAGGCGGCTGCAGCCGCGCTGCAGGGCGACGAGCCGCTTGTCGTGAATCGGATGGGGTCGGAGATGCACATTCAGCGCAGCACGAAAGGTAACTCAGAGTACGTCACCAAGGACGAAGTCCTCGAGATTGTCGACAACTACTATCGCGGTCAGGTTGACCGGCAGGCAGAGCTGGACGCCACACAAGCCGGTCCCGACCGCCAGGCGAGTCAGGGAACACTCGAGTCGTCGAGCCAGGAGGGTGGTGACGGTGGATTCCTTGGCAAAATGAAGCAAGCTTGGGAGAACACCAAATCGGTGGGAAGCGATCTCTCCCAGGCGATGACCAAGGGTGCGGTCGGCTCGCTTGCGGGTGCGGGCGGGAAACTCCTCGGGCAAGCCGGCGGTGGAAGCCTCGGTGCGCTCATCGGTGGTGCAACCGGGAGTCTTGCGGGTCCGGTCGGCACCGGTGCAGGTGTAGCCGTCGGGTACAAAGCCGGGGAGACGCTCGGTGGCGAGATCGTCGGCGGGGCCGCAAGCGATGTGACCAAACAGGTTACTGAGTATACGTTGCCGAAGGAACACGCCGAGTCGGTTGCTGATCTTCATCAAAAATACGACGCGCTCAAAGAAGAGCTTGACGAACTGAAGAAAGCAAGTTCGTCAACCGGAGTAAGTAATCGTCCAGAGACCGTTCCTACCGCTTCTGAGGCAGACATATGAAGGCCGTTATTGGGGGCGAAGATGAAAGCGGTGTGGGTTTGAGAGTTGTTGATAACAGTGGTGTGAGTCACGGAATTCACGTCGGATATGGCGGTGAAATCACTTACCATGAGCAAGATGGATATCCTGATGATCCATCTAATCGTACCGACGAGGAAAACGAACGCGTCGAACAGGCCCGACGGTTCGCCCAGTATTACGTCTTCGTCGAACGGGGGTACGACACCGTGCCCGCACCAGAGAATCCGGTTCGAATCGACGCCGTCCGCCACGCCATCAACGAGATAGATCAGACGGAGTTCGAGACTCATTTCGGCGACCTCTATCAGCAACTCACCTACGAGGAGGGAACCGGTGACTCACCAGTCATCACCGTTCCACCGGGAGCGACCGATCCGGCCATCTACTGCCAGAACATCTATCTCGGAGTCGATCCCCTCGAGACCGATCTTGGTGTCGAACTCGCCGACAAACATGGTCTCAACGTCACCCAATCAGCCGCCGATGTTAATCTCACCGACGTTTCCCAGGGAGAGCTCGACACATGGGCGGAGTTCTCCGGTGAGTTTGCCGCTCACGCGGTTGAGGAGAGGTTGGATCTCAGTGACGCGGCCTACATTGATGAGACCTCGGATCTCTACGTCAAGTATCCTGATGGTGCACAGTTAGCCGTCGTCGACGACCACCTCGAACCCGCCGCCAGAGAGCCTGACACGATCATCGAACTGTTGCCGATCAATCCGCAGAGTCTCGAGTACTTCAAGTCCTTCATCGATCACTATCTTCGCTGTCAAATCAGAGATTCGTTCCTCGAGATGGGCGTTCATCCACCAGAAGAGTTCCGTGTGCTCGGCATGGGGCGATTCATGGCCGCTCGTGGCTATGATTACATCGACTTCTATCCGGAGTTCCACAA
>NZ_JAAKXY010000016.1 GCF_011043775.1 Natronolimnobius sp. AArcel1 | reverse complement strand
GACAACTCCAAGCCGCTCTCAGCAACCGCTTCTTTGAGTCACTCGACGATCTTACAACGGCGATTGATACAGCTCTTGACCAGCTCTCTGTACCAGAAGTGAGTAATTATTTCTAACTCCTACTATAGTCGATCCGTGTCATTATACCAGAGGTCCGGATCGAATACGAAGTCACACATTCCGTTTCTTTGTTGTGTTTGCTGTGTACACGGGTTAAACCTTGCCAGTTAGGAGTCTACTTGATGATCGAGGGGTGTCCCATCACCCCTGGCCAGTTTTACGGCGTATTTCCGTGCTGGTCGATACTTTCCATATGTGGTAATGCTATCGCTCAGTATGATCAAATATGGCACGACGTACGCTCTTAACCGAAGGCGAACGGGAGGCGCTGACAGATCCTGATTCCAAAGAAAATCCCTACATCGCTGTGAGCCGGGTCAGAAATAAGATTCAGGAAGAACTTCCTCGAGATCGTTGGGAATGCTGATTTCGCTCCCACTCTTGCTTTTCATCCCCTGCCAGCGCGGAGCGATGTGGGCGTGGAACGATTGCTCGCTGACGACGTCTTCCGCACTCTGAACAGTGAGTTCGAATTCGCGCATCTCCGCGAGTCGGAACTTAGTTCCAGTCGGGAGCTGATCGCCAGGATGCTCGAGGCCGGAGTCGCGATAGGATAGCGTCACCTGCCACGGCTCGCCCTCGAATTCGAACTCAGCGTGCTGACTCCCGTCGCCGTCCTTGATCCGGCTGTCGCACGCGAAGAACGGATCGAGACCGTGCTCGGCGAAGAGGAAGTGCGCTGCGAACTCGTGGGGCGCGGTCTCGATCAGTTGCACCCGCGCTCACCTCCTGACAGACCGCCATTATCACAGATGAAGCAAGAAGTAGAGACGGTTCTGCCAGTATCGCCCTTTATAAGCTCAAGATTTAACCAAAACGCAGGAAGCATAGGCCGGGATTTGAACCCGGGCTCTCGTCTTTACAAAGGACGCGCTAAATTCGGACCGTGATATCAAACCCACTCGAGAACCGCATTATGTGCTTCGAGATACTTCGGAGAAACTGTGTTATCAGGTATTAAAACCTGCTCACCAGCACGATCACAAATTGTCTCACGAAGCAGTTGACTGTCTGTCTCAAACTGAGGGTTCACTTGCAAATGGAACTCAGCATCAATCGTGAACAGCTTCCGATCAAATGCTGCATGATGGATCTTACTCAGCGGGAGTACATTCTGGAGATCAGCTCGATACTCTGGATAGTCCGACCAGGGAAGGATATGGGCAACATCCAACAAAGCTGGATGGTCTACATCAGAGACGGCACAGCACTGATCAAACTGATAGAGCGCAGTTGCTCGAAATTCGGGATCAATCTCTCTGGCTTCTACTGTAGTTTCATAGGTTCCAGCCATCAGTGGATCCGACACGGCTGACTCCCCAACCATTGTAGATTCTGCCCACTCTTCTACCGCATTATCGGTAAACTGACGGCCCTCGGCTGTCAGCGTGTACTGGTTTCCATCCTTCTGGACAACACCAAGACTACGGAGCCAATTCACCCGCTGCAGGGCCATATCGTGATTAGATGGATCCCACCCAAGTTCGGGATGCGTGTTGAGTTGCTGCCGACCGACATCCTCAATCGACATCGGCCCAACAGACAGCGCGTAGAGCAAGCTTCGAAGCCCCAGGTTTCGCCGGCACATAATCTCGAGAAGAGTATCAGTTGATTGGTGTTTCAGGTAGTGCTGTCCCTCTATGCCTAGTTCCCACTCATCGGCATGAACCTCGAGGAAGCTGACGTCCTCGAGGTAGTCACACCGTCTCAAGATAGAGTCTCGACTCGAGACTCGTTCAAATCGGCCACGGTGCCAACCAACGAGCTCGTCCGTCGTTGGCTGTTGAGCATTGACGTACGCGATGATGGCATCGAGTGTCTCAACGTAGCTTGTTGCTCCGCCAAACATCGGAACAATGCTTCGGAGCCGTTCAGGAGCCATTCTATCTCCCCCTCTATTTCGAAAGGAGACACATCACTCTATGGGCGTCATCAAAGCCGTGTCCGCGTTGATTTTTGTGCGCCTGAACGGATTGCAGGCGCGCTACTGAAAAGAGCCTGCGTGATCCCAATGAAACAGCGACCACGTACTCCGACGAACCGAACGACAGTCTGTCTGAACCCAGTCTGTGAGAATTCGACCGCTACCGTGTACTGCTCGCCAGCCTGCGCAATTTCGCACCAAGACCAGGTCCGACTCGAGACTACGGAGACCAACACATGATTCTCGAGGTCCAACAGACTCGAGGACACCATGTCGTACTCGCCGTCGACGAGGAACTCTGTGACACAGTTGTGTCGGCCTGTGAGTTGCGAGGAGAGTGGTTCGATGCACATGGTGACGAGGAAGTTGGGAATCGACTCGATGCAATCGCGACGATCTGGATGGTCGGACGTCGACACGGATGTGTTCATACTCGAGTTGCATGGCTTGCACTCGCTGCTGATGCCTGCGAGTGGTACGCTACATCGCTTCAACGAACTCGGGAAGTCGAACTCGCACATCGTACAACGGATGCCTGTTGGCAACTTCGGAATTCGATTAACGAGTTCCGATTGATGAACGACACCGGTAGAACGATTCGAGAGATCTGGTGAAAAGAAACGCTCTCTAGTCAACGAGGCCTTCGACTCGAGAGTCTCCAGAGAGTACTCCAACAACCGCTCACCTTGCAGTTATGGGAGAATTGTCCGTCCTCAAGACACTGTTCCAAGCCCGTTGTGAGTTTCGCGGGTACTGCGACCATCTTTGACAGGCAAATGTACAGGTTCCATATCGAGTTTCAATCCTGTGCTGGGTTTTCTCTCTGCTGCGACGGACATGACCGCGTGAATAGCCTGTATTATCTGCAATTTTTCAATCCCGTACTGGGTTTTCTGTCTGTTGCAACACGCCGTCCGAGAACGGAGGGAATACGGACCGATGGTTTCAATCCCATACTGGATTTTCTGTCTGTTGCAACGGTTCTCGAGATCGTCGTCGACGTCCTCCTGGTCGGGTTTCAATCCCGTACTGGGTTTTCGGTCTGTTGCAACATGCGGGTTCTGGTGAATCACTAGACGGCGTCCGAATTGGGGGCTTGATCGCCGGGCGATCGTGGCGAAAATTTTCTTCTGATCGTTCTTAGCGGTAGCTATCTCCCCAACCACCTCGATTGGCTTTTGTCAAGGGAAGTTGCAACGCACTCTCAACAACCGAAACTCGACGCAGTATGGCGATTCACCAGAGCCAACATGCGTTTCATAGTCTGTCAGTTGAACGGGTTCAGGTTTCAATCCCGTACTGGGTTTTCGGTCTGTTGCAACGCTCTCGAGTTACTGTCGGGGGCGACTGACCAGTTTCAATCCCGTACTGGGTTTTCGGTCTGTTGCAACACGAGCAGGATACCGATTACGACGAATAGCATCGCGAGGTTTCAATCCCGTACTGGGTTTTCGGTCTGTTGCAACCTGAGGTGGGTCACTAATCAGCCATGTCTATCTCAGTTTCAATCCCGTACTGGGTTTTCGGTCTGTTGCAACGCT
>NZ_JAAKXY010000015.1 GCF_011043775.1 Natronolimnobius sp. AArcel1 | reverse complement strand
CCTCGCCGCTCTGGCCGCCAAACGCCGATCGACGGAATCGAACCGTCAGTACACCGGAAGACCTAGTCTTCCGAGCCTTGGACATCCGTCCAAGATACCGTAATCGGTGTCTCCAACCGTGTGTATGTGTAGTCCAGTTTACGTCCGGACCCGTTCACCGCGTCACGGATCCAATGCGTAATATGATTATGAGTGTGTGGCTTGATCGGTTAGTGCTCGCGGGCTCAACGCCTCGTTGCCTTGGCGCGTACACCCCGAGTCTATCGAACTCGTCTTCTACGAGTGATCTCAGTGGTTCCTCGTTTTCAGGTGGGTTTCGAGCTTAGATGCGTTCAGCTCTTACCCCGTGGTGCGTCGCTGCCCGGCACTTGCTCTGTCGAACAACCGGTACACGAGTGGCACCCATTCGTAGTTCCTCTCGTACTATACGAACGTTCCCGTCAGGAACCATAACACCCCCAATAGATAGCAGCCGACCTGTCTCACGACGGTCTAAACCCAGCTCACGACCTCCTTTAATAGGCGAACAACCTCACCCTTGCCTGCTTCTGCACAGGCAGGATGGAGGGAACCGACATCGAGGTAGCAAGCCACCCGGTCGATATGTGCTCTTGCGGGTGACGACTCTGTTATCCCTAAGGTAGCTTTTCTGTCAGCAATTGGCCGCATCAAGCAGCCTAATTGGTTCGCTAGACCACGCTTTCGCGTCAGCGTCCGTCGTTGGGCCGGACACTGTCAGACTTCCGTATGCTCTTGCGCTCTTTCCCGCGTCTCCGACACGGGTGAGGAAATCTTGGGGCGCGCTCGATATCTTTTCAAGCGCGTACCGCCCCAGTCAAACTGCCCGGCTACCGGTGTCCTCCTCCCGGAGTGAGAGTCGCAGTCATCATCGGGTAGTATTTCAGTGATGGCTCGGTGGCCCGCTAGCGCGGGTACCTGTGTACCGCCTCCTACCTATGCTGCACAATGACGACCACGTCTCAGCGACAGCCTGCAGTAAAGCTCTATAGGGTCTTCGCTTCCCCTTGGGGGTCTCCAGACTCCGCACTGGAACGTACAGTTCACCGGGCCCAACGTTGGGACAGTGACGCTCTCATTGATCCATTCATGCAAGCCGCTACTGAAGCGGCAAGGTACTACGCTACCTTAAGAGGGTCATAGTTACCCCCGCCGTTAACAGGTCCTTCGTCCCCTTGTACGGGGTGTTCAGATACCTGCACTGGGCAGGATTCAGTGACCGTACGCATCCTTGCGGATTTGCGGTCACCTATGTTGTTACTAGACAGTTGGAGCGTCCGAGTCACTGCGACCTGCCCCGTAGAGGGCAGGCATCCCTTATTGCGAACGTACGGGACTAACTTGCCGAATTCCCTAACGTCGGTTACTCCCGACAGGCCTTGGCTTTCGCCGCCATGAGTACCTGTGTCGGATCTCGGTACGGACAGTATGCTCGTCTTTTCACGGGCTCTGGGTTGACCACACTTGCGCTATCCTGCTATTCGTTCGCTTCGTACCATTACGGTTTCCACGAAGTTCGGCAGTTCGACTGGGCGAGTGCCCAGCTGTGGCGGCCCCAAAGCGTCAACTTTTATTGCATACCGGCATAGGAATATTAACCTATTTCCCTTTTGTCAACTTCGAATTGCGGGTTGACTTAGGACCGGCTAACCCTCAGCTGATTAGCATTGCTGAGGAACCCTTACTCATTCGGCCGTCGGGGGTCTAACCCGACTAACGCTGCTACTATGACCAGGATTTTCGTTACTGAACGGTCCACACGAGATCTCTCCCATGCTTCCATCCGAACAGAACGCCGACCTACGCGATTGCCCGATAAAGGGCACGGCCAGGTCTCGGTGGTGGATTTGAGCCCCGATCATTTTGGGCGCCTCAAACCTCGGCCGGTAAGCTGTTACGCTTTTCTTAGAGGGTAGCTGCTTCTAAGCTCACCTCCCGGCTGTCTAGGGCTTGAGACCACCTTCGATCGCACTTAATCCACACTTGGGGACCTTAACCCGGCGCTGGGTTGTCTCCCTTACGGTACACAGGCTTACCCCGTGCACCGGACTCCTTGCGTCAAACGACGTCTGTAGGTTCGGAGTTGGACAGGGGGGCGCACTCCTCTCGGAGTGCGGTCCCCCAATCCGTCGCTCTACCCCACAGACTATCTCAGCAAAGGTCATGCTTCGACATGTTTCGGTCGGAACCAGCTGTTTCCGGATTCGATGGGCCTTTCACCCCTAGACATAGGTCACGCGAGGGTATTGTAGGACACCAACGCTAACAGACCTCCACGTGGCTTTCGCCACGCTTCGTCTTGCCCATGCCTAGATCATCCGGTTTCGGGTCGTGCCCGATTGACTCCCCGCGCTTGAACACGGCGGCCCTCACGCAAAGCGCTGCGGCCATGTCGGTTTCCCTACGCCTTCCCTGATAATCAGGTTAGACTCGTCAATCAGGCACACTCCCTGGTTCGTTTTTCAAAACGTACGACAGAACACCGGCTTCCCAATCATCTTACTGTACTCTCGCGAGTAGGTCATTATGACCGGGACCTTTTGTGCCCTGTCGTTCCATCGCCAACTGATTTCACGCCCTATTGCACCTCCCTTCGTGGGGTGCTTTTCAGCGTTCGTTCACACTACTTGTTCGCTATCGGTCTTGAGGAGTGTTTAGTCTTCCCAGTCGATGCCTGGGATATTCACGAGGGATATCCAACCCCCGATACTCTGGAGCTGACTCGTCTCTTACTCTTCTACACTACGGGACTGTCACCCTGTCTCGTGCTCTATTCCAAGAGACTTCCTGTAGAGTTTCTGAGAGTGATCGTCAGTCCGAACACCACATTGCCCGTAAGGGCTTCGGTTTGGACTGTATCGCGTTTACTCGCCGTTAGTAACGATATCTCATTACGGTTTCTTTTCCTGTCGATACTAAGATGTTTCAATTCTCGACGTTCCCCATTGCGCGAAGCAATTGCGAGGGGATTCCCATTCGGAAATCCTGTGTTCTTTCCCTCCGTGCGGGTCCCACAGGCTTTTCGCAGCTTGGCACGTCCTTCTTCAGCTCTCAAGCCGAGCGATCCACCAGCTGGCACAGTAGCCACGTTCATCGGATCGGCACTACACGAAATGTGTAATGTTGAGTGACCCGGGAACGGGTCCAGTGGACGCCTGGACTACACGTACACACGGTCGCATCTGCACGCCGGTAGACGGCCGGCCTGCATTGACCCTTCCCAGTCACACTTGCGCGGACTGGTGCATTGGTTCGTTCGGATTCAATCCTCGGCTCTTGCCCCACTTAAGGGACACGATCCGACGATTGCTTCCGAGTTATGGACCCACTGGGATTCGAACCCAGGGCATCCTCCTTGCAAAGGAGGCACTCTCCCACTGAGCTATGGGCCCACTCCCGCTCAAAGAACGGGAACTTACGGCGAGCCATGGTAGTTCTAAGGTGCCCGGTCGGCCCACAATGGGTGACCGAACGTGAAAACCGCATATGGGTCGGGGCAACGCCCCGATCCCGGTCTGTGGAGGTGATCCAGCCGCAGATTCCCCTACGGCTACCTTGTTACGACTTAAGCCCCCTTGCGGAGCCCAGATTCGACCACCAAACGGTGGCCTCATCCGGACCCCACTCGGGTGCTTTGACGGGCGGTGTGTGCAAGGAGCAGGGACGTATTCACCGCGCCCTTCTGAGGCGCGATTACTACCGAATCCAGCTTCATGCGGATGAGTTTCAATCCGCAATCCGAACTACGATCACGTTTCGGAGATTAGCGTTCCCTCTCGGGATAGCATCCCACTGTCGTGACCATTGTAGCCCGCGTGTCGCCCAGCACATTCGGGGCATACTGACCTACCGTTGCCCATTCCTTCCTCCAGTTTGGCACTGGCAGTCTCCCTAATGTACCCAGCCACCACAAGGGTGCTGCTGGCAATTAAGGACGTGGGTCTCGCTCGTTGCCTGACTTAACAGGACGCCTCACGGTACGAGCTGACGGCGGCCATGCACCTCCTCTCAGTAGGTCTAGTAAGCTCATCAAACTGACTGTCACTCCTACTGTCGATGCTGGTGAGATGTCCGGCGTTGAGTCCAATTAAACCGCAGGCTCCTCCGGTTGTAGTGCTCCCCCGCCAATTCCTTTAAGTTTCATCCTTGCGGACGTACTTCCCAGGCGGTCTGCTTCACGGCTTCCCTACGGCACACCACAGGCTCGTAGCCTGTGGCACACCTAGCAGACATCGTTTACAGCTCGGACTACCCGGGTATCTAATCCGGTTCGTGACCCGAGCTTTCGTCCCTCACCGTCGGATCCGTCTTCCAGAGGCGCTTTCGCCACCGGTGGTCCGTCCAGGATTACAGGATTTCACTCCTACCCCAGACGTACCCCTCTGGTCTTCCGGTCCCAAGCCAAGCAGTTTCTACCGGACGCCCGCGCGTTAAGCACGCGGATTTCCCGATGGACTTGCCTGGCCAGCTACGGACGCTTTAGGCCCAATAATAGCGGTCATCACTCGTGCTGCCGGTATTACCGCGGCGGCTGGCACCGGTCTTGCCCAGCACTTATTCCACCACCACCTTACGGTGGTGAAAAGCGAGGACTATATGCCCTCGCACTTGGAGTCCCCTTATCGCACTCTCGTGCAGTGTAAAGGTTTCGCGCCTGCTGCGCCCCGTAGGGCCCGGTATCTTGTCTCAGATACCGTCTCCGGGCTCTTGCTCTCACAACCCGTACCAATTACTGGCACGGTGGGCCGTTACCCCACCGTCTACCTAATCGGCCGCAGCCACATCCTCTG
This sequence comes from Natronolimnobius sp. AArcel1, assembly GCF_011043775.1. NCBI lineage: Archaea > Methanobacteriati > Methanobacteriota > Halobacteria > Halobacteriales > Natrialbaceae > Natronolimnobius > Natronolimnobius sp. AArcel1. The sequence continues at coordinate 344 of NZ_JAAKXY010000015.1, read as the reverse complement.
GCGCCTGAACATTTCACGTTCCCCGCAACTCCAGCGTGGGAACGCTATCACGGATTAGCCTCAGTTTCCCGAGGTTATCCGCGTCCAGAGGGTAGTTTGGCCACGTGTTACTGAGCTATCTGCTACGAGTCTGAACTCGTGCAACTAGCATGGCTAAATCGAACTCCAATAGCAATGACCTCCGGCAGGATCAACCGGAATGCTATCTAACTCCCCCAGAAGGGGGAGGGTCTCTTTGGCGGTGAATGTCGTATCAATACACACTCACACATAAATGGGTCCACGTTCGGCGACCCCGTCATAAACCGATCAGGCGTCACCGAACTACCATGGCTCACATCAGA
>NZ_JAAKXY010000014.1 GCF_011043775.1 Natronolimnobius sp. AArcel1 | reverse complement strand
TCCGCTCACGCTCCCAAGCTTCATCAAATTCCGCCGCGTATGACTCGCTGAGCAGGTCTGCGAGCTGCATGATCAAACCAACTCTACGACCTGCTCACTTCTCAAACCACGCTAACTAGACGGTGCCGATACACATTAAATATCATCCTATTTATCATTCCTCAGTTTCAGTTCTTTCTATGATTTCTAGTCTTACTATGTCCTCTTCTAACAACAACACGCCGGACCCACCCTCTATCCAACTACCACTATGTTTGTCTAACCAGATTGGATCATAGAGATGAATTTCCTTAGGATTTTCAGCACGACTGTACTCAAGAATTTGACCCTTTACTAATTCATCGTCTGAGGTGAGAATTTGCACAGCCGAACGCTCTTGGGTCGCTTTCTTTAGTACACCTTCCCAGGGTTGCCAAGGATTCCGTCGGATTTCTCTGTCACCCCACATTCTTTTGCGGATTAAACCAGGGATATCGTAAATGATCGTCCAAGAAAAAATAGCTCCGATAACAATGGTTACAACTCCTAATAAACCAACATACTCTGGATGGAACCGATTGCTAAAAAAGACGCTGTCTATTCCTTGTGGTGAAGATATTTGATGACCCAGCAATTCTACAACCGTGAGAAATATACTATCAATGATTCCACTCAAAACCAGACACAGAATAATAAACTTAGAGTTGGAAATCTCTTTTTCAATTACACCGATAGAAATCGCCATATATGCAGCAACGAATCCTGGTACAATCAATAAAAGACTGATAAGGAGGTTCTCGGGTGACAAGGGTTGCATCTATTCGTCTGAATTATTTCTCTCTTGTCTTGCCCGACGTTCCCCTGTCGATCGACCCTCACTACGGAATCTCGCCGGAATATAGCCGTCGTCGTATTCAATTGTTTTTGGTCGATCTTCGTCGTTTGATTCAGCCGATTTTTGGAAGAATCCTTCTCCAAGAGCCTCTGATAGTTCACTTTTACGCACTTCACTATCTCCAGTCATCTCTTTCTTATCGTCCGTGTTGTTATTGTTTTCAGTCATTGTCTTTGAATTTCCAGCCGTCTTCAGTCATATAGGGCGATTCACTATATCCTACCTCCTGCCAAAGTGGACGCAATAGCGGTGTTATTTGTTTTCGAGTGTTTTCCTCTGTAACCGATACTACGGGTGTTTCGATAAATGAGGTTTTGATCTCATGGTGTCTACCAAAATCTCCAATTCTCGGAGTGTAAACACCATCAAAGCCAAGATATGTGACTGTTGCTAATATAATATCATCATTCGGTTCAGCAACCTTTTCAAAATATGATGTGACAAGCTGGGTCATTGATCTTTCAAGTACTTCTGTCTGGATCGTTAACTTATCCCGTTGTTCATATACCAGATCAGTGCTGATCGCTTCAACAACACCCGTTCGATCAATCCATGTACATGCAAATTGGTCGCTCTTGGTTGACTTTGTTGCTTTAGCACCTCTCGAGCATAGATTCAGATGGTCTGAAACATTTGAATAGGGAGATCGCTTTAGAACCGGAAACTTAGTGGAGGAATCCACAAACTCGGCAACATCAACTTGGTCCTCAAGATACGGTCCAAGAGCATCTACCGTTGCAATATGGGTAAGAATAATTCCTTTATCATCTCCATTGATCTCAAACCCTTCATCGTCTATCCGGTCTATCCTTCGATAATGATAATCTCGCAGTACCTCGTGTGGTTCGATTGCACTAGAGCGTGCATCGAAAAGGTCTGTGATTGGCCTAGTATCCATTCCTTATCACATTGGAACTGAGTATTCTTAATAATTTCCAGACCGTGGTGAAAGTGAACTCAGACGCCATCTAACCCCTATTTCGTATGGATCACTGGAGATCTGCTGTGCGGAGGTGGGGCGGGGGCGGTGTATTTTTTCGGCTTTGTCCCCTTGGGGACACCGAAGAGACGTGGTGGTTGATCTGACCCCTTGACCTTTCCACTAGTCACTCGTCAGCAATGATAATTTCGTCAGTGTCTTCAGAGTCTTCGTTATCCTCGAGGGCCAGGATTGCGTCTCTGACTTCTTCGGAGGTAGCTTCTTTCATTCTCGGATCGCTACCCAATTTGATGTTAGCCAGCACCAATAACATCGCCACCAGATTCTGGGCCAGAAAATTTGATTCCACTATTATAAGATAGATCGTTGTTCAGCGATCTCGTTTCTTGTAGATCAACTGGAGATGGTGGAGTAGGACAGGGATTTGATTTCGTGTTGGTAGACACACTCTATGAGCCTCGTCTCGAGGCGGTAGTCAGATTTCGGTCCGCGATTGTTGTTGATTTTGGGGAGTAGAATTAAGCAACAGCATATCGAATTGACTGTTAGTAGGTGATCAGACAGATGTCCTTGGCGACTGATCCTCGTCCGCCGCTGCCTGAGTGGGTGTTGGAGGCATACGACGTTCTTGTCGATGCGATCACCCAGCAAGGACGCGGTGAGGACAATTGTCGGGTTCCAGCAATTCAGCGCGATGGTGCCATTTCGGTATTATTGTCAACCAATGAGTTAGACCTCGAGCAGGGAGATGCTGAGTACGCAGTGACACGGCTAGTCGAGCGTGGCTATCTCTATGAAGTGAACGAAGAACTTCGAATCACAACGGTTGCTGAAGGCGAAATCTGAGTTTCAGACACAATCTTCATCGAAAGCTTGATGCACTAACTACTAGCCACTATCATCTTTCATTAATTACTTGGTCTCAGATAGATACAGAACCAGTATGTACGATCTCACAGGCTTCCAGCGCGATCTCTTGTACACTGTTGCCGGCCAAGACGAACCACACGGGCTCGCGATCAAAGACGAACTCGAGGACTACTATGAAAAAGAGATCCACCACGGACGACTGTACCCAAACCTCGACACAATCGTCGATAAGGGCCTCGTCGAGAAAGGCCAGGAAGACCGTCGGACGAACTTCTACACACTAACCAAACGTGGTCAGCGTGAGATCGAAGCCCGCCGTGAGTGGGAAGATCAATACGTCGAGGACCTGCTCGAGAGCGAATAACGCGCTTTTCGGATTCATTCTCCCAGAAGATATAGCTCGTCTTTCTTATACCAAGTGTGTTAAAAATAATAGTGTGAACGATAGACGCTCCCCGGAACACGGTCGACACGGTCTGGATCGTCGAGCATTCCTTGCTGCCAGTGCTGTGAGTACAGTCGCAGTCACGGGGTGTTTGGGTTCTGACAATGGTGTCAAAGAAATTGAAGACTGGCACGACCTCAATGCCGTCCGCGACGAGGACCCTGCCATCGATGAATACGTTCTGATCACCAACTTTGATGAGGCAACCGCAGGCTACGACGAACACGTCGGCAATTCTGATGGGGGCTGGCTCTCGATTGGGAACCGGCCGTCCGGCAATGCTACGTCGGCATTCAACCGCACGTTTGACGGAAACGGCCACGAAATTGCTGACCTGAAGATTGACCGCCGGTGGACATCGCATGTAGGGATGGGGCTCTTCAGTTGGAATATGGGGACAATCAAGAATATCACAGTCACCAACGCCGATATTACGGGCGAGCGTAATGTCGGCGGCCTCGTCGGGAGGAACGAGGAGGGAGAAGTGTTGGAGTCATCTGTGTGTGAAGCCAATATCACGGGCGAGCGTAATGTTGGCGGCCTAGTTGGGGAGAACAGAGACGGAGAAGTGTTGGAGTCGTTTACGTGTGCGGCCGATATCACTGGTGAGACCTCGGTCGGCGGTTTCGTCGGGCGGAACACCGGTGAGGTGTTGGAATCGTGGGCTGGTGGTGACGTGACTGGTGAAGACCAGGTCGGCGGTTTCGTTGGAGCGAACGCCGGAGGCGAGGTGGTTAAATCGTGGGCTGCCGTCGATGTGATTGGCGACGATACTATTGGCGGATTCGTCGGGGAGCAAGACGCTGTGGTATCTGCGGGCTACTGGGACACCGAGGCGACGGGTCAGACGGACGGAGTCGGAGACGGCGAGAGCGACCGAAATGTGGTTGGGCTGTCAACCGACGAGATGCAAGATGAGAGGGCTGCGGAGAACATGAACACGCTAGATTTTGAGGAAACGTGGGTTACCCAAGCTGATCCCGATGGCTTCCCAGTGTTGCAGTGGCTCAACGACGATAACGGGAAGACGGACGCTACGTGAGTCACGCTGACTGCCCCACTAACTACTTGGTGCTGCATCCACTCTCGTATCGCCAATTGTAACAACTGATCACAGATCAGTTCTGTTCTTGTGAAGCCGTCCTGCGAGGCGTTCCCTCTCGAGCAGTGGATCTGAGCCGAACTCAACCGTCATCACACCGCTTTCTATCTCTCGAGGATCTCGAGAAGCGCATCTCTGTGCGCTCGGATCGTTTTCGGGGACGTGTTCGAGACCGCGGCGAGTTCCTGTTGTGTGACCTGCCAGCCACGTTCTTGGCCCGCTCTGTACAGACAGGCCGCAGCGAATCCCTGTGGGTGACGGCCAGTCGTGATTCGGGCCTCCGTTCCAAGTGCCGCCAACTCGAGTGCTTGATGTTGGACGTCGTTTGGAACGCCCAGTTCGCTTGCGAGTCGTGGAAGAACGCTCCGGGGCTGTGGAACGACAGTAGGAAGTTCCAAATCGGTGTTCATCGCTGCGTACGCACACTCGAGACGAGACTGTGAACACACCGCGACATGACTGATCTGCTCGAGGGTTCGTCCGAGTCCGTTACACCGACAGACTGCGTAGACGCTTGCCGCTGCGATGCTCTCGAGTGATCGTCCATGACAGAGGTCTCGGTTCTGGGCTTGTCGAAAGAGTGCACACGCCTGTTCACGAAGAGTGTCTGCTAACCCGAGCGCACCGATGATGCGACGAACTTCTCCAAGCCCAGTTGCAAGATTCCGCTCGCGTTTCGAGCGCCACTGACTCCGCCGATGTTCCCGCCGCATGCGAGCTAGTTGGCGTCGCTTCTTGCCTGAAATCTTGTTCCCGTATCCATCCCTGTTCCAGCCAATCTCGGTTGACAGCCCTCGGTCGTGTCTCCGTTCTGTGAGCGCAGCACCAGTTCGGCGCCGACTCGAGTCCGCATCTGAGGCGAACCACTCTGGACCCCGGTCAAGTTGATCTTCGTCGACGATCAAGCCACACGTTCGACAGCGCGTTTCGCGATCCGCTGTGACAAGTTGTCCACGACACTCTGGACACGACGATTCTGGTTGCGACTCTTGCGTTGTCTCTCGGGCGATGCGACTGCTGGATGTCTTGTTTGTAGCCATCTTGATTCCGACGAGGCAGTGATTTGGTTGCCCCGTCGCCCCTCCTCGGGGTGACAAAACTCCCGGAGAGAGTAGTGACCTCCTTGGAAAGGCCTACTCAATAGAGAGTTCTACAAGCTTCTCTGGAAGACTTTGGAGTCGAGTTTCGAGGACTGATAGCGGATGAGCATCTAGAAACGCAGCTTCTTTTCGATCCACACTTCCATCCGGATAATCAATCTGGAAGTGACATTGACCTAACTCCGGGTGAGTATTGTCCTGATGCCATCCGCAGGAAAGACCACGTTCGTGTTCGACCCATTGAATCCAGTAATGGTTCCAGTCCTGCCGGAACACGAATTCGATTTCGACTCGAGCAGTCGTCGACGGATACGATTGCTCGAGAAACTGTACAATGTCAATGTTAGCATGAATCTCGCGGGGTCGATTTCTCGAGGGGAGATACTGGACATCAGAGAACTCCGACTGCGTACTCAGCCGCTGGTGAATTTGCCGATAGACACGCCGCTTGTCGTACGGATTCCCACCGCTAGTGAACCGTCCCATCCTAATCGGCGTGCTGAGGATGATTGGAGTCCGAAGCGTGACTCTGTGCCGAGAGGTCGTCGTACAACCCGAGAGCGTTCGTAATTAGCTGTCGGTGATGGGTATTCTCTTCCCAGTAAGTGATAACCTTTCGGCGATCTCGGATCTCCTCTGGCGAGAGTTCCTCGCCGAGCGATGCCTCGAGTTCCTCGAGGGAGTCAACACCGTACTTACGCTTCCAATCTGCAATCTCTGCGGCGATTGCTTCGAGTTCGTCTCGCAGTTCGTCTTTCGTATTCTCGACGACGAGTTCCTGGATGTGATCGAGATATGCGCGCATTGGATCGATTTTGTAACGCGTATCGCCATTGACTGTAACGCCAGTCAGTTGCCCAGCGTCGACAAGCGACTCGAGATGGGATTTCGCTGTTTCCCAGGACCCAACCTCTGCTTGCTCTTTGATCCAGTTTACCGACCGCGGCTCACGAAGTGTGAGGGCAACGGCTTCGATTCGGTCTCGAGCAGTCATACTTTCGGTCCAGTCATCCATAGTCTTGGGAATGGATACGGTCTCTCTATACTTATAGCTTGAGAGCGTTTCGTAATATCCGAGATCAAGAGGCTTAGCGAATGAACGTCCCATCTGGACCCGGAACAAGCCCAGTTCGGATCTCGAGGTCAACACGGCGCAGATGCTTACAGCCGCCGTCTGGCTGGCGTTGTTCGAAATCAGGGCAGGTGCACGTCTGTTTGTCGACGTCGACCTCGTACGTGTTCTCGCTTTCACTGACGACTTCGTAGCGTGATCCCGGTTGAGCGAAGTGGACGTCTATCGCTTCGGTGAGCGCACGTCGAGTTCGTGGCTCGTCAATTGAGTAGCCACCAGCCTCGAGGGGAGTTGCTGGTTGGGGCTCTTCGCAGGGAGTGGTAAACTCGTCGCGATGGTTTCGCTCGTGGCCGCAGTTCTTGCAGCGCCAGTACCGGGTTCGGTACTCGTAGCTGTCTGTGAGGTCGATGTCGTAAGGTGTTGTAGCTTTGCCAGGGAGCCACTCGTCGATTGCGACGAGTTCGTGCCCGTGTAGTCGGGCGATGTCACCTGGATAGCTCTGGGTTCGGTCGTTTGTGAATTCGTTGTCGGTCGACCGTTCTCGATGCGTCTCGCTCTGTGTCGATTGATCCGTACTCATCAGGAATCTCGAGGCACTCGAATTTGTGCCTCAGGCCTTTCAGGCACACAAAAACGTGGAGCGGTTGCTGTTCGGATCACTAGAAGTCAAAGAAACGTTTGAATCGATGGTGTGTGCGCAGTCTTCACTCAAACAAGGAATCTACAACAAATCGAGACGACCTCGTATCCCGAAAGAACTCGAATTACCGACTCGAGCAGCGAAAGCCCCTTTGAAACGCTGGGACCACCGAATCCGGTGAGTTCTTGGAGGTTCCTGTTCCCAAATTCAGTTGGCGGATTCTGGGCAAGAATTTCGAGGATGTCGTCCATTGCCTCATACCTGAATATTTGTCCGTCCGGTAGCGGTAACCGTACTTCTATCTCTACCGTCATGCCTGATATAACGGTTTACATCGCACGTAACAGTTATTTGTGTCGGGTTTGAGAGCGTCAAGAACGGTATAGAATGCTAATCGTTTCAATTTCGTTCTGGTTTTTCTATCGGTTGCAACCCGTTGATGATCGAAGCGAAATGGTCGGCACGGTCGAGTTTCAATCCCGTCTTGAGTTTTCTGTCGGTTGCAACCTCGCGAACGCGCTCGAGCACAGCATCGGCTCGCTGCTGTTTCAATCCCGTCCTGGGTTTTCTATCGGTTGCAACTCAGCCGGTACACCGGGAAAGGTAAACCCGTCTTGTTTCAATCCCGTCCTGGGTTTTCTATCGGTTGCAACCCTCTCCATCGAGGTCCTCGTCGAGCGTTTCGATCTGTTTCAATCCCGTCCTGGGTTTTCTATCGGTTGCAACACGGCACCTACGCGTTCGACGTTCCAGCAAGCGAGGTTTCAATCCCGTCCTGGGTTTTCTATCGGTTGCAACTCGTCTCCTTCGTAGATAAGTAGAACTCACCCGAGTTTCAATCCCGTCCTGGGTTTTCTATCGGTTGCAACCGATCGCTTTGACCAATCCCGTCGAGAGACCGCCCGGTTTCAATCCCGTCCTGGGTTTTCTATCGGTTGCAACGGAGGTTCGCCACTACGGCGCGGATGGCACGATCTGTTTCAATCCCGTCCTGGGTTTTCTATCGGTTGCAACAGTGGCGCGGGGTTTGACGAACACTACACTGACGGTTTCAATCCCGTCCTGGGTTTTCTATCGGTTGCAACCTGATGTTGCGATTTCATCGCACGTAGGTATGC
>NZ_JAAKXY010000013.1 GCF_011043775.1 Natronolimnobius sp. AArcel1 | reverse complement strand
CTCGAAGTTTGGTGTAGAGCGCGTCACGAACCCGCCGTTTGTTGGTCTTGCACTCGGTGGGAGAGATTTCGGACCAACAGTAGTCAGCGGTTCGGTTCGCGCAGTACAGGTATTGCTCGGCGGTTCGGTGGAGTGCGTCGCGTTGCTCGTCGGAAACGGCGAGTTTCACGACGGCGGTTCGACGCACGTCCATACGTCAGAGAAGTACCGGCGGTACTTATATATCCGGGAGTCAGTCGGGTGCAGTATGCCGGTTGTGTCGTACCATGTCGGTTTCTGCTCACGGGCCGCAGGCCCGTTCGCACGGCCCGATGGATCTCCGATCCCTCGCTGTCCTCTCCGGCCTACTCGCCCCCTTCGCTACGCTTCGGTCGCTCCTTGAGGCCGGAGGCTCCACCTTGTGTAATGCTGAACAGCGCGCTCGACACGCGGGTAGCAATCAGACCGGAGTGGTTACCTCGAGTGATGCATCCGGGCCGATGCGTCCGCTTGGCGACGTAAGATAGTCAATTCGGCAACAAACTCGTCGCAGGTACCAGAAATATGGTCCGCTATCTTCGACGGAATCGATAACAGTTAATTACGGTGGCTCACCGAACATGAAACACATGCCGTTCAACGAGGTGGAGGTGACCGTCGACGCCGTAATGAACTGCTGGATGGCCCTCGAGCGTGACTGGCAGAGCGTTCTCGTCGGGGCGATCATCGTTGTACTGGTCGGTGGACTCGAGTTGCCAATTCCGTGGTGAGGCAATGAGTGCTCGTCGGCTGGTGCCAGGGATTGCAGTCCTCTGTCTTGGTGCACTCCTCGCTCGAGGGGCGGCGCTGTCACTTGGCTTCAACCATCTCTTGCTCGCCATTGCACTCGGTTTTCTCGCAACGAACACCGTTGGGATTCCAGCGCGACTCGAGCCCGGAATCGCGACGCATAAACTGTGGTTAGGTGCCGGGATCGTTCTCATGGGGGCGTCGATTTCGCTCGAGAGCGTCCTTGAGGCCGGCGGCTACGTGCTCTTACTGGTCGTCGCGGTAACTGCAACGACGCTTCTGGTCGTTGAACTCCTGGCGCGCACTGTCTTCGGATTGGCAGACCGCATGGGATCGTTGCTTGCATCCGGCGCAAGCATCTGTGGCGTGTCGGCAGTCGTCGCCGTTGCAGGTGCGATCCGCGCTCGAGAGGAACAGATCGCGTATGCAGCCGCGACAGTACTGCTGTTCGATGCGATCACGATCGTGGTCTATCCGGTCGTCGGTGACCTGCTCGGTCTGTCCGGAATGGTGTTTGGCACCTGGGCCGGACTTAGCATGTTCTCGACGGGACCAGTCGTCGCCGTTGGCTTCGCCCACTCCGACGTGGCTGGCCAGTGGGCAACGATGACCAAACTCTCGAGAAATGCGCTCATCGGGGCTGTCGTCCTCGCGTATGCGAGTTACTACGCTCGTGAGGCCGGCGGTGCACGGCCGTCCGTCCGTACGCTCTGGGATGAGTTTCCGAAGTTCGTACTCGGCTTTCTCGCACTCGCTGTCGTCGCCAGTGCAGGCGTCCTCTCCTCGGCACAGCTCTCCTCGCTCGAAAACGCCTACAACTGGCTGTTCGTCATCGCATTCGTCGGATTGGGTACCGAAATCCGACTCGAGAATCTCAGACGAACCGGACTCACTCCTGCCGTCGTCGTCCTCTGTTCGCTCCTCGTCACCAGCGTCCTCTCGCTGCTCATCTTACTGGCGCTGTTTTAGCTGAAGTGGCACTCGAGCATGTCGGATGACTCTCCCAAAGCACTCTCGAACCGAACTACCGGGGATTATTGCCTAGTTAGAGAGAGCGCCTCACTCCGTCGAAATCGACCGGCTCCCAACGTATACAGGGATCAATCGAAACGTATCACCTGCCTGTAACTCGCTGATACGGCAATACTTCTGTCATGTACGCCCAAGCGACGCTGTCTCTCGTGAGTGAAGGTTTGCTCGATACCCGCTCGAGGCGGCTCGAGGAGGGTGCTGTGGTGAAAATGAGCAACACGACTTTCGGCGAGGACACAGTCGACTGGGAGCGACGGCCAGTAAGTACAGGATGCGGGTGAGAGAGCCACGCACGGGATCGAGAGTTTTGCTGGTTTCCGATTGTGCGACGAAGTGTTGCAGGCGAAGGAGGGGATACAAGTCTCTAGTTCGTACGGGTGAGCAGAATGGAGCGGGGGCACTCACGACGAACGATGCTCGGCCTCCTCGGCTCCGGGTCAACGCTTGCACTTTCGGGATGTCTCGCTGGATCGTCGTCCGGCTCAGATATTCGCATCTCGGGTGGCGTCGGCCCGCTACCGATGATGCAGGTCTGGGCTGACGAATACGAATCAGACACCGGCGTCGGGATCGACGTCTCCGGCGGCGGCACCGGCGTTGGCGTCTCTGACGTCCTGAACGAACAGGTCGACATCGCGATGATGGGACGGGAACCCGACGACGACGAAATCGAGCAAGGACTGTTCGCCGTCGCAATGCTCATCGATACCGTCGTTGGGACGATCAACGTCGACAATCCCGTCTACAGCGACCTTCGGGAAAACGGCCTGACGAGAGACGAACTCGAAGGCGTGTTCACGCGAGAGATCACCAACTGGGGTGAACTCGTCGAGAGCGACGTCGACGAACCGATCTACGTCTACGGCCGCTCGGACTCCTCTGCAGCGTACAAGCAGTGGGGCGACTTTCTCGGCGGCGAGGACGACGCGTACACCGAGAACGAACTCGAGGATTTCGCCGACGGGAACTTCGACGGGGACCAACAGATCGCCCAGGCGATCAACAACGACTCGCTTGGCATGTCGATGAACAACATCAACTACGTCTACGACTTCAATACCGGCAATCTCGAGATGAACATCCGGCCGGTCCCGCTCGATTTGAGCGAGAGTGGAACACTCGAGTCAGGAGAGGACTTCTACGACACGCGCGACGAGTTTCTCACCGCCGTCGAGGAAGGTATCTACCCAGCACCACCGGCCCGCGAGATGTTTATCGCGGCCAACGAGGAGTTCGAAGACGAAGCCGCGGAGTTCGCTGCGTGGGTGCTTACGGAGGGCCAGCAGTACGTCCCCGACAACGGGTACGCGCCGCTTTCCGACGACCGACTCGCAGAAGAACAGGGACGACTCGAAGAGCGCCACGACGGACTCGAACTCGAGGTGAGCAGCTAGATGGCACCCACGACTGACCATGGACAGCCCCCTGACCAAGAGCGCCAGGGGCGACTCGAGCGACGACTGGTGATCGAGCGCCTGAGCAGTTACTGGCTAATTGGTGCCGGACTGTTCGCCGTCGTGCTGTTCGGGCTAATCGTCCTGACGCTTGTCCAGCAATCGATCCCGATTGTCTCCGAGCACTCCCTGCTCGAGATGCTGACCTCGTCGAACTGGGATCCCGCACAGGAGGAGTTCGGCTACTTGCCGGCTATCGTCGGCACGATCTACGTGACCGTGCTCTCGATGGCAATGGGGACGCCGATTGCGATTCTCGCGGCAATCTACATCGCCGAGTACGCCGAGGGACGGATGAAGGTGATCGTCTCCTCGTTCATCGACGTGCTGGCGGCGATTCCGAGCGTCATCTTTGGCCTCGTCGGACTGATCGTCGTCGTCCCGTTCGTCGGTGACTATCTCGCGCCCGCACTTGGCACCCACAGTATCGGCCTCGGAATCGTCACGGTCAGTCTCGTGATGGCGATCATCGTCACGCCCTTCATGATCTCGCTGACGGTGGAATCGCTCGAGGCGCTGCCGGATGAGTTACGCGAAGCCTCGCTCGGCGTCGGCGCGACGAAGTGGGAGACCATCCGTTCCGTGCTGCTTCGCGCTGCAGGGCCAGGCATCTTCTCGGCAATCTTGCTCGGGTTCGGTCGTGTCTTCGGCGCGACAATCGTTCCCGCAATGCTCATCGGTGGCCAAACAGCGATTCCCGAGTCGCCGTTCGACGCCGGCGAGACGTTGCCCTCGCTGATTGTCAACGACTTCGGCGAACTGATGTCGATCCCGCTCACGCAGTCTGCGCTGATCTTCGTCGGACTGCTGTTGCTCGTCATCGTCTGGCTGTTTAACTTCGGGGCGATGCTCGTTCGTCGCCGCCTCAAACGGAGGTGGCAGTACTGATGGATCGATACACCGAACAGCGACTGTTCGGGCTGCTCGCCCGTGCCAGTGCCGCGCTCATCGTCGGCGTCTTAGCACTCGTCATCGGAGTGACGATATACCGTGGCGGACGCGTGTTCATCACCGATCCCGCAGTCGTGATCACGCCGCCAGGCTCGAGGTACATGCTCGATGGCGGCGGTGGCTTCCTTCATGCCGTGCTTGGAAGCCTCTTCATCGTCGTCCCGGCGACCGTTATCGCGATGGTCCTCTCGCTCTCGACGGCCATCTACCTCCAGAGTGACTACTCGAGTGAGCGCACGTCGGACGTGATCAACATGTTCCTGAACGTCCTCTGGGGGACGCCGCCGATTGTGTACGGTGTGTTCGTCTTGACGGTGATCATCGCCGTCGGCGCCCAGACGAGTCTGATCTTCGGGATCGTCGCCATCGCCATCTTCCAGTACCCGATTATGACTCGCTACGCCGACGAGGCGTTGCAGTCTGCGCCCGACACGGTCAAGGAGGCGTCGTACGGTCTCGGTGCGACCCGCATCGAGACGATGCGCGTCACCGTCCGGTCGGCCTTACCAGGGATCATCGCCGGCGTCATCATGGGTTTTGCCCGCGGAATCGGCGATGCCGCGACCGTCCTCTTTACCGCCGGCCGAAGCACGCAGATGCCGGCTGGACCGTTCGATCCGGCGACAACGTTGCCGATCCTCATCTTCGAACAGGCGGCGTCGTTCAACGCTGAAGTCCGGTCGCACGCCTACGCCGCCTCATTCGTCCTCATCGTCGCCGTGCTCGCACTGATCGTCGCATCGAAACTACTTGCGGGTCGCTACGCCCGCTTTACCCCAGGAGGGAGATAACATGACTCAGAACACCACCGATACCCCCGTCATCCGAACTGACGACCTCGAGGTAACGTACACCGGAGACAGAGACGTCACGGCGCTTAACGGTGTCAGCGTCGATTTCAGCGAGAACAGACTCACGGCCATCATCGGCCCCTCGGGCTGTGGGAAGTCGACCCTGCTGAAGTCGCTCAACCGACTCCACGAGATTCAGCCAAACGCCGACATCAGCGGCGAAGTGTTCCTCGAGGACGAACCGGTCTACGACACCGACGAGCCGCTGCCGGAGATTCGCCGACGAGTCGGCTACGTCCCGCAGAAACCGACGCCGTTGCCGGTTTCCATCTATAACAACGTCGCGTATGGGCCGAAGATCCACGGCGACTACTCGCGCGAGGAACTCGACGACATCGTCGAAACCCAACTGCGGAAGGTCAACCTCTGGGACGAGGTGAACGACCGACTCGACGCACCCGGCGCAGAGCTTTCGACCGGCCAGATTCAGCGCCTCTGTCTTGCTCGGTCACTCGCCGCAGAACCCGACGTCCTCCTCTGTGACGAGGTGACCTCGGCGCTTGATCCACTCTCCGCCGAGCAGGTCGAAGAGACCCTTGCCGACCTCAAAGAGGAGTACACGATCATCATGGTCACCCACAGCATGGAACAGGCCAGACGCCTCGCAGACGACGTGCTCTTCCTCTATCTCGGCGACGTCGTCGAGACGAACGACACGCGCTCGTTCTTCGAAAACCCACAGCACGAGCGAACGAAGCAGTTCGTCGGTGGCCATACGACCGTTGCTGACGATACCGACAGTGACGCGACTGACACAGCGTCAGACGACCAACCTGTGGTCGACGAGCAGGTCACCCCAAACTGACGACCACAGTGCAAACGCACAGCGACCACCGCTTACTCCCACTCGAGTGCGTATTCTTCGGCCCGCTCGCCAATTGTCTCGGTAAACTCATCGAACGGAAGCGGTGCCAGAAGCGGCTGTCGGTGCGTAATCGTTTCGGATATATCCTCGTGATAGCGGACCTGCACCTCCACATCGTAGGGGAACTCGCGTTCGTCAACGCCGACGAATCCGTACTCCTGCGTTGCGTTTGCGAGAACGGCTCGCCACCGATCAATCGAAGCCAAACCGGCCGATTCGACACCGTGTGCAAATAGGTTCGTCCGGATTTCGTCGTAGGGTGCTGTGTCAGAGAGATAGTCCTCGAGGTGGTTGGCGTCGGGGTTGGTGTTAAACGCCAGCCAGTACGGAACCGAGCCAGTTCGCATCGTCCACCACGGCTCGACTAAGGCGAACGACTGGGCGAACAGCCGGTCGGGTGCGTCTCCACGAGCCGCGTACTGCTCTCTGTACAGGTTGGCAACGAACGGGCTCAAATCCCGCGGATCATCGAACGAGAGCCGGCGAACGTCGTGGTCCTGCTCAGCTGCAAACCGCTCTATGTCTTCGCGAAGTGCAGGCTCGAACCCCCACTCGGCTTCCGGCCCTCGCTTATCCGGTTCGGGCACGTCCCACTGACGAATCCCGGCCTCGTGGCGCTCGAGGAATCTGGCTACGGCGTCGCTGCCCTCGTAGTACTCCTCGGGCGAGAGCCCGCCACAGCCGCCAAGTTGGAAGCGATGGCGCTCGCCGAGATTGATTGCCGGCCAGTCGTACTCACACTCGAGGGAGATGATCGTCCCGCCGGGCTCGAGGACGGTCTCGAGAAACTCCTCGTAGGCCGGCCCCAGGGTGCGAGATTTCACGCGGAAGTAGCCCAACTTGCGCACCATCAGCCGATCCTGATTCGGGTCGTGCATCTGGTGAAGTGAGACGTCGGGATTTGCCTCGAGAAACCGCTGGGCGTGTTCGCGACCCCACTGAATGTCCTCGCGGATGGCATCTGGTCCCATCTCGCGTCTGATCGGCACGAGAAAGGTCTGGGGTAGCCACGGAATGCCGAGCAAGGCCGCAAGGTGAACCGCGGCACCGTTACTCGAGCCAACGATGACGGCGGGATAACCACGCTCCGGATACTGGTCGACGACCCACTCACGAAATCGCTCGACATCGATATCACCGAGGTCGTCGGGATCGATACCCTCGTTCGCGCCACCTCGCGTATAGATGCCCGACCGAACGCGCCGTGGCAAGTGATTCACTCGTTTTGCGAGCGGGGTAAGTCTCGGGTTGATCATCTCCAGTCCGGGAAACTCCTCGCCGCGGAGAGCGCTGGCCGTGGCACGAACGAACACCGTCGTTGAGTCGAAATTCGGCAAGCCGTACGGCGTTGATCGCTCGCCCGCGAGTACACTCGAGATGCGCATCAGGCGATCACCATTGCGGACTCGAGTCGCCGGAGCCAGCCACTGGACGGACGAGCGAGCGCCTCTTGTAGAGTCACATGGGCAACAGCAGACATGACAGAGTGCTACCACACTCGAGCAGATAAGCGTCAAGCCGGCATTGCTCAGACTACCGGACAACACAAGTTCCAGCAGGTCGACCGAACGGTGGGTGACCGCTGGCCGGTCGGAGCACGTTCGCCCGATAGTATCATTTACGGTGGTCGGCTACCAGAACTGACGTATGTCCGACAGAGACGGCGATTTCGAGGGCTACGGTGGCCGCTACGTTCCAGAACCGCTCGAGGACGCACTCGAGGAACTCGCGACTGCCTACGATGAGGTTGCGACGACTGAGGCCTTCCAGGACGAGTTTCGCGATTTGTTGGCCGAGTTCGCCGGCCGACAGACGCCGCTATACTACGCGGGCAACCTGAGCGACCGCTACGGCGCGGATATCTACTTCAAACGCGAGGACCTGCTCCACGGCGGCGCGCACAAGATCAACAACGCACTCGGGCAGGCACTACTCGCCAAACGCGCCGGCCGCGAGCGACTGATCGCCGAAACCGGCGCTGGCCAGCACGGCACCGCAACCGCGATGGTCGGCGCACTGCTCGGCCTCGAGACCGAGATCTACATGGGCCGGAAAGACGTCGAGCGCCAAGAAATGAACGCATTCCGGATGCGACTCATGGGTGCGGAGGTCAACGAGGTCACGCGCGGCAACGAAGGGCTTGCCGACGCCGTCGACGCCGCACTCGAGGACTTCGCACAGAACGTCGAGGAGACGCACTATCTGGTCGGCAGCGTCGTCGGCCCCGACCCGTTCCCACGGATGGTCCGGGACTTCCAGTCCGTCATCGGCGAGGAAGCTCGCGAGCAGTTCCAGGCCCGAACGGGCGGCCTTCCCGACGCCGCAGTCGCCTGCGTTGGCGGCGGCTCGAACGCTATCGGCCTCTTTCACGCCTTCCGCGACGACGACGTTGCTTTCTACGGCGCAGAGGGCGGCGGCGAAGGTGCGGACTCGAGCAAGCACGCTGCCCCGCTCGCCAAGGGAACTGATGATGTGATCCACGGCATGAAAACCCGCGTCATCGACGAGGACGTCGACGTCCACTCTGTCTCCGCTGGACTCGACTATCCCGGCGTCGGTCCCGAACACGCCATGTTCCGCGCTGTCGGGCGCTGTGAGTACACCGGGATCACTGACGAGGAAGCACTCGCTGCGTTCCGCGAACTGAGCGAAACAGAAGGAATTATTCCCGCCCTCGAGTCGAGCCACGCCGTCGCGCGAGCGATCCAACTCGCCGAGGATGGAGAACACGAAACGATCCTTGTGAATCTCTCTGGACGTGGCGATAAGGACATGGAGACGGCAGCCGAAAAGTTCGAGTTCTGAGCACGCCGAAACCGGATCAATTCTTTGCGAGTTATAACAACCCTTGCTCGTCCTGCAACGTTCGATACTGCACTAGATACCGATCCAGAATCTCCGAGCGGTCGTACTCAGCAAAGGTGTCGTCATAGTCCAGTCGCTCGAGGTCACCAGCCTCGACGATTGCATCCGCGAGTTCTGCCTCGCTCGTCGTTCGAAAGCCCCGATCCCAGCCTTCCACGAGTTCGTGGGCACTCGAGTCGACGTGGTACTCGACGATGCCGACACAGCCTGAGGCCAGTGCCCAGCACATCTCAGTCGGGAACACGCAGTGTTCGGCTGTCTGAGCGAAGACATGAGCACCGCGGTAGACTGCGATGCGCTCCTCGCGCGAGCACTCGCCGCGGAAGGTGATACGATCCCGAATCCGAAGGTCAGACGCGAGCTGTTCGTAGGCCTCGCGTTCGGGGCCGTCGCCGATCACCGTCGCGGTCCAGTCTTTTTGACGTAGTTCTGCGAGGCCGAGAAACAGGCTCTCGAGATTTGCGCCCTCATCGAGTCGACGGGCGTAAACGACGTCGACCTCGTCACCGGGATCAACCGACTGAATGCGCTCGAGATCGATGGGATTCGGGACGATATCGATTGTGTCTCCACTGAGTCCCTGCTCGCGGATCCAGGTCGCGACGAGTTCCGAGGGAACGTGAATGCGGTCAGCGCGGCCAGCCCCCCAGCGCCGCCAGCGATTTTCCTGAACGCCGCCATCGCCGTACCACTCGAGGACCAGCGGTGCTCGAGCGAGCGTTGCGCCGACTGCTGCGGGGGCGACCTGGCCCGGCGGAGTGGCAGTGACGTGGACGACGTCTGGCTGTGCTCGGGTGAGTGCAATTGGCAGTCGGAACGCAATGCCGGATCGCGCGTCGGTGCTCTCGGTGATGGCGTGATACGTGATCTCGTCTTGTTCGAACTGTGGGTGGTCGCCACCCCAGTACGGCGCACAGAAGACGGAAACGTCGTGACCGGCATCGCGAAGCAGTTCCCAAATCGTTCGCAGCCGGCGGTTCGTCTCGGTATCACGGTGCTGGACCGTTTCGAGCGAGACGAACGCGATGTGCATATACCGCGCCACGCAGGGCGAGGATAAAAAATCACTTCTTTCAGATCGCTGGGCAAAGCCAGCACGAACGCGTCGAATAGATGGCCTCGAGGTGGCACTCGGCTTCAGCCATGGAGACTACAGCCGGTGTATCGCTCGAGTGATGATTGGATTAGTATTTGTTCTGCTTGTCGGCGTCGTCATCGTTGTCATCCTCATCTTTCTCGTCCTTGTCATCTACTTTCTCATCTTTCTCGTCTTTCTCGTCCTTGTCATCTACTTTCTCATCTTTCTCGTCTTTCTCGTCCTTGTCATCTACTTTCTCATCTTTCTCGTCTTTCTCATCCTTGTCATCTACTTTCTCATCTTTCTCATCTTTCTCGTCTTTGTCATCTACTTCCTCGTCTTTCTCATCCTTCTCGTCCTTGTCATCTACTTCCTCGTCTTTCTCGTCTTTCTCGTCCTTGTCATCTTCTTC
>NZ_JAAKXY010000012.1 GCF_011043775.1 Natronolimnobius sp. AArcel1 | reverse complement strand
CGTTTCAATCCCGTCCTGGGTTTTCTATCGGTTGCAACTCGTTGCCAGACTGTCCACGACCGCGCTTGCCACCGTTTCAATCCCGTCCTGGGTTTTCTATCGGTTGCAACGGTTCTCCAGTGTTATGGATTTCGTAGCGCGTGTACTGTTTCAATCCCGTCCTGGGTTTTCTATCGGTTGCAACAAGATTTGATAGCGTCTGGGTGGAAGCCACGTCAAGTTTCAATCCCGTCCTGGGTTTTCTATCGGTTGCAACACGTATTTCTCGCGAGCCAGCCGGATCCGTTCAGGATGTTTCAATCCCGTCCTGGGTTTTCTATCGGTTGCAACCTGTATGAGGATGCGAAGGCCAACGGCGAGCGGAAGTTTCAATCCCGTCCTGGGTTTTCTATCGGTTGCAACAGCGGAAGGCCGTGATGGACCGTGACCAAGCCAAGTTTCAATCCCGTCCTGGGTTTTCTATCGGTTGCAACAAGAGGTCGTTGTCGTACTGTCCAATGTCTCTATAAGTTTCAATCCCGTCCTGGGTTTTCTATCGGTTGCAACAAAGACGTTGTGGCCGTCTCGAGCGTGCGGGATGAGGTTTCAATCCCGTCCTGGGTTTTCTATCGGTTGCAACGAGACGTGACTGTCCCACCAACAGGCGAGACCGTGTTTCAATCCCGTCCTGGGTTTTCTATCGGTTGCAACCCGATGCCAGACGGACTGGCTGGGAGCATCAAGTTTCAATCCCGTCCTGGGTTTTCTATCGGTTGCAACCCGACATTCGAGATGACAATCGGTTACTCGTCGTCGAGTTTCAATCCCGTCCTGGGTTTTCTATCGGTTGCAACAGGGGGTTGATATACGGCTATAGAGCTAATAAACGTTTCTTGTGCCCTGAATACTGCTGCTACGTTCGTCGACTACTGCTGTACACGTCATTTATAAGGATTGATGAAAACAGCCGCACGAAACCAAGTAGGTCAAATAACGTTCGACTGCTCACTGGGCTGTGAATCGCCAATATCCTCGATCGCGTCGACACACGATTCACAAAGTCGGTAGATCCGAATTCGATCACCGTCGGACGGCTCAATGTGCGATTCAAGTTCGTCTTCTAACTCAACACGATCGGTCTTCGAAATCTCCAGTTCGAATACGCTGTACTGTTTCCAGGCACCGTAGCGCTCGAGCGTCCGGTACACTCGTCGCCGATTCGAGTCCTTACTAACGTCATAGGTGATTGCGAGACGCATCGTTATCTGTCAAACGTAAGTGCGTGATACTCGTCCATTTCTCCTGTAATTGCCTTCCGGAGAAGGATTGATTGTTGCCGGATGGCCTTCCGTCGCGAAACGGTATACTCGAAGTGGGGATGAGTGAACTCCTCTTGCATGTATTCGTCGAACTTTGAGAGATACGTTTTGAACGCATCGTCGCTCAATCGATTGTCATCCCGAAAGTTATCGTGAGTCACGACACCGCGATTGACAAGCCGTGTAACGAACGCATCGCAAAAGATCGGGCGAAACTCTTCTTGCAGATCGAGTGCTAACGACGGACGACCATGGCGATCAGCATGAAGCACACCGAGGAACGGATCGAGATTGTACTGACGCAAAGCAGACAGTACTTCGTTTTTCATGAATACGTACGTAAGCGAGAGCAACGAGTTGATATGATCTTCCGGTGGGCGCTTCGTCCGCTTCTCAAATGTCCACCCATCGGTTAGCGTCTCGTCGAGTTTTGCAAAATACCGTTCGGCCGCTTCGCCCTCGGTTCCCCGGAGGTCGTCCTTGTTCTGGGCGCTTCCGACTCGAGTGCCGAGGTCCTTCAACACATCCGTTCCGTGGATACCCTTGCGCGAGAGCAGCGTGCGTCCGTTCCGAACCTTACCGGAAATCATAGCTTTCGCAATTTCGAGCTCTTCCTCTCTCGAGAGAGCGTATTGCGCCCGCCTGACCTCCGCAATCGTGTTCCTCTCTGGCACGAAACTGCCGCGGTACTTCCCATGCTGGGTGAAGTAATTTAGGATGATCCCGTGCTCGTTGGCCTTCGCGACAAACGGGGTTGAGAAATTCACCCCACCGAAGACGTTGATCGTGTCGATCTTGCCCATCGGACGCGATGCAAGCTCTCCCTCGTCGCCATCAACGTCCCAGACGATGATCCGGCCGCCGTCGACGCGAATCTGTGCGCCCTGCTTCGTTACGAAGAGGACAGCCTCGTCGTACATCCCTTCTGATTCCTTCATATCTGATCCTCCCAGCCAGTGCCGGCTGCTTTCTCGGGCTCTAAGCGTGCTGTTTCTTCGGGCATGCAATATTCTCTGGCGGAACAAGCCTCGCACTTCTTCGGGTTGTCGGTGAATGGAGGTTGGTTGTCAACAGTCATCTCCAATATTTTCGATACGATCTTGTGAACTGTTTCTCTATGCTGTTTTGTGATTCGAATCGCGTGTCGGGTATCAGTCGAGTACAGATAGATATAACCGACATTCACTGGCTCGTTGAGTGCGGCTTCAAGTAACATACAGTAGCCGGTGAGTTGCACTTCGTCGCTCGGGTAGTATTGCCCACTTTCCGAACGCTTCCGCTCAACTGGAGTAAAAACTTCATCTCCCGATTCTATCAGGTCGATTTTACCGTGTAGCTTGAGCTCGTCAGCTCTGAAGTATCGTTCAGTGATCCATCCTCCTCTGCTCGATTGATTCTGGTGTTTCGATCGACCATCAACGAGTTCGTACGGAGTACCAATCTCGTCGTGGTATCGCTGGTAATAGAACCGGCGTGGACAGTATACGAACTCATTCAACGCACTAACGTGAACAAGTTCGTCTCGTTGTCCAACGGTCGGTGGCGACTTCAAAAATCGAGCACCTCATCGAACGTACTCGACTCTTCCTGTATTCTGTCTTGGACACGACAATGGAGATATAGGGCGTCATGGCCAAATGCCACTGCTGCTTCCCCCTCTGAGTAAAGAAGTGGATAGATGAAGCCAAATGAGCCGAGCGAGTACTGGTTCTGAATTTGTGAGACATGCCCCTCGAGAGGATAACAAAGGATCTGGTCGGTGGAGAGGTCATCCTTTAATATATCCACACCGTTAACGCTAGGTGTCACTTCAACCTCTAAACCAGTACAGACCTCTGGTGTACGGATATCTCGAGGATGATCACTCAGAAGGCTGTAGAGTTCACCCGTTGCTTTGTACGTGAAAAGCCTCCCAGCGGCCTGATCAGAATCTATTTCGGATGGTTGGAAATCTCCTCGGTAAATACAGTAGCCGCTACTGTACGGTTCTAATCTTGACACTTGGTCAATGAGTTCGTCTGGCAGATGAGTTAAGAAGTCATCTCGAGTGTGGAACGAAATATCAGAATGTCGGAGAAGGTACGGAAGGTTGTACGTTTGAACAGTCTGTGAGCGCTGGTTGTATACAAGCGTCTGGACGCTTTCCCCTCGGTATGTTTTCAACGTCTCGAGGAGTTCTGAATCAGCTACCCCATGTATCCGTTGGAGATCGCTTTCAGAGAGGCCCTCTTGTTCTCTATTAAAAAAGTGACTTTCAATCCGATACCAACCAGTCTTTCGAACGGCCAGTTGGTCATCGGATGGTGCATCTTCTACTCGCTCTTCGACGTGATCGTAGGCCTCTACAGCAGAGTACCGCCAGTCAAACGAAGCGGGCGTGGACGAATCGACATAGGCTGATTTGATGCACTTTTCGAACTCTGTGCGATTAACCCACTGTCGGCTGAGACTGTCTGCAAGCGGTTCGAGATCATGAAAGAGATAGGGAGGTGCGTATGCAAACGCGGCAGAACGGTCAGAACGGGTACGAAGTCGTCCAAGGCGCTGGAAGAAGCTCGCAGCATCGTGGCCCGAGAATACAATCTGATCTGTATCGAAGTCGACACCGACTTCGACGGCAGAGTTACTCACTAACGTGTCGAACGTGTTGATTTTCTCGCGAACGCCTTCGCGGTGAAATCCGTCGATTCGCTCTACACGAGTGAGATCCGTACGACATAAGCGATCATACACGCGATCAATTTCGTGAACTCCATCGAGCATGATAACCGTCCGGCCGGTGGCCAATCGTTCCAACACCACTTCCTCGTTGTCTAGCATTTTTGTCGCGGTTCCGAACGTCGGTGCTGGCTCAATTAATAAATCGACAGGGGGTAAGACCGCGCGGTAGTCTGCAGGCAAATCACCCGGTGAAAACGATATTGTTGATGGTGTCTCCCTTGAGATTGCGGGGTGAGGAGTATTTCGCCAGCCAAAGTCTTCGACTCGATAATATGGTGCAACCATCGCCTCTTCGAACTGCTTTTCGAGGCGCACTTCTGGGGTTGCACTTAGGAAGACGAGGTGATTTAGCCGACAAACAGACTCGTTAGTATCGTACATCTCGTCGAGGAGAAAGAGCATCGTATTCCGCTCTTTTCGTGTTGCCCGATGGAACTCGTCAACGACTGCAACTTCAAATCGCTTAATTTCCCCAATTCGTTCACGGTAGATCTCTCGTCGGAGCAATACGAATATGTCGGGGTTCGTGAGAAGGATAACGGTCTTCCGGCTAGAGAAGGCTTGCTTCAGCAGCAACGAGAGACGTTTCCCGTTCGAACTGGCTTCGGGAAATTGCTCCGCATATTTGTTCTGGAGTGTTTCACTGGTGACTGCCAATAGTTGACAATCATTTCCACCATCGACATCATTCAATAAATCAGAAATATTCCTTTTTTGGTCTTCGATGAGGGCGTTTGTTGGGTAGACTGCGACTGTTGACAGCCCTTCTGAAATCACAGGTGCGAGCCAGGAGAGCGTTTTTCCCCCGCCGGTGGGGGCATCGTTTACGAATGTCCCGGGCTCACGGGCTGTAAGCGCATCGTGGAGTGCCCACTGGTGTCGGTACGGTGTGATACCGTCCACCGGATACTCACCCGGATACGTACGAAGTCCAAGTCCAGCAAGCTGGAACGTGACTGGATCGGGATTAGACATCATCCCGTTTTGTTGCAAGGAATTTCGCCCCGGTTGGGTAACAGATCCTCGATTCGCTCCGGTATGGGGGTTCAATTGCGTAGTGGTCAGTGTCAAACTCCCCTTCGAACCAGACCGGTGTTGGTTGCATCTGTTTCATCACGACACCACCAGTCGGAGTTGTGTCGTGATCGTATACGCTTAGCGGATGTCCGAGACTGAACGTACCCGACCGACGCTCGGCTTCAACGATTCGATAGCTAACGTGTCCCTTTCCTCTCTTCTTCCCGAGCCGAATATACGACGGGAGCCGCGTAGCTACTTCGCTCGCGTCTTGCCCGTACGGAAAGACGTAGAAACGGAACGTGTTCTCGGGTGCTAACGCCCGCTCACGCTCGAACGTCGGGAGATTCTTATCAGCACGACCTGTGGGGTCGTCAGTTGCTGGGTAGTTTGGCGTCGCATATGTATCGCTTCGAGCGTTCCGATTTGTCGTGAGATATTCCGTACGAGCTGTACCTTGTCGTTCGATTCGAGCGGGAGCCGCCGGGGTGACGTACACTTCATTGACGACATCAGCGGTATCTTCGATGTAGGTGGGCTGGTGGTTCACGTCCACGTATCGTCCACTCGCAAGGCCGAGGGCGTAATGCAGCGCTGTGTTCAGGATACAAGGGTCTGTATCGGTCATTCGACCCACCTCTCGTGAGGCGAATCCCACTTTTCCGTGCGTCGTAAGCGTTGCTTCGATAACCTGCATAACAGCCCCGTCAGTCCCCGTCAGTTTTGATTGCGTTATCGATAAACTCCTCAGAATGCGGGCGCTGAGCTTCCATTATAGCCTCGAGTTCGTCATCTGCAGTCATCCCGATGAGTTCGTTCACGACTGCTTGGTCAACTGGGTTCTGTGCAACTCCTTTTGTACAAGCAGCGTCGTAAGCATCTCGAACGTACTCGCTTGCCTCCGAAATATCGAGCGCTGGTGACTGAACGACGTCACTTAACGTATAATCGCTCTCTGTAGCGAACGACCTGATGACGTTTGCTGTGAGTTCTCGGTTCGAGGGCCCTTCCTCGGAGCCAGTGTACACGCCAAGGATGTGGTTTTTGACGCGTCCGAGCCGAGTCGTTGCTGCACCGTATCGCTTGTTTCGTTTCGTAATCGCTACGACAAATGCCACTTCGGCAGGTGTGGCGTCTCGGAGGGTAATTGCACACGGGAAGAGTGAACCCGGTTCGAAGAAATCCGGCTCACGGATGGTCGAACGAGAACCTTTGGCGTAATCCTCACCCGGTGCGTTCTGGAACTTCTCGTCAATACACGCGCTTGCATCTCGAACGCTAAACGCTGTGTCGTACATCACTCGCGAGGTAACGCCGATATCGACGTCATCATCGCCGCTTGCTGCGCTCCCATAGAGAGCAGACTCGACTGAACGGGGATTCATGTTGTTTACCTCCATCGAGTCCTCTTCCTCGTAATCCAGCAGTTCGCGCTGGATGGCCTTGCCCATGCGACGG
This sequence comes from Natronolimnobius sp. AArcel1, assembly GCF_011043775.1. NCBI lineage: Archaea > Methanobacteriati > Methanobacteriota > Halobacteria > Halobacteriales > Natrialbaceae > Natronolimnobius > Natronolimnobius sp. AArcel1. The sequence goes on along the minus strand of NZ_JAAKXY010000012.1, from coordinate 5,697 downwards.
TCGCTACCGGTTTGTTTACGCATGAACATTATTCCTGGCGAATACTCTATACTCGAGTCATCTTTGACAACCGACAGTGACGCGATGTCTGCGTCTTGGCCGTTCGTCGTGAAGATTGCGTGACTCTCGAGTTCTCTGAGTACCAGGATCGTTGTGTAGTTGGTTCCTGGCGTGTTCGTCATTTCGTCGATCGGAACGGTACCGCTCTCTAGCGCCGTAGTGACTGATTCTGGTAGCATTGGTTACTCCATCTCCGTGTCCGCGTCGTTGGTCTCGGTCTCTTGGTCACGCTCTTCGTAGAATCTCGTTTCTGCCCTGAGCGTTGCACCAAAGAACCCATCGGCAAGGTTATTCTTTAGTCGTTTCAGCTGTGAGGGACGACCATTGGCGATACCATAGAGGATCTCATCGACGAAGAATTCGGAATACTTCTCGATGCGTTCCTGTAATGATGTTCCAGCGTTCGACATTTCTGTACTGACTGGGTAAACGCCGTCCCCCGCCTGTCGGTCAAGCATTTTCTGCAGTCGACCCGAGACGAGCATCACGTAGTCGTCTCGGCTAAGCTGTTCTCCTGTCTTTGAGACCGCCTTCACACTCTCGCGAAAGACTCGCTCGACGCGATGGGGTTTTCGCCCGTGACCGCTTGCGGGACGGATTGCATCGTAGGCTAAATCAGCGAGTTGTGTGACGCGGCTGTGTGGTGTATCACTCATATTTGAACCGTGCTGCTTGATGCCGGCTTGCTCATCGAGCGTAACAGCATACCTCATCAGGGCAGGAATATACGGCCCCTCATCTGAGGATTGGGCTGCTCGTTTGAGCAGATGTGACCCCGGGAGCAACTCGTTGCGAGTTACCCGAAGATACTTTGCGAATAGTGAATCCTTTCGAGAGTTTCCCTGCAAGGCGTGACCGAGTTTGATTAGTGCCGCTGCAGACCGAAGACGGCCTTGTAACTCTGAGAGTGGAACATCATCTCCGTAGAACGCGGTCACTTGACTGAATCCACCTCCGATCTTTACGAATTCTCGGAAGTCACGCGACTGCGTCTCCGGGATTGGAGACGCGCTGAGATATACTCGCATTCCCGTGTGAGAACTGATTGCGAGGGCGAGAAAGGCCCCAAAGAATTGGAACTCGGTATCATTTCCTGTGTCATCATCGTACAACTCTTTGAAGTACCCAACAACTTGTGCGCCATATTGAGCCTCTTGATCGAACCCGCCGGAGAGCGAATCAATCATTGGTCGACCCCCATCATCTTGAGTGAGTTCGACTAACACCTGATTGAACTTCTCTGGTTCCTCAATATCGAAAACCGCCTCGGCGAGCCGACCAATTCGGACACGATTATCGCCGGTAAACTGATTGATTATCCGGTTGTATAATCGCCATGCAAATGGTGTGTAGAAGTAATCTGGGGAGAGGTGAACGAATAGTCGGCCAGTGTAACGATTGTTACTAGCCGCACCACGTAGCGAAAGTTCAATTTGGCACGGGACGCATACCACTCGATTATCTCGTTTACCACTCCCAACTGGATCCCGGTTCGTGAACCCTCCACGAATCATGGTGACGTCATCAGATGGCTGCATATCACCAAGATTGTGTCTATTACTTAGCCCACCAGAACAAAGTGAGCAAATCCGTCCACGACGAGAGGTTTCTGCATACTGATGGAAAGTGTCTGTAAGTGCGCCCGCTTCCCCTTGTAATCCATTACCTATTCGGAGATGTTTCTGGATGAACGATACCACCTCTGAGCGGTATCCTCCAGAATGATTTTCTCGAAGAATTTCCATCCAGTTCGACTCATCTGCAAGCGAATCAAGGCCGTTCTCAATATCTTGAATTAGCTCCGATTCCGCTTCACTAATTTTTATTCCCTGGCCGTGTTTCTTGAGCAATGCTTGTCCGAAGACGTATGAGAATTCCCATTTATTACCGCTTACCAGCCGATCTTTGACATCAGGTGGAAGTGAAATGAGTTCTTCTGCAACATCCTCTGGAAGATTGAGGACGTAACCGGTCGCACGTAATCCCTCCTCAGACTTCATCCCAGAATCATCAAGGAATGTTGGAAGAATTCCTCTGCGGATAGTGCTTACAAACCGTGCTATCCCATACAACTGGCTTGTTTTGTATAACTCTCTACCAAGATCATCCTCCAACAATTCCATCGACTCCAGAGCCGAATCAGTCGGCCCTTCTTCAATAGAGCCATCATTAACTCCCTTTTTTATAATCGCCTGTGTTACTCGTTGAGAACCAGCATAAAAGAACTGAGAGGGGTTTAGGCTATAATGTCCGAGATTTACCGTCGCAATGTCTTCTGCAAGAAGATCTGTATTACTGTATGTAGGATGTGAATCACTGATGTTATCGCTCAATCGCTTATAAACTGCATCTACAAAGTTTTCAGTGAGTTCAGGGCATGAATTTTGCGGCGCAAGATACACACACCCATCCTGATAGATAGTGAGAAGCGTGTGATCATACTTTTCTTCAAGGAGCTCATCAACTGCAGCATTAAGTAGATTCGTGAAAATGCCACTTACGTGATCGATTCGGTGATGAGCCAGTTCAACGCCCGCGCCTGGGAAGCATTCTTGAAACTGTTTTTGTGCTCTTTCGTTCGCCGCCTCTTCTGGCGTGGTCGAAGACGCCATTCCATCTGCTAACCGGATGAATGGCCGATATTCTTCCCATCGAAGAGTCACGTTCGTCGATTTCGCATTGTTGGTCGCGTGATGATCCACAGCACAGGAGCGAAAGTCCTGCATCTCGAGTGCTGAATTCTCTTCTGAAGGCTCGGTACTGAACTCCTTGAGAGAGAGTTCGTCAATGAAAGGCTCTAATTCTGCGATTGTAATGTTGAATCGCTCTGATCGATTCTCATCTTCATCACGGAGTTTGTGATAGTCATGAATGACTGCAAGAGCGATGAGGTGACGCAACTCTTTTGGAGATATTGGTCTGAGGCCGGCCGGTTCTGCCTGAGTCGCGAGCCGGTGGAGGAAGAAAACGAGATTTCGGGTGTGATTGAGCATCGATTGGTCGACCTTCCCGTACTCGGTGCTCTTATTCGGGAGGTATAGCCAACCGGCCTCGATAAGTTTTCCATCAATCTCGGAAAGATACTCCTTGAAGACCTCGTTTAGTGCTGCCTGTTCGTCAGATAATGTCTCATCGGGAGCAAATGCCTCGTCAGGATTTGCAATTACCTCTTCTGGAAGGGATGCAATACCTGATTGTGACTTCTCATTTGTATGTGGCTGGTCCTCTTCTTCAGCAGCATAGCTAAAGTCATCAATCTCTCTTTGTTCATTGTCTGAACTATCACTCATTCACTCAACACCTGGACATTGACATTCCCACACCCTCGAGCCACAGCACTCCCTACCCCACTGTACTCCCCGAACAATGCGAGTGCCGTCATAGCGTTTTGGACACTGTCGCTCGCGTTCTTGAACTCGTATGTGCAGTGTCCCGAGAACCCCTGTGCCTTTTTCATTCTCTTGTGCCCATCGTTATTTTCGAACCGGCTCACAACCACGCTGTGAGTTTCATAACTCGAGTCATCTGGTTTCTCGATTACGGATGACGAAATCGTCTCCCGGTCGATATCGACTTCCAGATCGTCGGGCGCTGTTCGGTTCCATTTCCCTAGAAGACTCGAGAAAACGGCTTGTCTCGTTGGGAACATCGTCGTGACCGACCCTGCTTCCTTAATGCAGGTTGCTGTCCGGAAGTCAAACTCAAGTCTGGGATCGCTGACGCCAGCTGCTTCCTCGAGGATATCTGCGTGTGTCGTGTTCTCACTTTCGAAGCGCTCCACTCGCAATTCACCATGGCTTAGTTCGATAGACTCACCTTCAAGCACAAGCGCGTTCACGAGCGCTTGGAAGACGTCGGTGTCGTCGGGGTGGACGATCCCGAGCGACAGGTCGTAGGTCTTGCCAGGGAGTAGCGTCTTGTGGTGAGATCTATTGCTTTCGCCGAATGGGCCTTGTAATCCGCTACAGTGGAGGCTTCCCATCGGTGAGTCGTGTACGCTCGTGCTAATCTCGGCGTCAACATCCGATAGGACAGACAGCAATGCTGAATAGACGGAGTATCCATCGGACTCTGGAACGGGAAACCGGGATTCAGGCATGAGTGTCGCTGTCACCCGCCGTACCCGCGAGGCGGACGTTGCGTCCCTCCCGTCGGTTATTGCCATACTCGACGTTTGGAAGGGACCTACTTAGTATTGTTTGAAAGGAGACAGATATATGCAGCAGAATGTTCTTCAGCCTGTAACGTACCACTGTTTTGCAGCGATAGGTATTTGCAACTCGTCCGAATCGTGAAACACGTGCGAACGTATATTTCGCCGATTGGGTACGACACCCGTCGTGTGACTCGGCCAGTGGTGAAGACGGGCCTCGGAGCTGAGGATACGGTAGTCTTGTTGCGTCCCAGTGAGGAATCCGACACGGAACAGGCAATGCAAGCAGTTGCAGATGTCGAACAGTTGCTGCAGGAAATTGAACCGATGGCATCCTGTTCAATTGAGCGAATATCTACGGAAACGTTCGAGGCGACAGTCCGTGACTGTTGTACAGTCCTTGCTGATATCGACTCGGATAGCAACGCAATCGTCTCGCTTGGTGGAGGTCCACGGGATGTGCTACTTCCGCTGACAGTCGCAGCACTCGTCTTGTCACAAACGGTCGACAACGCGTTGTTCTTCAGCGACATCGATAATACAGTTCAGGAATGGCCACTACCAGACCTGACTGCAGGGGTTCCGAGTCGAACGACAGACACATTCGAGACCATCGTCACGGCTGGCGACTGGCTTTCACTGTCTACAATTGCGGACGAAACGGGTCAGTCGAAGAGTACCGTTATTCGGCACGTGAATGACCTCGAGGACGCAGGTCTCATTGAGTCGGATACGAGTGCAAAGGCCAAACGAATTCGTATTGCCTTCTCCGGAGAGTTGCTGTCGTTGGCTCGAACTAGCAGTCCCTAATCCCAGCTTCATCGACCCTCTTAAAGGCGCTGTACAGCCCCCTTTCACGAAGTTGGGTGCAACTCTCATGGCTGGAGAAACAATTATTTGCTTGCTCCCGCTATCTCAACCCCCTGTTGCAACAGACCGAAAACCCAGTACGGGATTGAAACAATCGGAAAGAGAAACAGCGACGGAGGGGGTACTGTTGCAACAGACCGAAAACCCAGTACGGGATTGAAACTTGTAGCGCCGTGGGATTTTAGCGGGATAATACAGAGTTGCAACAGACCGAAAACCCAGTACGGGATTGAAACCGATCCGCACAGTCATTAATAGTGGCTGACCGGAGCGTTGCAACAGACCGAAAACCCAGTACGGGATTGAAACCCTACCCTCACACGGATACTGTTCAGGAGGAACCATGAGGTTGCAACAGACCGAAAACCCAGTACGGGATTGAAACCTACGTCCGCCTCTGAATGGCAAGAAGTAGACGATCTGTTGCAACAGACCGAAAACCCAGTACGGGATTGAAACAAGGTTTGCCCTGAGTGTGGCCATGCACCGCGAAAGTTGCAACAGACCGAAAACCCAGTACGGGATTGAAACACGACGACGCTGACGAGGACTACGGCACAGTCCTAAAGGTTGCAACAGACCGAAAACCCAGTACGGGATTGAAACTCTTCGGG
>NZ_JAAKXY010000011.1 GCF_011043775.1 Natronolimnobius sp. AArcel1 | reverse complement strand
CGGGGCCGAAGGCAATGTGATTGCCGACGGTGAACGCGCGGGCGTTGACCGCCTCGCAGGCCTGCTGTGCGGTCGGACCTGTATGCACCCGGACGTGATCCAGCGATTCGCCGAGGCGATCCTCGAGTCCACCTTTGACATCGCCATCTAAGGAGTGGCCAGGTGAGGAAAGGACGTCGCGAACGGACCCGGGGACGCCAGCATCACCTGCAGGAGCGGTATCGTGTTGGGCTTCACGACTGCGCTGGACCGACGCCGCGTTTTGACGTTCGATATCTTGGGGCACTTCGGCTGGCCGGTCGGCCTGACGCTCACGGAATGCGTCCATATCGACCGGCTTGCCCATGATCCCGATAGGCATGCCCTCGTCGGCCCACTGCTGCACGCGCTGGGGGCCACAAGCCTTCTCGAGGCGTTGGAGTTTGGTCGCCTGACCCGGCATGTACAACTCGAGATCGTAGCGGCGTTCGATTGTCTCTCGAGGTGGGCGTGCCGATGTTTGCGACGCTGTATTCGACTGTGAGCGGGACGACTGCACCTTCTGACTCGGGGACGAGGACGTCTCCTTGTCTCCCGAGTCCGAATTCGAATTCGATCGGACACCGGTGTATCCCATTAGTCTCTACGCTGGTATGCTTCCGACAACAACATATACTTACTGATGAGTGATTGGAAAAGATAGATGTATCCCGAGCCAGAACGTCGCCCCAGTGAGTCGGCAAATCCGACAGACAGCGTCGATTGCGGTCCAGTCTTGGGCAGCATCACCCGAGTGACGAAGTCGATTTCTCACCCATGAGCTATCCGAACACCGTTGCACACCTACTCGCCAGACAGATAATCCTACAGTTTTGACCGTCAAATCTCAGTCCAGGCGAATGTGACGGCGAACCCGAGTGTGACTGTCGACTTCACATCCTTCTTTCGCACCAACGGTTGCGATCAGACTTCGGTAGCTGCGGTATCTGTTTACCCACGGTCCAATTAGGAATCCAGTCGCTCGAGCACCGTCTCAAACGCCCCGCTTTCGGGATGCACGTGGGCGTATGTGCCGAGTGAGGCGTATTCGGTGAGCCCGTCGTGGTCGCCGTCGATGCCGTCGCCGCGGACGGTGTCGAACGCGAACCGGGCGTCGCTTCCGACCTCGGCACTCGAGTAGTGGAACTCGTGTCCGCGCACGTGCTCGCCGGACGCAGCGGTGAGCGTGCTATCCGTGGCCTCGAGTTCGACGTGGTCAAGCGCCTGATACCGGTCGTGCATTGTCACGTCGGCGGGCAGTATGCCGGCCATCTCGTGGCACTCGCCGTCGGCTGTGGTCAGCGACTGACTCATCGTCATCAGGCCGCCACACTCTCCAAGGACGGGGAGTCCGTCGCTCGCCCGTTGGCCGAGTTCTGCGAGCGTGCCGGCCGACTCGAGCGCATCGGCGTGGAGTTCGGGATAGCCACCGGGCAGGTAGACGGCGTCGCAGTCGGGGACGGGATCGCCCGCAACTGGCGAGAACGTGAGGAGAGTTGCACGCTCGCGGAAGCGCTCGAGTGTCGCGGGATAGCGGAAACAGAAGGCGGCGTCGCTGGCGACGGCGATGCGTGCATCTACGGGATCGGGTTCCGTGTGGACTGATTCATCAGGCTTCGGCGACTCACTCGCGACCGCAGCCAATCGTTCGGCCTCGAGTGTGTCTGCAGCCTCGCGAAGTGCCTCGAGCGGGACTGGCGTCTCATCGCCCATCTCGAGGCCGAGGTGGCGTTCGGGAATCTCGAGGCCAGGTGTCGGTGGAATCCGTCCGAAGTACTCGAGATCGTCGGGTAAGGCATCGCGAATGCCCTGTTCATGGCGACCGCCGTGGGCGCGCTGGGCGACGATACCCGCCACCTCGATGTCGCGGCCGATTTCGTCGGCGTAGGTCTGAAACCCGAGGGCGGTCGCGGCGACGCTTTCCATGCCGGCGCTGGCGTCGACGACGAGCACAACAGGGAGGTCGAGCGCCTCGGCGACCATCGCCGTACTCGAGCCATCGCCGTCGTACAGCCCCATGACACCCTCGACGACGCAGATGTCGCCCTCGCCACGGTGGTAGTTGCGCCGGACGCCATCTTCGCCACAGAGCCACAGATCGAGCGTTCGCGAGGGACGGCCCGCGACCGCTTCGTGATGGCTCGGGTCGATAAAGTCCGGTCCCGCTTTCGCGGGTTGGACGGCGTAGCCGGCGTCTGCGAGCGCCTGGCAGGTTGCAAGCGTGGCCACGGTTTTCCCGACCCCGGAGCTGACGCCGCCGATCACGAACCCATTCACGTCGGTCGCCTCCAGTCTCGATAGTCCGTCCGCCGTTGGCCTGTGAAACGCAGTCGCATTCGTATCCTCGAGTCTGTCGCTGCGGTCTTGAATGCGTTGGTGGGTGGTCGGTACTGGTGGTGGTGACTCGGTTTGTCCGGTAGGATGGGAACCCGAGCCACCTCGCCGACGAACTTAACCGCTCGAGTCGGGTAGGCGTGGTCGAACCGATGACCGACGACCACAACTCCGAGACGGATCCAGACGTCGAGCATCACCTCCGAAAAGCCCTGCAACACCTGGGAGAAGCCAGCGAGGCAGACGACCTTCGGAAGACGAACGCCGTTGCACTCGAGGATGTTTCGCGGACGATATCGTCGGTGCTTAGAGAGTACAGACACGACAAATAAGGCAAGAACGGAAGACGAAAATCGGTACTCGAGCGGGCCGTGTCGTCTCGAGTCCGTTAGCCCGCGAACCCGGTCAGGAGCCACTCGCCGTCGTCGTCCTCGTCATCGCCGATGCTTGGCGCGCTGACGAGCACGAACGCACTTTCGTCGTCGCCATTTCTAATCTGGCGGGTCGACTCCGGCGGGATCCAGAGTGCGTCACCAGTTTCCATCGCAATCGGTTCGCCGTCGATGATGACCGTTGCGTCGCCTTCGATCAGCACGTAGACCTCCTCGTGATCGTTGTCGGTGTGGTCGTGTGGCTTGCTCTTCCAGCCGGGATCACAGCGTGCGACCGTCACCCCCACGTGCTCGGTCTCGAGCGGTTCAGACAGAAAATGCATCGCACTCGAGACCTGCTCGACGTCTTCGTAGTTCACCTTCCGATAGGACATATGTGAGTTCTTGGCGGGATATGGATAAAACAATACTGATCGCCCGAACATTGGCGAAACTGGCGACGCGACGAGTCCCGGTTCGACTTAGTCCTCAGACGTCGTAATATCCGCAGAGAGTCCCTGTGCCATCTCTATTTTTCTCGAGTTGTTGATCGTCCAGGCGGTGCGCTCGGTGACGGCTTCGATTGCTTCGCGGGCGCTTGGGTAGCCGTTGCCCGACTTCTTGACGCCGCCGAAGGGCAACTGGACCTCTGCGCCGATACACGGCAGATTGCCGTAGGCCAGTCCGAGTTCAGCACGATCACGGAAGCGATTGATCTGGCGGTAATCCTCCGAGATGATCGCCCCTGCGAGGCCATAGGGCGTGTCGTTGTGAATCTCGAGTGCGCGGTCGATATCGCCGTCGTACTCGAGGAGGGCGACGTGCGGGCCGAAACACTCCTCTTCCAGACAGCGCAGGTCGGTGTCGTACTCGATTTCGTAGACGAACGGGCCGACCCAGTGACCGTTCGCGTAGCTGCCGCTACGCTCACCATCGGCGGCAGTAGCCGCCCCTTCGCCGTGGCCGTCCGGAATCTCACCGTCCTCGAGTTCGAAGCGGTCGACCAGCACCTCTGCGCCCTCCTCGACAGCGAGGTCGTTGTGCCGCCGTATTTTTTCGACGTGCTCGGCCTCGATTGCTGGCCCCATGAACGTCGACTCCTCGAGTGGGTTGCCTACGGCAACGTCTGTGGCGAGGTCGACGAATCGCGCTTTGAACTCGTCGTAGACGTCGGTGTGGACGATCAGGCGCTCCGAGGAGACACAGCGCTGGCCGGTCGTCTTGAAACTCGACATGATCGCCGAGTGGACGGCGGTATCCAGGTCCGCCTCCTCGGTGATGATGATCCCGTTCTTGCCACCCATCTCGCAGGCGGCGAGTTTACCGGGTTCACCGCCAACCTTGCTCGCGATTTCCTGGCCGACCTCGGCGGAGCCGGTAAAGAGGACGGTATCGACGCGGTCGTCCTCGGTGATCGCCGCACCGGCGTCGCCGTAGCCCTGAATCATGTTGAAGACACCGTCGGGAATCCCCGATTCAGCCATCATCTCGGCGATGATCTGGCCACACCACGGGGTCTGTTCGGCGGGTTTCCAGACGACCGTATTCCCCTCAACAAGGGCAATCGCCATGTGCCAGAACGGAATCGCGACGGGGAAGTTCCACGGCGTGATGCAGCCAACCACGCCGCGGGGCTTGCGACGCATGTAGGCATCCTTGCTCGCGACTTCGGAGGGCACCACGTCGCCGTGGGGGTGTCGGGCGTTGCCCGCCGCCCACTCGACCATGTGCCAGGCCTCGGTGACGTCCGCTTTCCCCTCCGAGATTTCCTTTCCACACTCTTTCGTCACAATCTCGCCCAACTCGTCGTGTCTGTCGCGTAGTTCGTGGTAGATCTCCCAGAGATACTCTGCCCGGTCGATGTACGAGTGGTCGCGCCACTCCTCGAAGGCGTCTTCCGCGGCCTCGAGTGCAGCGTCGACGTCATCGTCGGTGCCGCGGTGGAACTCGGCCAACGACTCGCCGGTCGCGGGATTCTGGCTTTCGAACGTCTCAGCGCCGGTTCCCTGCGTCCAGTCGCCGTCGATGTAGTGGCCGTACACCTCGTCGGTGGGAGTCTGGCTCATGCTTGAATAGACAACGAAGTGCGTGAAAACCTTGCTGGTGGTCCACACCCTCGTAGACTGAGTGTACAGTTCTGTAGCCAAGCGCACACAGAAGTGCACATTCGAACAACCTACGCGGACGCCACATCTCGAGCGACCGGGCCGACAACGACGAGGATCGTCGCGAGTCCAACGAGGCCTGCAGCGCTCATCAGCGAGACGAGTGTCGTAGCGACTGCGATGATCAGTGCCGCCCCGACGAGCACGGCAGCGCCGCCACGAAGCGCGAGCGCCCGGCTGAATTGCCATTCAGTCCCTGCCATCGGGCCTCGAGCAAGCATCACGAGTTGCCACCCTGCAAAGGCACCGAACGATCCTGCGAGCAAGAACAGCGCGTCTCGAGTGCCATCGCTCGTCACGAAAAAGAACGCACAGAAGCCGATACCGAGTGCGAACGCAATCGTGGGCCGATCAGAAAACTCTCGCTCGAGAAGTACCCATGCAGCTCCGAGAAGCGCGAATCCGACGAGAACACCGACGACGACGTCGACGAGGTAGTGGACGCCGAGTGCAACGCGGGTGAACGAGACGACCGTGACGAGGATGCCAGCGAGCGCATACCGCCGGCGTACCGTGCTGATCGACAGGACGGTTGCCAACCCAAAGTAGACGACCGTCGTGTTGACCGCGTGGCCGCTCGGGAAGCCGTAGCCACCGACTGTCGCTGTCGCCTCGTACAGGGGCTGTACGAGCGCGGGCAGATGGGTCGGATCGAGCAGTGGCTGTTCGGGTCGCGGAAGCCCGAAGACTTCCTTGAGTCCTTTGTACAGTCCCATTCCGGCGAGTGTGACGCCAGCAACGGTCGCCACATCGTCTCGCTCCCGCGCGTCGAACCAGTACAGCACCGTCAGCACGAGCACGAGAAACCAGATATCTCCCAGTTGGGTGAGGAGTGCAAACACGACGGCCAGCCAGTCCGGGATCGACCCTTGGATCAGTTCGAACTCGCCGATGCCACGCCCCATGGTCGCGATACGACGGTCACCACCGAAAACTCACTCCCTGAAACTGCACTCGGGGAGGTGTCAGGCTCGAGCGAGATGCCGAACGCAACTGGCGACTCGAGTCAACGCGTATCAGCGCGAGTCGGTTTCAGTCTCACGCTCTCGGTCGGTGTTGGCCTCGTGCTGGCTAAAAGCGTCCGTTTCAGTCGGAGTCGACTCGGAATCTCCCAAAACGTGTTCCCTGGCAGCGTCGACCGTTTCCGTCTCGAGTAGTCGTTCGGCGCGTTGCTCGAACTCCGGGTCGGTGAGTTCACCGCGTGCGTAGCGGTCGCGCAGCGTCTCGAGGGCGTCTGCGGTGTCGTCCGGTTGGCTATCCGCTTGCGAGCGATTTTGTGTGCGCTCATGACTCGTTGCAGTCGATTCCTCCTGTGGACTGAACTGCGCTGCCACGACGAACGACGCTGCAATCGTCACAATGATCGTCGCCATCATGAATGCGCTCCAGAACGCACCGAGAAGAAGGCTAAAGACGACCATCGGAAAACCAAGAACCAGCGCGAACAGGCCTGCTCGAAGTCCGTCGTCCATCTGTATATTGCTCGAGTACGGAGCGACGTCGTGTGAATCTTTCGACAAAATAGCTCACGTGAGCGAGCAGGGAGGCTACTGGCTCAGATCCGCCATCTTCTCGAGTTCGCTGCGTAGTTGTGTCGAGTCAAACTCGTGGTCAGGTCGCAGGCGGACGAAATCAAGAAATCGCCGCGCCGAGAGCAGTTCCGCAGAATCGTAGACGCTCGAGGCGGCCTGGACTGCCTTTCGAGGACCGATTCGGGGCTCGAGGACGGCGAGTGCACACGCGAGGTCGTAGGCGGTCGTCTCGGGGACACGGTCTTCGTGGACGCTCGTCGCGTCGATGAAGTAGAGTTCGCCGTCACAGAGGAGGATGTTCTCGCCTCGCAAATCGCCGTGGGCGAGGCCGTGGTCGTGAAGTGCGGCGAGCATTTCGAACAGTTCGCTGGCGCGGTCGGCGACGACGCGATCCGAGACGGTCCCAAATGACTCGAACTCTGGCAGATACTCGAGGACGAGCACGCCGAGGCCGTTGACCTCGAAGGCTTCGATTGGCCGTGGCGCGTTGACGCCGATTTCGCGCATCTGCTGGGTGGCGTCGTACTCGTGTTCGACCATCTCACGCGGGGTGTCGAAGCGGTCGAAGAAGCCGCCGGTGCCGGCCGAGACTGCGCCAACGTTTCGCCCGGTCGTCAGCAGGGCGTGGACGAGTGCGTTCTGTCTGGAGACGATCTTGACGAACCACGTATCGTCGATGACGCAGGGTGTCGAGAGCCAGTTATCCGCCTCGAGAAACTCGACGCGGACACACTCGCGGTCGTGTCGGTCCGCCAGCGTGTGGATGACGCGCTCGATGCGGTCCCACTCGACCGTCCCCCTGGCAAGCTGGCGGATATCCATATAGCAGGGACAACGAGGTTCGTGGTTAAATGCGTCTCGAAGTATTGTCAGTGTACGAGAGAGACTGAGAGGGAGGGACACGCTGGTGAGCACCGTTGAGGAGCGAGAAACGACCCAAACAGTATTTCATCGTGGCAATCAATGGAGTACCTAAGGATGGATGCTGTCGACGACCTCAGCGACGCAATTGATGCAACACGGGAGCTACTGTTGCCGGTGCAGGTTGGGCTGTGGATTAAACTCGCCATCGTCGTCTTCTTTATCGGCGGCAGCCTCGGGATGAGCGGGAGCGTCCCTGCCGGTGACGTCGGCCCAGTTGCTGACGAGACGGCAGTTGACGCACCAATCGATGAGATTCCTGACAAAATTATCGCACTCGCTGCGGTCATCGTCGTCATCCTACTCGCACTATGGTTCATCTACAATGCTCTCGGTGCGATCATGGAGTTTGTCTTCGTCGAATCACTTCGCTCGAGAGCGGTCCACGTCCGGCGATATATGGGCCAAAATCTCTGGCGAGGGCTGCGGCTGTTTGGTTTCCGCCTCGTTCTCGGTGCGATTGCCCTCGGTATTGTCGCCATCCCGGCACTGAGTGTGGTCCTCGGGACATCGACCCCCGAGGCCGCCCTCGAGTCACTGATTCCGTTCGTGTTGCTTGCGATTCCCGTCTACTTGATCTATGCAATTCTCATGCGATTTACCTCCGAGTTCGTCGTCCCAGTAATGTTACTCGAGGAGCGTGGCGTCCTCTCTGCATGGCGTCGATTCTGGCCGACGCTCACCGGAAATCTCGGCCAGTTTGTCGTTTATCTCGTCTTGGTCTGGATCCTGCAGTTCGTGATCAACTTTGCCGCTGGCTTCGTGATTCTGTTCGGTGTGGTCGCGATTGCGATTCCGTTCATTATCCTCGGCGTCCTGGCGGCGATGCTCGGTGAGATCGGTCTCTGGATCGCCGGCGCTCTCGCTGTGGTTGCACTTGTGGTCGTGTTGCTATTCGTCGCACTCGTCCAGATGCCGATCCGGACGTACTTCCAGTACTACGCACTGTTGTTGCTCGGCGATCGAAACCCAGAACTCGATCTGATCTCCGAACTGCGAACGACGATCCGCGCCGACTCGGATAGACACGACGAAAACGGCCGAAATGGTCGAAACGGCCCACCTGAAACGGACAATGCCGACCAATCCGACATTGGCGGGAACCACTGGGATGAAAGCGACGACACGGACACCCCACTCTGGGACCAGAGCGACGACTCGAGCGACTGGGATTCCCAGGATGAGGAAGACGACGCGGACGGCAACGACAATCGCGGCTGGTAGCGCCTAACTGCTCTGCTGCCCGTGCGATCCGGCGGTGCGTTTATTCGCCATGCCGGCAAGTATTGCGTATGGCTTTCGAGCTGTCCGACGAACACCGGATGATCCGGGAGACCGTCAGGGACTTCTGTGAGCGCGAAATCGAACCGATCGCACAGGAGATCGAAGACGAACACCGGTTTCCCGACGAAATTTTCGATCAACTGGCCGCGCTCGACATGCTCGGCGTCCCCATCAGCGATGAGTACGGCGGACTGGGCGGTGATACACTCATGTACACTCTCGTCGCCGAAGAACTGGGACGCGTCTCCGGGTCGATTGGCCTTTCGTACGTTGCCCACACCTCGCTGGCATCAAAGCCAATCGAACAGTTCGGCACCGACGAGCAGAAAGAACGGTGGCTCCGCCCACTCGCAGAAGGCGAGTACCTCGGCGGCTGGGCGCTGACCGAACCCGAAAGCGGCTCCGACGCCTCGGATATGGACACTGTCGCGGAAAAGGAAGGCGAAGAGTGGGTTTTGAACGGCACTAAGCAGTTCATTACCAACGCCTCGGAAGCCGGATCGATTCTCGTCAAGGCAGTCACGGACCCCGGCGCGGGCTACGACGGCATCTCGACGTTTATCGTCGACCCCCGTGAGGACGACGGGTTCGAGGTCACGACGACCTGGGAGAAAATGGGGCTCAACGCTTCACCGACCTGTGAGATTCGCTTCGATGATGTCCGACTGCCCGATGACCGTCTCCTCGGCGAGGAAGGTGCGGGCTGGACACAAACGAAAAAGACGCTCGACGGCGGCCGAATTTCGATCGCTGCACTCTCGACGGGACTGGCACAGGGTGCGTACGAACACGCGAAGGCGTACAGCCAGGAACGTGAGCAGTTTGGACAACCAATTTCGGCGTTTGACGCCATCCGGGACAAAATCGTCGACATGCACCGGAAAACTGAGCGAGCCCGGTTGCTCACCTATCGCGCTGCACGGACCGCCGACGCAGGCGAACCGGTAACCAGAGAGTCGGCGCTGGCAAAACTCGACGCCAGCGAGGCAGCCCGTGAGGTTGCCGAAGACGCCGTCCAAGTGCTCGGTGGCTACGGCTACACCACGGATTTCGCCCCGCAGCGATTCTATCGCGACGCGAAACTCATGGAAATCGGCGAAGGAACGAGTGAGATACAACACCTCGTGATCGGACGAGAACTCGGTCTTTAAGACGCTCGAGCCGACAACTCAGGCATCGAAACCTATGTTCGCGTTGATGCTCGGTCTCCTGATCGTCGTGTTCGGTCTCGCTGGGCTCCGCTACGCCGCAACCCTCGTTGAGCACCAAAATCAGTTCGAACTGACGATGTACGGCGCCGAAGAACTCGACACTGCTGAACGAGTCCGTGTCACGAAACTCACCGCCAGCGTCGTCATAATCGTCGGATTCGGCATCATCGCGTACGGACTGCTGTAACGTTCTCTCGAGGCGACGGTCTCGGCTACAAGGTAAGGAGACCGTCGTCTCCATCGTCGTCAGTCGTTTCATCGCCATCGTCAGCCCCATCGTCCTCCTCGCCGTCTTCGTCACCATCGCTCCCGTCACCACTGTCTCCGTCATCTGGTTCGCCCTCGTCAGTTTCGTCGTCCCCGTTATCAGGCTCATCGTCCGAGGCGTCCTCATCGTCATCAGCCTCATTGATATCCGCGACGATGTTCTCCATGAGCGCGATCACATTGTCCTCTTCGCGGCTCCTGAGATCCGCCGGGTAGACGCCGATCGAGACGAGTAAGTCGTCTCCAGCACTGACGGCTTCAGTGACGTGCAGGTCAACCGTGAGACTTGTCCCTTCGAACTCTGCATCAGCGGTGAACCACGACCGCGTCGTCGTCTGCTCGAGAATCTCGACTGACTCGTCGTCTTCGAATTCGATGTTACCGATCTCGTCGTAGTTATCCTCGATTAGGTCGACGAGTTCCCGGGCGTCCATCTCCTCAACGGGATTGAAATTTCGTCCGAGGGCACCGACCTCCGGCGTCGTCAGTACGGAGAAAATCGCTGCACGCTGGTTGGCAAGCCCTGCAACGTCGACCGCTTTTTCGTGTTCAGTTAGGTAGTTATGGACGACCACACGCTCCGATGTGACGGTGAGATCAACCTCCTCATCGATCGTCAGTTCATCGACGCCAGTCTGTTCGTAGCCTGTCTCTGACCGGATAGCGGCGTCGACGCCAGCCGGCGCCGACTCGTGTTCATCCATGCCAATCAGTCCAAGACACCCGGAGAGGCTTGCAAGGCCGGACACACCGAGTCCGGCGAGCAGGGTTCGACGATTCATTACACACAATCAGGCATCGGTTGCTAAGAGTTTATTCGTTTACAGAGAGTTTGTCAGCCCAACAATACGTCGCGACTCACTAGCGAAATCGGTCGGGGATAATCCATCGATAGGGTGGCTCCGATCGCTGGCGTTTTTGTTGTCGATACGCCCGTGTCAGGCGCCGGACGAAAACGTACCCAATCGCAGCGAGGAGAACTGCGATAATGAGATTTCCGACCAACAGTTGCGTAATGACGATTCGGGCGGTTACAGCAGACACATCGGCCGTGAGGATCGGATTCGTTCCCAACAATAGTCCGCCGAGTTGCAGACTCGAGACGTAGACGACTGGTTTGACAAACGGGTTCAGGACGGCAACTGAGGCAAAGAGTGCGGGCTTGCTGATCCACGACCACAGCGAGGTGAGGACGAAAAAGAGCCCGATGCCAAGCCCGCCCGTGGGAAGTGCCGTGATGAAGATTCCAATCGCAAAACTGGCCCCAACCTGATGTGGCGTGTGCTCTTCGCGAAACGCAGCCTGCAGTTTGCGCCGCACACGGTCGCGATACAGGGCAAGGCGCTCACGTCCCATTCGATTCTGCGAGTCTCTCTGCATAGAAAAAGATTCCGAGACTGTACCTCAGGGGTCAACGGCTAGTGACGTTTTCCGGCCTTATTGCCCTCGAGTGTTGGCGTGCTCAGACTGAGTCGTCTCCCGGTGGCCAGTGCCCGGCGTGCTCGTCTGTGATTCCCAGAGGTCTGCGTACGTCCCTGCTGCATCGACCAGTTCCTCGTGGGTGCCCATCTCGATCACGTTGCCATCGTCCATGACGACGATACGGTCTGCATCCTGAATCGTCGAGAGGCGATGGGCAATGATGAATGCGGTCCGGTCTGCGGTGAGTTCGTCGAGATTCTGTTGGATCACCTGTTCTGTCTCGGTATCGACGTCGCTCGTCGCTTCGTCCAGCACGATCACATCGGGATCGTTGCAAATCGTCCGCGCAATCGAGACGCGCTGGCGCTGGCCACCCGAGAGTTTGACACCGCGCTCACCAACCATCGTGTCGTAGCCGTCAGGCAAGTCCTGAATGAACTCGTCTGCTCCCGCAGCAACCGCTGCCTCGCGAATATCTGCCTCGAGTGTGTCGGGGACCTCACTTTCGTCGTCGGCCTCGAGAACGGTTCGGAACATCTCGCCATCACCGTAGGCGATGTTCTCGCGGATCGTCCCGGAGAACATGTAGGGATCTTGCTCGACGACGCCGATTCGGTTGCGCAGCGTTTGGAGGTCGTACTCGCGGACGTCGACACCGTCGATTCGAACCGCACTCGAGTCGTCTGGGGAGTCGGGCCAGCCAGTACCCTCGGCCACGTCAGCGTCGCCAACACCGCCAGCCCTGCCAGCGTCGCCAGCATCGACACCGCCGTCCGCTCGCGTATAACTGCTCTCGCTCTCGTTGACGAGTCCGCCATCGACATCGTAGAATCGCGGCACCAACTTCAGGAGGGTTGACTTCCCTGATCCGCTGGTTCCTGCAAAGCCGACCGTTTCGCCGGCTTCGACCTCGAGGTCGACACCCTCGAGAATCTGCTCGCCGTCGTCGCTGTAGCTGAACGCAACGTTATCGAAGGAGACGTTTCCATCGACGCGGTCTGGTGCGTTCGCGTTCGTCGGTGAACGGATGTCGGAATCGGTCGCGAGAATACCGAAGACGCGCTCGGCGCTGGATTTGGCCTTCTGGTAGTTGTTTGCGGTTTTTCCGATGCGCGTCATCGGGCCGTCGAGTTCCCGCAGGTACATGAAGAAGACAACGAACGTCCCGGCGGTCAGTCCACCTGCAGTGACCACGGAGTAGCCACCAGCAACGAGAATCGAGACGAACATTGCGCCAACGAGCAGGCGAAGCGAGGCGAAAAACGCCTTTCGGACGGTGATCGCACTGATCTTCTCGTCGCGATATCCTTTGCTCTGTTCGGCGACCCGGCTATTCTCGACATCGTAGCGGTCGAACGATTTGACGATGGCTGCTCCGCCGAGATTGTTCGATAGCCGCGTGTTGAGCACGGCGACGCGTTCGCGAATGCGTTTGTACTTCGGCTCGATCCAGATGATGAACTTCGCCGTCACGAGCGCAATGATCGGCACTGGAAGCAGTACCAGCGCACCCAACCACGGTGCCGTATAAATCATGTACCCGCCAACCAGTGTAAAGATCATCACCGCTTCTGTGAGCTGGCGCAGTTCGTTGTTAAAGAACTCCTCGAGGCGGTTGACGTCGCTGTTCAGAATGGCCATCATGCCGCCGGTCTGATGGTTGTTGAAAAACGACAGCGACAGCCGCTGCATGTGGTCGTAGGTGTCCGTTCGGAGATCGTGTTGGATGTGCTGTGCGGTCGTCTGGAAGAAGTACCGCGACAGATAGTGGGTGATCGCCTGGATGATGTACGCTCCGACCGTTAACGCCCCGAGATAATACAGCAACGAGAGTCGCTCACTCGTGTTCCCTTCTGGAACTGGTTCAGTGGGAACGAGCCCCGTTGCTGCCAGCAGTTGATCGACGCCGCCCGACTGGGTGACGACGAGATCAATCGCTGCCGCGAGCATCAAGGCCGGAAACAGCCGTGCAGCGCGGTTGATCATTGTCGAGACGAAGCCGATACACAGCGGTATCCAGTACGGTATTGCGTACGGGAGCAGCTTCAGCATCGGGTTGCCGTCGACTTCATCGCGAATTTCGTCGAAGCTCCCGTGTGGATCTGAGCCTGCCATACGATCTAGGCGGCTTTCAGTTCTGGGCTTCAAAAGGGACTCACAACCGGAAACGATCGCTTCCTCTCGCTCACGGCGAGAGTCAGGTTGCAGCGAATCGAATTGAGTGAGACTGTCGACCCGCACGTGAGAAAGGCAAAAAGAGAAGACAAAGAATCAGTAGTCGATCGAATCAGACCCGTTCGTGGTCGATATTACGGGAACGAGCCTGCCTCTTCGAACGCGTTCGCGACGCGTTCGATGGCGACGACGTAGGCGGCCGTCCGCGGATTGTCGAGGTCGTGTTCCTCGTAGCTCTCGACGAGTGCGTCGAACGCATCGACGATAATCGTCTCGAGTTCGTTGTTGACGCGCTCTTCGGACCAGTAGAAGCGCTGGCGGTTCTGGACCCAC
Organism: Natronolimnobius sp. AArcel1; assembly: GCF_011043775.1. Classification (NCBI taxonomy): domain Archaea; kingdom Methanobacteriati; phylum Methanobacteriota; class Halobacteria; order Halobacteriales; family Natrialbaceae; genus Natronolimnobius; species Natronolimnobius sp. AArcel1. The sequence goes on along the minus strand of NZ_JAAKXY010000011.1, from coordinate 2,892 downwards.
TCGAAGTACGACACGGTGACGCCGCCCGCGTTCGCGAGAATATCTGGGATAACGAAGACGTCTTCGTCCTCGAGGACGCGGTCGGCTTCGGGCGTCAGCGGACCGTTTGCAGCTTCCGAAATGACGTCCGCTTTGACATCGTGTGCGAGGTCGCCGTCGATGGCGTTCTCGAGTGCAGCAGGGATCAACAGGTCGACATCGAGGGTGAGGACATCTTCGTTGGTGATCTCTTCCTCGCTCTCCTCGTAGCCCACGACGCTGCCGGTCTCGTTTTTGTGGTGTTTCGCGGCAACTGGGTCGAACCCATCAGGATTGTAGATGCCACCCGAGGAGTCGCTGGCTGCGACGACCGTTGCACCCATCTCGTCGATCAGGTGTGCAGCGATCCAACCGGCGTTCCCGTAGCCCTGGACTGCGACCGTTGCGCCCTCGAGGTCCTTTCCGAGATAGTCGAAGGCTTCGCGAGCGGCGATAACTGTCGATCGACCGGTTGCCTCGACACGACCCTCACTGCCGCCGCTTGCGAGGTTCTTGCCGGTAATGACACCTGGCTCGGTGGTGTTCTCGAGTTCCTCGTAGGTGTCTTTGATCCAGTTCATCTCCCGCTGGCCCGTGTTCACGTCAGGTGCAGGAACGTCGCGGTCCTCGCCGATCAGTGGGCGCAGTTCCGTTGCGAACGCACGTGTCAGTCGCTCGAGTTCGCTTTCGGAGTACTCTGCCGGATCGATGATGATGCCGCCTTTGCCGCCACCGAGTGGAATGTCGACGATTGCGGTCTTGTAGGTCATCCAGCCAGAGAGGGCTTTGACCTCATCGCGCGAGACGTTTGGGTGGTACCGAATGCCGCCCTTGTACGGGCCGCGGTCACCGTTGAACTGCGAGCGGAACGCCTTGAACCGCTCGAGCGAGCCATCGTCCTGTTCGACGGTGAGGTTCGTCTCGAGAACGCGCTCTGGGTGCTTGAGGCGCTCGATTACGTCGCCCTCAATATCGAGATGGGCGGCGGCCTCGTCGATCTGTGATTGCAGACTTTCAAACGGGTTTACGTCGGAAGCCATTACCTGTGGATTTCGAGGAAACCGAAATAAACGTGGCGAATGCACCTCATAGTCATAAAATAACAATATAAGGAATATGAATGGGTGAATATACTACACAGGCGACAACGGATTACTGATGCGGCGGCCATATTTGCGCCGCAATCGCCCGATTGCGGATTTGTTTCGCTCGTTTGATTAGTGGCGCATCGATCATTTCACCGCCAACCTCGAAGACGCCGTGACCGGTTTCGTCCGCCTCACGTGCCGCCTCGAGGACCCGAACGGCCCACTCACAGTCGTCGGCTGATGGAGTGAACTCCTCGTTAATTGGGTCGACCTGTGCAGGATGAATCGCCAGTTTGCCGTCGTAGCCAAGTTCCACGGCGAACGCTGTATCCGCTCGAATGGCAGATTCGTCCTCGAAGTCAGTCACGAGCGTGTCGATGGCGGTACAGTCGTGAGCTGCTGCGGCGAGGACGACGCGCTCCCGTGCGTAGAGCACTTCTGTACCGTCGGCGGTCCGCGTCGCACCGATATCCGCCGCAAGATCCTCAGCACCAAACACCAGCGCATCCGTCGCCGGGACGGCTGCGATTTCGGGGGCTGCAAGAACGCCCGCAGCCTGTTCGATGAGCGCAAAGATGGGATACGACCGGCCAGCATCCTCGAGTGCAGATTCGAGCCGACGAACGGCCCCTGGTTCAGTGACTTTGGGGAGCATGAGGCTATCCAGGCGTAGCGTCTCAGCGTCAGCGTTGGCGGTCACTGATTCAGAGAGAAGGGCCTCGAGATCGGCCTGCCATCGGGTTGGATCTGCGTTCACCCGCACGCACACTTCACAGTCCGGATCGAACGCCGGGTCAGTCAGCACGTCCCTGACCCCGGCTCTGGCCGCATCTTTCTGTCCCGGCGCGACGGCATCCTCGAGGTCGAAGACGACAACGTCAGCAGCCGTTTGTGCGGCTTTGCGAAGCAGTGCTGGTTGGTCTCCGGGCGAAAACAGGACGCTTCGGCGTGCCATAGTGTACCGTGAACGAACACCACTGTGAATCTATGCATGCAACTCGCTGATTGACCGTGGCCCCTGATGCAGAGTGAAAACGGGCTGAAGGTGTGGGCTGTAGCGAGGCGGAATAGGGGATCACTTTCGGGGGTGAGACACCCCTCGTTCAGAGTGAAACACAGTGAACGACTGGGGAGGTGTGGGTTGATTGCACGTCTCACCTCGAGTTTACTCTGAACGGGGTGTCTTCCAATGACCGCTGAACGAGAGTATTGTGTCCGGATTTCCGGAACAAGAGAGAAATTGTCTCTACCAGAGGCACCCCTCGTTCAGAGTGAAAGGGGTCGAAAGGGTCTGGTGGGAGAGCGGAGAGGGTGACTCGAGGTGTGAGTTCAGATGAATATATTATATAGATAGATATGAGGAGGAAATGTATGTTACTACCGTAAGGTATAATACAATAATCTAGTTCTAGTTAACTAGTCATACGGAGAGAGTGAGTGAATAGCGTCTATCTGACTGAATCGAAGGCACTTCGTCCTGACTCACAAACTCTCTTTCATCTACTACCTACTACTCGTTACTTTGTCACCGACCCACCCCCACCCCACTGATACACACGCTATCACTCTGAACGAGGGGTGTGGGGGGCACTGTCTTGAGAACCACGTCTGTCCGTAACAGCCAGCTCAAAATTATTGCAGGAGTGTAATCGTCAGTTCCTATAGTAACCGTTAGAACTATTTGCTCATAACGTGTCGCAACAAATAGTGGATCACCTCGACGAAATCTCTGTCGAAGAGTTGCAAGATGCTCTCGACAATGTGGATAAGAAGAAGCCGACACAAC
>NZ_JAAKXY010000010.1 GCF_011043775.1 Natronolimnobius sp. AArcel1 | reverse complement strand
TCGTTGCGATGTACTTCGAGTACCTCGCACCCGAATCGGTGCTCATACTCGGGTTCTGGTGCATGGATGTGAACGATATCCCCGATGTCGTACGGTTCGTCGGTGGGGTCGAATTCAGAAGTCAATTTGGCATCCTATTCAAACTCCATTTCTATCACTAACTGTGCTCTGAATCCATTTCGATGTCAAGTCGGGCTGCTAAGTCCTCCTCGTGTTCTATAGCGAAGTCTACGACTGCCTCCATGAAGTCTGCGTGCTTCTCGATCCCTCCTTTGCCGGCCACTTTCGACCGTCCGTCCAACTGCTCGTAAAGCGAGTTCAACTGGTCTGCTTGCTCATCAGGCAGGTACATCGGGACTTGACGGCGGTTCCTGGTTGAGTCTGGACTTGGATCCGGACCCGGTTTCTTACTGGAACCTCCCTCCCTCGAAGAACTCGTATTATCCGAGTTACTTGGATTATTCAGGTTATCCGTATTACTCGTGTTGGCCGTAGGGTCTGGGTCATCTTCACTATCTGGCCGTCGGTCCTCAAATCGCTGCCCGAGTTCGTCCTTGGGATCGCTCATGAGAGGTCCTCCACATGTGCCGCGATTGCATCATACTTGTCGCGGAGTACCTCTGCCTTTTCTGCATCCCACGAATAACCCGCATCATCTGGGTTATACGCAAACACCGACATCCGATATTCGATGGCGTGTTCAACGACAGCCCAATCTGGTATCTCGAAGACGTACTCTTCACCGAACGTGCTGACGAACCAGTCCTGCATTTCGCTGCTCACGCCATCACGACCAACCTCGTTGAGAACAGCTGCGACGGTGGAGATGTTGATGTCGTCGAACTTGTCCTCCAGAGTGTCGATCTCGTCAAAGAGGATTTCAAGCGAATCCTTCGCAATCGTGTTGGCATGACTGGGGAAGACCACGTTCTCCGCGGCGAGTAGTGCTCCGTCGGCGAGTGGTCCGAGGTTTGGTGGGGAATCAATCACGATATAGTCGTAGTCTACTGTGAGCCGATCGAGGGCAAGTTTCAGCGCTTCGACCCCACGGGCTTCTGAGTACAGGTGTTTTTCCAACCGGAAATTCCGCAAATGGGATGGGACGATATCGAACTCGTCACCGGAAATAATCAGTTCGTCAAGGTCATCCAGAGTGAGCTGCCCCATCTCGGACAGGACATCGTAGAGTGCATACTCGCTTTCTCGGTACTGGCTGCGGTGGCCGAGTTTGAGTGTTAGTCCGCCCTGTGGATCAGCATCGACAGCGAGCACATTGTGGCCGCGGTTAGCGAGCGCTCCAGCGAGGTTGATACTGGTTGTCGTCTTTCCGACGCCCCCTTTCTGCATCCCTACATCGATTCTCATCTGTGCTCCACCTTATGTGTATCATGTATAATGCGGGTTTTTCGAGCCATTCGGGTAATACAGGTGTCTCAGGTAATATAAATTTACGTCAGACACCGGGTTCGAGTTGAGCTACGACCGGAAGCGTTCTGGCGGGTAGAAAATGACGTGCACAGTACTACTGAGATTGTACCACGACTTCGGGAGAATAGACACCTCCAGCCCCCACTCCGCGGCGAACTCAAAGAGATCGAACCACAAGTTGTAGGGTGGTTCACGAGCATCAAGCTGCTCGATGTTTCCGGGATAGACGTGCATCGAGTACACAGCTGGTTTACCGTCATCGAGCCAGAGTGTCGCGTGATCACTGGCAGGTGGCTTGTGAGGCGGCCCCTGCGGGTCATCATCGGCTTCTAAAGGTGAGTGGATACACTTGTCCTCGCCTGTGATGAGGCGGCGAATACAGGCCGTCTCAGCTGGCTCGTCGAGATCAAAGGCTTCGAGGAATGCATCCCGCTGGTATTTACCCATAATCGCACCGAGTGCTCGCCAGATGTCGTTCCAGGCTGGGTCATCTGGTTCGTGATCGAGGTAGTCGTGAACGGCCTCGCGTAACTGGCGATACTCTTCCCATGCCGGAACGGGTTCGTTCGGACCTGGCGTCGGCCAGTCCTTGTTTGATTTATTACTGTGGTCTGTCATAGTTGGTCAAGAGTGCTACTCATTCTCTGAACCCGTGAGCAGACTCGGCAAAGCGTCTTCCAGTGCTTTGTGCATCCAGTCGTTTCCACCCCAACTCATTTGCAGATAGTCGCTTTTTGTCGAACTTGACTGATCACCTCTCAGGAAATCTTCGTAATCATCCTTGCCCCCCACCTGGATCAGATCTCCATCAACATTAGACTGGATCATCGTGCTGAACCAGTGTCGACACCAGTGAGGCTTCACTCCAAAGCTACTGTTCGGAGTGTACCAGCCATGATCATCAGACCACTCGTTAACTATCCGTCGAGCAGCTTCAGTCCCCATTCTCTGACCGATTCCTTTTCCACCCCTATTGTTGATCACAAGCAGTGGGTTGGCAGGTGAATTGGACTGAGGCTTCATAGATAGATACCAAGCGAGAACGCTCTTGACTTCGCTATCGATGGGAACCACCCGAGTCGAATTAGGCTTATTTGAGTCGGGTCTGACTTCTCCGTTGACACACTCCCCTTCGTTGATTGAGGAATCAATGTAGATGGTATCAGGCTTGTTCTTGATCTCAGGGCGAGGGTCATCGAGGCGTCCACTGATTGGATGATCGATATGAAGATCCCTTTCGTCCAAATTTGCAAGTTCAGCAATTCGAATTCCTGTTTTCAGAAGTAGAACGATGACTGCTAATGCAAGAGGGGCATCAATGTCTGAAATAGCACTTCTTAGCTTATCGATTCCGACCTCCATCTTGGGTGTTTTTCCAGTGTTCTCGAACGGATCAGTAGCAAGAGCCTCCTGAAATGGATTCCCACTCATCATCCCTTTGTTGTTGAACCATGCAACCATAGCAGACAAATCATTAATATAATTGTTAGCAGTGCTATCTTTCACGTCCAGCCAATCAATGAAATGCAAGACCCGTGATTTTGTGAGATCCTCAAATCCGATTTTTTCTTTAGGCTTTCTAGAGGCATTGACCTCATCTAAGTAGTCTTGGAGGCGATTCCAGGATGTTTTGACGCTATCTTTTGACGCAGGACTGAGCGAGTCACTACGGAGATCAACGTAGTATTCTCGGATGGTTTCGTCTTCTCTCTTCTCTCGTATGTCGTCTGCAAAATCCGCTAGCGTCATCGCCACACCTCCCACCCGTCTCGGTTGATTTTGGGATCTCTCGTTAACTCGTCAGCGAGGTGCTTGTCGATCTTGTCAAGGACTTCTCCGTTTCTAAGACTCAACGCATTTTCTTCGCCTTCCGGAATAATCTCCCGGATTGTGAGTGGCTTATAGTCTCTATCTGAAGAATCGGCTGTTTTTTTCCGTGGATCGGTCTCAGGGAAGGCATGCATTCCGAGGGTAAGGAAATAACGAGCCGCTTCGGACATTGAGCTGAAACCAAGCTCTTCTGCTCTCTCTTTGACTTCTGCCTTGGTAGCAGGATTCGTGTAAAAGTGAAGGGTATCATCAAGCGGTTCTGAGTCTGCATCACTCTGGAGGTTAAACGCGATTATTTTCTCGCTCTCAGTCATACTCGGTATTACTGGCCCCGGTATTATAAAAGTTCGTGATTTACCAACACTTCTATAGAGTTACAATCCATAGCAAATAAAGTTCGAGACAGAGCAACACTTCTGCCGGTATTTTCCTGTCAACAATCAAAAACGCAAGACTGCGGAGGGATGGAGATTCGAGTTCAATAATCATTTCGAGACAAGTGTCTGTCTAATGCAAATACTTCACTCACTGAGGCATACTTAGAGCGCCCCCAGTAATACTAAGTATACTGGATTCATAGGGCCGCGTATGACCGAAGAAGACAGTCGAGTCGGGAAAACAACAACGACTCAACTAGAGTTTGGCCCACCAAAGTATGTGGCCACAATTCCCGAACGCGCTCGACGAATCCTCGGAGCAACGGATGAGGAATTAGAGTACGAAAAGGGCGAAAAAATAGAGAAGGTCGTTGTTACAGCTGAATTGACTGTTGAAGAGGTCTATACAAAGGATCTTGGAGGTGACGAGTAGAGCTGACGCTGAGAACGGTGAAGGACTGGGGTCGCGCCAACGACCCCAAAACCGGACTCGCTGTATGGGTGGCGTGTCCGGCTAGTTCTACACCGTCGAGCGCTTTAGGTATTTCGTCAACCGACGCGACTCGAACGATCTCCAATTCCGTAGGTAATAAGCAGTGAGTACCACAAAATCTGGTACTAACGGTTCTACAAATCTCTCTATAGATCTTAGTCTCCGTAGTAACACTTCTTTGGAGGCAAAGACCCGAGGTTCGAGGCATCGTTTCACAGTTTCCAAACTGTATCTGGTTCTCGTCAATGTGTTAGATGCGGCACTGTTTGATGATTATCAGACGGTTCTGAAGAGATGGAATCCAACAGCGGAAGGTTTTATAAACCGCCCAGACATTCCTCATATCAAAAGTAGGGATAGAGACACACCAGGAGGTAATAGGTGTGGATCGCAAGAAAGTGGGGCTTTAACCTGCCCCAAAGGCTGGCTACCTGTTCTTGCGACCCAGATCTTGATAAATGTTTGCCTCTCGATCAGCGACTGCTCTGAGCAGTATACTGCTGATTTCCAGGCAAACAGAGCCTTCTCAGTGTCGAAATCAACCTCGACAACTGAAATCATGTTAGCACACTACGTCAGCGTTAGCGAGAGGAATAGAGGTGCGTCTGCATGACGTCTGACCACGAATACAGCGTGGCCGGATGTTGTACGTGCCAGCAGTATTGGATCACTCCCACGTACAAGCTTGAGTATCAGACGTCAATCACGTGTCCGCTTTGCGACACCAAGCAACCCGTAAAGAAGGTTAAGAACAAGGGGTCGTGGCAAACCCGAGAAGCAGCCGCAGAGGCACGATCTCGGATTTGTGCGAAAGAAGCTGGTGAAGGTGACGTCTATCAGCAATTCGTTGAAAAAAAGGGCCACGGACAATACTACGAACAACAGCAAGAAATCGACCGTCAAATCGAGCAATTAACTGGAGGGGCAAACGAGGAAGACCTTCGTCCAGACGCTTACGACCGGTTTGAACACTGGGTGAAGGTCCTTGACGAGAAACGTGAGCAGGAACGTGAGGCACTGGAAGAACTTGCCGAACAAACCAGTGACTGGTGGATCGACGCGTTCGCAGACGGTGATAAGCGTACATCAAGAGACTGGGATGTCTGCGAAGAGCAAGTTGATCAGATGCTTGAAGAGTTCGGTGAAGCCCCTGAGAGTGTTGATCCGCCGACTGGCGAACTCGTACTTGATAGTGACTACCCAGTCAATGCGATTGTTGATCTGGACATCGATGAAGAAACCACCGCAACCAAGCTCTGGTCAGAATTACTGAAGCGACCGCGTGTTCAAACTGCGTTCATCGACGGTATCCGTCAGTTTGCCACAGGACTTTCTATGACTGAACTTGGAGAGAAGCTTGAGCAGTATAACGTCGCATACGATCTTCGAGCGGTCATCCAGCGGTATGCGCGTGGACTCGAACACGAGGATGAAAGTGAACTGGACTCCGCCCTTCGAGAGTTATTATTCAGTCAACAAGAGCCAAAGGGATTACTGTATCTAGCTCATCGACTTGGAACTCAGAGGGCGCTGACTGAGCAGTTGCTAGGAACAGCGCGACTTCTTGGCTGGAGTGACAATGAGCAATCGGAAACGCCGACACTTGCGTTTAGATTTAACCGGTCGTTCGAGGAAAAAGATCGGAAACGACGTGAGACCGTCGTGAAGTTAGTTCAAGCAATCTCTCATCACTGCGAGGTCGTCATTGTCAGCAAGCCGATCGACCTTCGATGGTTTCAGAAAGACCACGGTCTGGAGCCAACTGACTTTAGCGAGCGATGGACTGGACGTCGCTGGTCTGGAGAGATTGAGGATGTCGTCAAACGCGCGATGGACGCGTACGATGAGCAACCCACAGCGAAGGCGATCCTCCGAACGCTTCACACAGACGCCGGCGGTGCACTCACGTACGATGAGCTCATTAGCACCATTCCTTCGGTCACAACGAAGGGTGCGATTAGTCAATGGATTACCACTCGGGAGGACTCACTGATTGATCTCTCGATGGTGGACGCGTTCCGAGCGCACGGGAGGCTCCATGTCGAGTTGACCGCTGCCGGTCGAGAGACAATCGAAACTATTGACGCGGAAACCGCACGACAGCAACGACTTGATGACTTCTTTAGCGATGTGTCGGATTCCCCCGACCATGGCCGTGAAAACCCGCCCGCACACGAGGCCCCCCCAGACGGGGACCCTCGTCGAAAGGGCACTGGCTATGCGTCGGTTGGTAGCCTTAGCCGGCGTCGTGCCTTCGGAGCCCTCTCATCGAGCCGGTCAAATGCTTTCTCACTGGCTGACTATCCGGTTGAGAAGGCCGACGACTACCGCTGCCCACAAATCTGGATCGATCCAAGCGGTGATCGCGTAGTCACGTCAGCTGAATACGTGAATCCACTCCAGTATTGGGTGTCCACCGCCCGAGCCTTAACCGACCCACGTATCTTTGAGTGGTTACTCAGCGAGGATCGCTTGGAGTCTTCAGATCACGACTTCTCGAACCTGTTCTATGAACATCGCCAGGTCCTCCGCAGTTCGCGCTGTCTTGGTGAGCTCCCAGACAAGATCAAGACAACGTCGGACTACGCTGATGCGTTGATGGACGCTCGGGATGAACTCACGAAGCTGACGACACGGCTCCACAACGATAACTTCGATGACGAAGCGTCGTTCCGCGGGACGATCGTCTGTAACGCTCTTGGCTTGGTCGGAACGGTTGTCCACATCATGGACCTCGTTGACGTAGACATCGTTCGAGAGGTTCGTCTTCCAACTTTCTCGCAAGATTTCGACTCCGAGCGCTGGGACGCCCTTGTCAAAACGATGGCTGTCGGCTCGGCCATCCAATCGAAGTACGCTCAGTTTTCTGCGTTTCGACAACTGTTCGAGACGCGTCAGGAGAAGTTGGACTGGACGATCTTCGCTGACGTGGACGCTGACGATCCGTTCGGTGAACTAATTGGCTCGTTCGTTCTGGTCGGCGACTTCGCCTATCAGAACGGCGAAAAGTACAGCCAGTTTGTCGAGGATCTCCGCTCGGAGCTTAGGAACCCACGTGATTCGAGAGATGATGCCCCAGAATTCAATGTGAAGATCACACTATGGGCATTCGAATTCGAACGCAAACAGTTTGAGCAAGCCGCGGACCTCATCTTATCAGAGAAGAATCTCTCACCGACCGCCGATCCGGTTTCGTTGCTCTGTCTATTCTCAGAGACACCGTACGACGCTGTTGAAGCGTTAGACGGGTTGAAAACCGAAACGAAACATCCTGGTCGCTCCATTCGAGTTGACGAAATCCGCTTCGCCTTGGCGAAGGAGACGTTCTCAGCTAATCGTATCTGTCCATGGCTGGGAGCTGCTGGCCAGGACTTTGTGAAGGTGCTGCTCGAAGCGACTGAACCATTGTCAGTCACCGAGATTTGTAATCGAGCAGGTCGTGACCGGTCCACGTGGTACGATTACGTGGATGAACTCAAAGCGACTGGCCTTCTCACCGAAGACGACGGTGGTTGGCGACTGGCTATAATATTCCGGGATGACGAGCATCACACCAGCGGCGATGTTGTTCCGTGGTACATCGGAGATGATGATTCTGTTCTTTTACAGGATGTCCTCTGGGAGGCGGCTGAGATCCTTGTCGACACCGAACGCATTGTCGATCCCGATGATCCCGTTTTTGGGGTGTTCTTCGACGCCCCCATCAACATCGACCGATTGAGACGATCGTGGTCGTGGGGGGCATCTTGGATCGATCCGATCAGGGCGGCGACCGGCGCTCCGAAGCGACGACCACACATCATGACGTTCGGACCTACACTTGAACAGGTATCGATACAACAACTCACCGAAACACGAACCGCTGCACCGTCGTGAACTGACCGGACCAAATGCCACAAAATCCGCAAATCAAGGAAGGATCGAAGAACAGACAGAGTAAGACTGATATCCTGTTATGAAACCTCCACAACCTGCATCAGAGTCGTATTCGAAAGGCGACGAAGTAACCGTATATTTGGGAGAAGATGACGCCGATGTTCCATACTACGGCGTAGAGTGTACCATTACTGACAGACTGGCGGATGATCTGAACACTGAGACCGGCCGTGACTTTGACCAGTACCTCTATCGCGTAAAAAGACAGTCAACGGGCAAAGTCATCCCCGTGGATTTCCGCCACCGTGACCTTGTCCATGACAGCATCCGAAGAATAATCGGATGACTCCGTGGTGATAAGTTTTCCATACCTTCATAAGAGTAAGGCGGATTTCAAGTAGTATGACTCTCCAGCAGATTACCGCGGACGATATCGCGGGCTGGGACTCTCTACAGGATATTGCTAACTCCTTCGAGAAACGCGGGCTGAAACCCCGCCCGAATCTCGGAGAGGATAATGAACTTGTTCTTCAGCTCGGTGACGACGAATTCGTCGTGATCGTCAATGCTGGGCCGGGAGAATCAGCCACTGACTTCAAGCCAGATAACCGCTCCCGGCATACCAATCTGGTCGCCACGAACGATTTCGATGAGTTCACCTTCCTGACGCGGATGCGTAGCTGGGAAGGACAGCAGCACGGCCGCATCAAGCACCAGAAAATCTCGTTCAGCAAAGACCAGTTCACGCGCGACAGCGGGGAGAAGAATACTGTTCTGAAGAAACTCAACTCGATTGAGTATGGTTCCTCTGCGGCGATTTATGACACGCTGTACGACACACAACAGGTGGTCAAAGAGTTCTATGAAGAGTTCGAAGAACTCCGAACCAATCTCGTTCAGGAGGTCTCCGGTATTCCGGATGACCGTGGTGACGCAAAGCAACGGTATGTGCAGGTCATCCTTGATCGGATGATCTTCCTGTACTTCATCCAGGAAAAGCGACTGCTTGACCGGAATCCGAACTACCTGCATGAACAGCCCAGCGACGTCGTGGATGATGATGAAGATTGGTACGAGAACTTTTATCGGCCACTGTTCTTCGACTACCTCGCAGAGGACAAGCAGAACCCGGAATTCGGCAGTCTTCCGTACCTGAATGGTGGGCTGTTCGCCAAGAACCCTGTCGAAGAAGACTTCCCGAACGCAAAGTTGGGTGAATCCGCCGAAGAAACGAACGAGCTCTTCGATGACCTTCTGGACTTCCTGTCGGGGTGGAACTGGAACGTGGACGAGCGTCTGGACATCGTTGACCCGAAGAACCTCTCACCCGCGATTCTCGGCCACATCTTCGAGCAGACCGTCAACCAGAAAGAGATGGGCGCGTACTATACGCCCGAAGAGATCACCGGGTTCATGTCCCGCCGGACGGTCCACCCGTACCTGCTTGACCAACTCAACGAGGCTGTCGATGCTGAATACGACGAAATTGACGACGTATTCGGGTTCCCTGGTGTAGAAGCCAGCAGTGGTGAAAAAGTAGTCGCGGATGGCGGAGCGATGACCCAGCAGGTCCCTACAGAGAACGTAGAGACGGGCCACGTTGAAACCCTGTATCACAACATCCTGAAGGAAGCACATATTCTTGATCCGGCAGTGGGGAGTGGTGCGTTCCTTCTCGCTGCTCAGGACGTGCTGTTGGACATTTACATCCAGTGCATTGAATACTTCCAGCAACTCGAACAGGTAGGCAAGGGTTGGGAGTTAGAATCCCGAACCCGCGATGAGTTAGAAGAAATCAACAAAGGACAGGGTGGTGCATCGCTTTACGCGAAACGCACGGTCATCCTGAATAATCTCTACGGTGTTGACATCGATGAAGGCGCAGTTGAAATCTGTAAACTTCGTCTTTGGCTGTCGATGGTCGCTGACATAGAAGACGAACCGAACGAGGTGGAACCACTCCCCAACATCGACTTCAATATTCGACACGGTAATTCACTAATCGGGTTCACAAAGGTTGACGAGGTAGCGACGGAGAAAGGCGACGCTTCTCTCTCAAATTATGGGGAAGGTGCCGGAACAGGTATTAAGGAACTATATGAAGATGTTATCGAGGTCATCGAGCGTCATCAGACTGCAACAAGTTCGAAAGTCGCTACGAACGCAAGACGGTTAGCTGAATCCAGAATTGAAACACATAGTGAGAGACTAGATCAAAAGGTCCTAGAACAATTCCATGATGCCGGTGTTGAGGATGTTGATGGAGAGACTTTAGAACAGTACTATCCGTTCCATTGGGTTTTGGAGTTTGCTCCTGTTTACCGTGACGGCGGATTCGATGTTGTAATTGGAAATCCACCTTGGGAGGTCTTGAGCCCGAACAGACACGACTTCTTTTCTCAGTATGACGAGACCTTCCGGCAGTATAATGCCAATCAGAAGGATGCTGTCGAAGAGAATCTGCTAGAGGATCCCGAGATTGCCAATAAATGGAACAAACACAAAGAGACAATGGAGAGGCGTGCAGACTATTTCAACAAGTCACAACAGTATACGCTACAATCTCCAAAGGTAGCAGGTAGAACCGTTGCAAGCGAGAATGACCTGTCTGCCCTATTTCTTGAGCGGGCATTTGAGTTAGCGTCAACGGACAGCCATGTGAGCCTTATTCTCCCAGGTTTCGTTTTTAATGGAGCCATTGCGAAAGATCTGCGCAACTGGATGCTTGAGAACACGTCGCTGGGAACAATCGTCGGATTCGAAAACAAGGGAATATTTGACAATATCGATGACCGATATCGGTTTGGCGTCCTCACATTCAAAAACAGTGGAAGTACTGACTACGTGCGCGGTTTGTTCGGCCAAAATCATTTGGACATTCTAAAGACGATTGACTCGGACGCAGTTGAAATACCTAAACGTGTTTTAGCGAATTATTCTCCTGAAGCTGGAATCTTCCCAGGCGTAACATCCCAACGAGAAGCCGACGTTTTGTACAAGATCCTATCTCACCCTCCAATTGGAAATGAAGATGGGCACGACTGGTGGGCTGATTTGATGACGAAGGAACTTCACGAACCGACTGATCGAGGGCGGTTCGTCGAATCACCTGATGAAGGAGATTACCCGGTGCTTGAGGGTGAGAACATCTATCAGTTTAGCCACACCCCCCGTTTCATCGATGACTTAGCCTCCCCACGTTACTGGAGCAAAGATACAGACAATCCTGAAGAAAGCGCTCGCGCTCGTGTGCGACAAAAAGCATTCAATAAAGGATACCTCAAGAAGGCTCTTTACGAATCATTCGGGGGTGGAACCACCAGCAAGTCTCAAGTCCAGTTCGTTGATGAACTACTCGAAGAAAATCGGGGCGAGGGGCTTTCTGAGTCAGATGTACTTCCGGATTATACAGAATACCGGATTGGGTACCGAAAAATCTCTAATTCGACCAACGAACGAACAATGGTCGCATCGGTGATTCCCAAGGGAGCAGTGTGCATTGAGTCAGTACAACTCTTCAGATCGTACGAACTCAACCCAAAAGAAGAGCACTTAGAACAAGGGAATCTACATAACGCGTATGAGCGGATTTTCACCGACCGTGAATTGTTCTGCGCGGTGGGATTGATCAACAGCATCCCATTCGACTTCTTGATGCGAACGAAGATTGAGACCAATATGGTGAAATACAAGGTTGAAGAAACTCAGGTACCCCGGCTTGCAGAAGGTGATGACTGGTTCCACCTCATCTCTGACAGAGCCGCACAGTTGAATTGCTACGGGGAGGACTTTGCTGAAATGCGTGACCGATTGGGCGATATCGATCCTGCCACTTCTCCTGATGAACGTAGAAGGACACAGGCTGAACTTGATGCAGCTGCATTCCACGCGTACGATCTCGAACGGGAAGAGGCAAAATTCGTTTTAGAGGACTTTCACCGAACACAGAATCCCCGGGTTATGACAGAAGCATACTTCAACCTCGTACTTGAGAAGTACGACGAGTTTGAGGAAACCGGACCCAAGCCGTAATCTTGGGTGATTGGTCAAGACCGATCTTACGTGCCTATCACGCCCCAACACATCAGCTGGGCCCGAACCTCACTTTCTCCCACGAGCTTCGCTTGATATTCGGTGGATTCTTCGACATTCTCTTCCAAGAACCTCTCAAGCTCTTCTAAGAATTTGACAGGGGGCCATTCCGGGAACGAGTCATACTGTTCATTATGTCGGAATGTATCTCGAAGGATACGATCCTCATCCGTGCCGGCTAACTTCACGTCTTGGAGACGTTCCCGGAGATCAACAGCCCAGTCGCCAAGAGTATCGTAGTCATCGACTGAGACGGGCACCTCACCGTGGTTTGGCTGGAGGTAGTGGGAAATAAAATCCAGAATTGTCTCTTGTTCCTTCGAGAACGATTCGCCCTGCTTGAACGCACCTTCCACCTGACCTTCCCGAATCGCCTCCAATCGGTCATCAAGGACGTCTGCTACTGATTCACGGTTTGCCAACACGCTTTCAGCGTTCTCCGTGATTGGCTCACCACTCACTGACGGATTGATCTTGAGCGTTCCAACCGGACGCTCTTTGACATCGTCCGTGAACGGTTTGTAGTAGAACGCCCGACGGACACGTCCAAGTGGTGATTCGTGGCCGGCATCATCAAACCAGAGGTGGGCTAAGGCGAATACACCGGGTCGGGGCCCGGCATCGTGATCGGTGACGTTCGTATACAAGAACTCACGTTCTTCCGGTACTTCATCAAAGTAATCCGCTGCGTATTCGAAGTCATCTTCCGTGAGTCCGAAGTCCTCATTCAGTTCCTTCTTCAATAGGAAGCGTTCGTACGCCGCGTGCTCGTTACTCCCTGCGTTCCGCAGGAGCGGGTTCTTGCTCGTGTCATCGAGCTCGTTTACGTCATCGATCTCGCGCGACTTCTGTAACGAGTTTTCAATCTCGTCCACCTGTAACTCGCCAATCGTCTTCTCCGTCTCCACACCAGTTTTCTCTAGAAGTCGGTCCTCGTTCGGGTCGAGGATGTTGTTTTCCTTTCCGACGATGAGTGCGATGTCGTTGATCTTCGCCTGTAGCCGTTTCAGGAGCTTAATCGCTGCTTCGATGTCACCGTCTGGGTAGAAGTTGTGGACGTACTTTTTTTCCGTACTCCCGATCCGGTCGATACGACCCACTCGCTGAACGATACGCATAGGATTCCACGGTAAATCAAATGACACCTGGACTGAGACGTCCTGAAGGTTGACCCCTTCCGACAGGGTGTCGGTTGCTATGACGTACTGTAGCTCTGATTCACCGGATTCAGCCAGTGTTTGCTGGTACCCCGAGGCTTCCGGTGCAAACCGCTGAATAACGTCTTGCTTGTTGTCGTCACCGCCTTTGACAACAGCACTATTTACCTCTGTAAGGGGCGAATCAGGATCCTTGAGAAGCGTTCGATAAACGTAGTCTGCCGTGGCACGGTACTGGGTGAAGGCGAGGACCTTCTCGTCATCATATCCGTTGAGGACGTCTGCAAGCCGCTCAACCTTCGGGTCACGGAACTCTCGTAACGAGAACACCGCCTCGTAGAACTCTCGTGTCTCCTCATCAACGTCACCCAGGTCACTTCGCGGGTAAAGAATCGGGTTCAACTCCTCTTCTGGAACGTCCGGAAGGACACCGGCATTATGATCGTGAAGCCACTGCCGTGTTGAAACGGCCTGGTCACTCACATCGCCGGAGTCCTGGGCGATATCACCGATGAACTGTGACAGGAAGTACGCCAGCAGCGTCAGGTCCTCCCGGATGTACGTTTTCACCTCTCCAATTGTCGCATCCACCAATTCGTCCGTACTGTCACTCTCTGTGTCTTCGTCGGCACGGACCGCGGTCGTATCGAACCCGAACTCTTCCAGCGTCTGTTCGAGGTCTTCAGCAGCGTCATCCCCCTCCACGAAGTCATCGAGCGTTTCGGATTCTTCGTCGTCCTGTGCCGCTCGCAGCATGTCGATTTGCTCGTCTTCTGGGAGCCCATCGAGAAGGCCGAGGAGTTGCCGTTCACTCCGGTGTAGTGTCTCGATGGACTGCACGAATGCGTACGTCGATGACTCCAGCCGCTTGAGCAAGTTCAGCTTATACAGCGCCTTTAGCGTCCCACCAGCTTTCGGGTTCTTCACCGTGATGTGCGGAAGGTGGAGCGCGTCCATCACGTCCGGAAGCATCCCGTATACTGGTTGGTATGCCGCCGGGAGCGAGTACTGCTCCTTGCTGAGGGTTGGCGGCTTGAAACTCATCTCGAAGTCCTCTTCATCCTGAATTTGGTCTTTCACGTGCTTCCGCGTCCGGAGTACCATTACCTCATTCAGGATCTTCGAGATTTCTTCCGAATGTCGCTGGAGCTGTTCGGTAATCTTTCGCTGCTCCTCTTCGGTGGCTTCCTCCTTCCCGGCAGCGATCTGCTTCCGCGTCTCTGAAAGCTCGATATATTCCTCGAAGGCGTCGAAGTCCAGTGATGCCTTGTTCCGCAGTTCTTCTGGACTGGTGAATAGGCTGATGAGGTTCTCTAGGTCGGTTGCTGAGTTGTTGATCGGCGTCGCCGTCAGCATTATCATTGTTTTCCCACGGAGCTGACGCAAGTTTGCGTGCCGGCGAGTTCCTTTGTAGTCGTCTTCGTCGTCTGGGTTCGGTCGCCATTTCCCGTGATTCCGGAAGCGATGCGCTTCGTCAATCAAAACGACGTTGAACGCGTCTTTGAGGCCCTGAACCTCATCGTACGTGAGATTCTGGAACTTGCTGATACTCATCACGTCCAGGTGTTTACCATCGATTTCGAGCCCGAAGTACGGGTTTCCGTCTTCGTCTGTGTCGTCTTCGAGGAGGTCTGCCCACTGTTCGGTGAGGTTCGCAGGCACGATCAGGAGACAACGATCTCCGCGTTGGCGGTAGTCATGCAGGAGTTCACCGCCGATGAATGATTTCCCGAGACCGACTGAGTCGGAGATGATGCAGCCGTTGAACCGGGAGAGTTTCTCCTTCGCGCTTTCGTATCCGAGTGTCTGGAAGTAGTATAGTGGGCTGTCGCGGATGTTGACGTTTCCGCTTAGCTCGTCGTACGCAAGGAGTTTGTACAGCTCGAACGGCTCAATGTATGTCCCTAAGTTATCAGGCGTGTCTTCGTCCTCTGTTTCGTCTTCTTGTTGTTCCTGCCAATCTTGGTACTTCCCGCTGTTCTCGATGATTCGGATGATCTCCTCGCTGAAGTCCTCAGCATTCGCCCACTGGTTATCGTACCAGTCTTCGAATGCCTCTGCTTCAGGCCGGTCTTGGCTTGTGAGATTCAGTTCGATGTTGTTCCGATGGCCACTCGCGGTGAAGTTTGAGGACCCGACAATAGTCGCACACGGACGCGTATCCGTATCGTTGTCAGTCTCCCAGTCGTCATCGTCTTGCGGGGCTCTGAACGAGGCTCCTTTGGCGTGGAAGTAGCCGTTTTTTGGGTTTCGCACACGGATGCTAACCTTGTCTTCGGCTATGAAGTCTCGCAGCCGATCTAACCGGTCTAGTTGCGCGTTGTTAAGGTCCTCAATACTCTCTTCGACCTCGTCTCTGAGTTCGTCGCGTAGGCTTTGGCCCTCACCGATTTCATCTGCTGTGCTGCGGTTTGTTTGCCGTCCCATTAGGATGCGGATCGGGGCGTGACCGAGTTCGCCTGGATCAGCAAGTTGTTCGAGATCTTCGCGGTACAGGTCGAACCCAGACAGGTAGAAGTAGCCGGTTGCGATGCGCGCTTCTTCGATCTCCGGGATGATTTTCTTGTAGACGTCTTCGACCGTCCGGTTAGCGTTATCGACAAGCGGAGGGAGAGAAAGCATCTTGTTACCGAATGTACCCAATACGCTAACTTAGTGTTTAGTTATACATTGCTGTCCAGCCCTGTATTCTCCTCTTGGGTTACTCCCGTAGATGAGATGGACTCTCCGGTGGTTAGAGCGGTATCAACATGTCATAGAACGCTTTTCGAACTTATCAAAGTGATAGAAAAGACGAGTTACCGGCCGACTAGAGAAGACCGATACGGGCCCTACTCTTCCCCTTCCTTCTGTGTCTCCCTTTGTTGCTTAACACACCACTGGTAGAATTCTTCTTTCAGGTCGGTAGGGGTATCGTCGAATATCATCCCGAACCGCCATCCGAGGTTATGCCACGAGAGCCCTTCGAGCGCCCTTGGACCAAATTCCTCGCCATTTTCTGCTTTGGTCCAACCGGCCTTGAAAGACCCAACTCGGTCATTTCCAGGTTCGGGAAACACTCGCTTGTCCTTATTCCAATCGTGTTTCAGTCCGTCGAGTCGTTCGCCGCTGGAGCCAGACCCTTCTAACTCTCTGACACCTGAAACGAACAAACCCGCCCAAGTCCTGCCTTGTTCTTCTTTGATTTCTTTCATTTTTTCAAACTGGTCGTCGTCGAGTTCGAACCGTATCTCGCGCACCATACTCACATATCTATTTCAAAACTACTTATGCCCTTTGACTCATTTTGAATTTTGACACTAGTTTGGCTATACAGTCTTAGAACCGATAATGTAGTGATTTAGAACCCATATGCGTGGTTCGACGGGATTCAGTAGCTCTTGCTTGCGATACTCTGCCGCCTATTCGTAGGTCGGTGTGTCGTAATGGTTGTTGAGCAAGCTCAATCTAACAGGCCAATTCGGCGAAATTTAGGGTGAATGAATTCTTTGGGGACGGTTCTATGATACGCTCCGGTATTGCTAAGTGAGTCTATTGACTTTTCAGAGCATAGTATATGACGGAGCTTATCGAAGATCTTCCGGGTGATTGGGAACGGGACCGTGTCTCGGAGAATCCGAATCCGACCTATACTTACCGCCATCAGTACTTGGACGTCGAGGTTAGCGTGCTTGCGATGGACGCGGAGGAAATTGATCCTGAGCTGGATGCAGAATACAGCTACAGTATTAGTCTTCGGTGGGCAGCTGATGTGGTCGGTGTGGTTGAGGACTTCTTCGATGGCCCAGGAGAGATCATAACCCAAGACGATGCTAGGGACTGGACGTTAGCCTTATTGGCTCAGATTGAACAGCAATTCGAGCCTGGAGATACAGACTACGTTTCTCGGGCTATGAGCGCAACAATGGGTCAGCAGACGACAAGAGGATCATCTGGTCGAGTCTCCGATGCTGAGACCTGCCCTGCCTGTGATGCCCCCTTCTTCCAATTTCGAGGGATGGACACCTACGAGCAAGCTCAGAATCACTTTGCCTACATGGACGATGATGTACACGAGGGGTGGGATGTCTCGCTTGAAGAGCAACCGTAGTCACCTATCCAGTTTCATTGTGGTTGGATGAACTATGCTGGGATTGCTTGGTTTCCTCGTCCATCTCCGCTTTCCGGATGTATTCACTCTCCGTGATATCGCAGCCGTAAGATTCAGCGAGTTCTGCAACCTTCATTGCTTCACCGAACGATACTTGAAAACATCCATATAAACTGTCACCTCAGAAAATTAATCAATACGAACAACACTTTTGCACACACTACATTCGAACACTCCATTTGTGGATTCAATTCGCTGCATTTCAACTTCGCTGTCATGTTCTTTGCCTCGGCAGTACACCGTATTATTGATACCTGGGATTTGATAGTCACGATCAGATAGGTCCCAGTCGTCAGTTCCATCTTCGTAACCGTGGGGAACCGATCCATCCTTAATTTCTGCTTCTTCGTTGTTTGTTCGTGTATGGTCGGTCGTGTCCTTGCTGCTACTTCGTTCAAGCTCGGGAATATCGTCATCATCTACCATTGTCCAGGTTGTCGACACAGTTGTAACATGAAATATCTTGCTCTCATTACACCCAGACACTGTGTACAGCGTGAACCTATATCTCTTATAAACAAGTAAATGCGACTCTGTTTTTTCTTGGCTGTCTTCTTTCTTGTTAACGAATCAGTTTACAGGCCAGTATACTCGTTAGTATACTCATCAGTATACTCGTCAGCATACTTGTTAGTATACTTATCAGTCCACATATTCACTGACTAGCCTTCGAGAATACACCAAAACTGGTGTGTTAGTCTTTGTAGAAACCTCGATCAGTGAATAGTATTTCAATAGAGCCAACGAGGTGGCTCTGTTGAACCCTCTTTTTTGTAGCTTCATTCATGCAAATCTACTATACACCACACGTGCGAACTGACCACTGCAGTGCCTTCCAGCTACAGATGATGTTCCCACCGTCGTGCAAGATACGGGCACGAACGTAGTACAGGCTGAGAGCCGATTTGCAAAGAGCAGAGACTGGTCAGTACAGAGCCTACTACGCGTGTATCGTCCTCGCTTCGTGGTCGCTGATGTTCGACCTGGTTGTGTAGGACGCCGCCTCAGCCTCCTACTTCAGCCTCCTACTCATTGTGCTGGATGTAGCGGTCAACAAATATCTCCCAGTTCGCCAGTAGATACTGTTTCATCCGTTTGTACGTGTACTCGTCATCCAGCCACACCTTTCGCTCCTCATCTGTGTCTGGTGGGAGGTAGACCAAATCCATATGCGGTTGTCCATGTTTGGTATCCATACGGACAATCTCGATGTTATCCTCAAGAGGATGCGCTCCCTCTCGTACCACCGTCACACCGTAGTTCTCCGCATTTTTGTCCGGGTTGTAGTCTTCTCCTTCGGATGGTTCGGGCTCGACGAAGCCCGTCAAAAAGTAGTCGTCACCACGGTATGTACCGAGGTCGATTGATTCGAAACTATACATCTCTGTTCACCTGTGCGTTCGTAAGAGTTCGATTAGACATCATATATTGGCTTAAATTCTGTCGGGGTTCTCTATCTCCTGCAACTCCGCTATCGTGCGCGCTCATCTTCAGGTGACGATATCACGACGCAGACCTACGCTCTCGAACGTTCTCGCAAAATTGCTGCGGAGAGCGAGACAGATACTGTCCTCACTATTTCCTTTATTTTCCAGACACTTAAAAATTTCGGAATGTATTGGCCACCATTGAAATATCGTTATTATGGGCGACTAGCAAATGAACGAAGCCTTTTTTACCGTTGCAATCCTAACAACGGTCAGGAGGATATAATAATGCCTGAATTTGAAGACCGCCACGCTTCGATCCCTGATCCGAACGAGTTCGATCCTGGGGAGGCCGAAGTAGATTCTCGCCTGGAATTCCGGAATTCTTTCTCGGAAGCGCTGACGCAGCACGGTTTCCCGGACACACTCGTACTCGCTCGTGAACGAGCTGAAGACGTCTTCCACGACCGGCGCTTGGAGATTCTCGACTACCTGAAGGAACATAATCCCCACT
Organism: Natronolimnobius sp. AArcel1; assembly: GCF_011043775.1. Classification (NCBI taxonomy): domain Archaea; kingdom Methanobacteriati; phylum Methanobacteriota; class Halobacteria; order Halobacteriales; family Natrialbaceae; genus Natronolimnobius; species Natronolimnobius sp. AArcel1. Next base: position 13,222 of record NZ_JAAKXY010000010.1, on the reverse strand, counting down.
CGGTTCGCGCGCTCGCTGATGAACTGGACTACGACAAAGGTGTCGTCAGCCGCGATCTACAGAAGCTCGCCACCATCGATGTCGTCGAGTATGTCGAAGAAGGTCGTGCGAAAGCTCCACGGCTCAAGCACAACCACGTCGTCATCGAACCAGTTGTCTGAATTTTGCTATGGGACCAATCTTCTTGGCCTACACCCTACTTCACGTCCCGAAATCGTTTTTTTTTGAGCTTTTTTAGGATTTCCCCACCCACTACAGCTTTAATCGAATTCTTTGTCACCGACTCGCTCCTCTATCGTTCTACGCCGATTTTCGGCACTCGTGAGTGGTACGGTACCTCGCAATTCAGACGGTCAACTCCGGGTTTTGCCCGTACTGGAGGACGATGTCGGGATTTGCGTCTTTTCCGGCGCTGTTGGTTCTGCCAGGTAGTTCCCGAGAGCTTGGCTGAATGACCTCGATCCCTTGAGTTTGACCGGAGCCTCGTCTGGAGTTGGGTTATTGGGGTCGTCGATCTCTCGCAGCTCCGGGAACTCTCTCACGCTGTAAAGACGGTCGGAAAGCTTGGGTATATGCGTCCGACGAGGTATCTCAACGACAAAAAGGTGCCCGGACTCTTCGGGAAATCTTCATATGTTGTGTCTGCGAGGGAACTACCATGTCGAAAGAATCCGGTCTCGTTTCGTCGATTCCTGATAAACCACTCAGTAGATCTGCTGTTGAAGCGATTGACGGCATTGATAACATACGACGGGCCATCTCACCGACTTGGCAGACGCCAATTCAGGGAGATGGTGAGTATACCGAGGATCTCATCATTATTACCGACGAGCACGTTCGGTACCTGTCCCGAGAACGTGGAGAAGGGTGGGTGATCAAGCGGGATGAGGCGTACGCAGACGACGAGGAGTTCGAACACGTGATGGACGACGTCCACGACTACGCCTGTGACTACTCGGAAGAGCGTATCGAAGAGAAGGTACACGAAGACTACGCGAAGTGACAGCCTCTCCAGCGTAAACGCCGGGGATTCCCGTGCCGTTGACCGATGGGATTCCAAATCAGATTTAGCGCTCTCGGCCTATAGCTAACCATATATTTTTGAATATATGGTTCGATATAGGAAATCGTATAACCAGAACAGAATATGTCTCCCTGGATGGGTGACACAGAGATTAGTGAGATTAGAGCAGAATAAGCAGCACAATCCCGAGAGACAGGAAGCATGCGAGTTTGAACCCGGTCTCAATGCTCGTCGTTCGATGCGGTGCGAACTGTCCACTGCGGGTTCGAGGTTGTCCTAGCATCGCATCAGCAACCGCGGCAATAAGATAGACACCTGCCAGCAGCGCCAACAGGGGGACGATTGACTCAATCATTGAGATTCACCAGTTTCGGATTTGCGTGTGGAAGCACTTTTTGTCGGACAAACCGGGCGAATTCGATGGTGTCCATATCTTTTGGTTCGTAGATAGCGACCCAGCCGCTTCGTGACAGCACGAGTTTCAGCTGTCGGCCGTTGAATTCCACGTTCCGGAGCCCGAGTTGTGTGTTCTGGTGTTCTTCGACATACTGGGCCAACTCTGGAGCACTGTTGATGTCGCCGTAGGCTGACCCCGCACTGATTGGACCACCCTCGCTACGGAACCAGCTCATCCAGGGTTTAGCACCTGGTGTTGCCTTAACGAAGCTTCCAAGATCTACAAGCGCAGGGTGAATCGCTTCTCCTGTAGCCTCCTTCAGGAGCTGATGTGCAAATTCGTCTTTGGTGCTCTCAGTGATGACGAATTCACCGGGCGAACGGAGAAAGTCTGTTATGTGGGTAGCGACTTCGACTTTCTCTTCGCCCTGCTCGATCTGTCCGTCTGCGGTAACGCGTATTGTTTTGATTCGCTCCGTCGTTTCTGTCGCTGCTCTTCCCTTGTTCAGGGTTGTTCCATCAAACGCCTGTTGCGTCCACTCTTCTACGACTGTCGATCGCAGATCGTGTTCCCCGTTTGTTTTGATCGCCGGGAACGGGTTCGTGTTGATCGTTGGTGAGCCGGAGTCAGTTGTGATGACACCGATTGCGCCGGATTTCATTATTGCTGTCTGTATTGTATGGTGAGGTGTAATTCCGGCACCCACAGAACAACTCGTGCAGAGCACCCACCCCCCTCAATCGGTAATCTTAGGTGAATAGGTACTATCCTCCATGCACGGGCTATACTGCAAGTGCCCGTCCTATTCCACTGGGACGGCCAAACCGAGCATCCTCCCACAGACGCCTCGGCTGGGCCGGACCCAGTCGGGTATCTCAGAACTGATTAGCCAGCACTGCGGCCAACCAGCGCAAATCTGTCATTCTATCATGTTTCTCTATTCTCCTTGTCATTCTCGACCGATATAAACGCCATTATTGGCTCAACTGTAGTTTGCCTACGGTTGAGTGTAAGCCGATATCGTGGTATTTGGTTCATCTATAATTTATATAGAGTTAACACTAATTTGGCGATATACCGTGATGACCCGGGCAGATTCACAGGCTCCAAATCAAAAGATTAGCAGTGAGGAGGTGAAGGCCGCAGTCATTGAACTCTGTGATAAACGTGGTACACCCGTCGTACGGCCACGAGATATCGTCGATCTTGACTGGGTCTCCGTCGGAAAGCAGACTGTCAATAACCATCTCCAGAAACTCCAGGAAAGAGGTGAGGTGAGTAGCATTTCGGTTGGTCGGGGAGCTGTCTGGTGGGTTCCAGATGAGGAACAATCTGGAGGGGAGGTTGACGTTTCTGTGATAGAGTGGTCTCGTGTCGATGCCGAGAAGATACCCGACGAACTCGTACTGGAGCGGCCTGAAGTTGAGGACTCATCTTACTGGGAGGGTATGATAAGCAAATGGAATAGTGTAATTGGAGGTGCAGCTTTTATTGTTATTGTAGGATTCGTTGTATTACTTTTTGATCAGTACTTTTCCATCGATATCGGTCCTGATTTTGAGTTCTGGGGTCTGATTTTCCTCGGTGGTGGATTCGTTGTCATCATATCCAGCTTTGTCCCGATTAGCATCGCTAAACTTGGTCAATTTCTCGATGACAAAGGGGTCATTCCTGCTATCAAGGACAAGAAGGAGCGTGCTAAATCCGAAATCCTTCAATGGATCTCGAAAAAAATTCCCTCTGATATTAAAGAGTAACTCTAACGATCTCCTTTCGGAACTTTTGGTTTCAGTGAATCGGTATACTGTACAGGTAATGAAGAACGGGGATTGTCCCCGATTGACCTCGCCGTCAAACGCTCTAATTCCTGGTCCAGATCCTCATCAATACGGAAGAACGTGTAGTGGTATTGGATATCGCATTAATCCATCAGACTTGAAGCTCTCTTCTTCCTCGTCGTAGATCCACTTAATTATCCAACCACAGTCAGGGCATTTGTATTTGAGTTCGGTTGGCATCGTTATTTTGGTGCGTGGTATTACAGTCCTGATTGTTTGACTTTCTCTGCTTCTTCTTCACTAACTACTATCGCTGATGCACGGTGAATCTTCATGCAATTTTTCCCCAAGCATCCAGTGAGTCCGTCCGGCTCAAGCCGTCCCTCCTCCTCATTGAATATCCACTCGACTGTTCGGACGCAGTCAGGACAGGTGTACTGAAATTTTATAGGCATCTGTTTTTGACCGGCGTTGGTCGCCACCCAAAGGACAAGCCGGGAGTCGAACCCGGGATTCGCCCACATGGGAAGACGTCGGGGTCTCTCACAAGGCACCCACCACGGTATCCCGTATTGACCATCAGGGGGTTTTGGGACGAATCCATCCTGTGCTTGCCTGCCGTTCGAGACGGCAACAGAGTGTATTGATCAGGATTACTTATGACTTTGCTATTCGCCAAGCTATTAGCAATGCTATATATAATTGTTTTAGCAAAATTAATCCGACAGTTATTAGCAAAGCGATATGCATAGTCAAAATCGTGCCGCTTAGCCCTGATGCTATCGATGAGCTGGACTCTGCCATCTTGGATTACTTCCTTGAAGGCAGATCCGGTGAACCTTGGGGCAAAGCAACTCCGACTGAGGTATACCGGGCTCTCGACGAGCGCGGCGTCCTCTCAGAATTAGATAATCCGGTCCGTCAAACCGTGCAGAACCGGATTCAACGACTCGCCCTTGCCGGTCACTTAGAAAACAAATACGACTCTGGTTGCTACGAATTTGTTTCGGACCCCCGTGAGACCACAAACAGTGGCTGAGTGTAGCTTCAACAGTGAACGTCTAACGTATCTTCTCTGAGCGCGTCTCTTACCAAATGGGAGCGAAGAAGTACATTGTTGAGCTCAGCGACGAAGATCGCAAGACGCTCGAATGGTTCACGTCCGCCGGTGAACAGAGGGCGCAAGCCAACACACGCGCACGTATCCTTCTGAAAGCTGACGACGGGCTCACTGATGCGACAATCAGTGAGCACGTCGGCTGTCACCCCCAAACCGTCCACAACACACGCAAAGACTACACTGAACGAGGGATTGCGGCGATTCATCGCCGCAAACCCGACCGTGAGTACGAACGCAAGCTTGACGGAAACGCCGAAGCCCACCTCATCAAACTCGCCTGCAGCGAACCACCAGAAGGACACTCTCGGTGGACACTACACCTCCTTGCCGACGAACTCGTTACCCTTGACGAGATCGACTTCGAGTCGATCTCTCACGAGGCCGTCCGACAGCGGTTAAAAAAACGCCCTGAAACCTCATCTCTCCAGCTACTGGGAGATACCTCCAGAACAGGACGCTGACTTCGTCTACTACATGGAAGATGTTCTCAATCTCTACCACGAACCGTACGACGAAACCCGTCCAGTCATCTGTTTTGACGAATCTAGCAAGGCTCTACGAGGACACGAACGCGACCCGCTCCCGGCCCGACCGGGAGCGGTCGCCCGATCCGATCACCGCTACAAACGCAATGGGAAACAACGAATACATCTCTCGACAGAGCCGCTAACTGGCTGGGTAAACGTCGAAATCACCGAGAAGAGGCGAACAATAGAATGGATCGACCGAATGGTCGAACTCGCAGATGTTCACTACCCGGATGCGGACTGCATCCGGGTTGTGATGGATCAGCTCAACACACACAAGCCTGCTGCCTTCTATCAGTTTTTCCCGCCAGAGTATGCTCAAGCGTATCTTGATCGGTTCGAGTTTCATTACACGCCCAAGAGAGGAAGTTGGCTGAATATGGCCGAAATCGAAATAGGCGTCCTCAAACGGCAGTGTCTCGATCGGCGAATCTACCACGCAGCGACCCTCCGAGCGGAGGTCGCTGCGTGGCAGAGGCGTCGAAACACGACCAATCGTCCCATTGACTGGCAGTTTACTACTGACGATGCCCGGATCAAACTACGCCAACTCTACCCAATTGAGACCGAAGAGGATCTACAGATTCACGCTTGAAGCTACACTGAGTAATCGCCAACAGAATCGATCAGATTTGTCGCGCTCCGATCTTTCAACCTGTGGGCTATGGTGAATCGCCATATAGCGTCGGGTTCTACTATTTCGATGAAGTTGTGAGAGCGCCCACCCGCTTCGCCACTGCCGGAAGCCTCGATGTCACAGTCAAATTCGTCCCAGTGTGACGCCTCGAAAAACCATATGGTGCTCGTTTCACTGAATTCGGTGAAGAGAACGCCTATGTCTCCGAAACAGTGTAAATCAAAACAATTTCCCGATGCAGCGACATCACAAACGCTCTAAAGACTGCTCTATATCCTCGAAATAGGACCGCCAGTTTTCGGGTATATCCTCCAAGGTGTAATACCCAGCGTCCGCCAACTCCAATGCTTGTATTGCCTCTTGCTCGGTGGTCTTTTTGAAAGTCATCTCGTTAACGACGTGTTCTCGGGACCGTTCGGTACTCATCGGTATTTCTCGCTCGATAGCACCTCGAAAATGGAACCAATACATGAGGTGACCATCTGCGGGGAGACGTGGCTCTGGAGTGAAGTTAGGAATAAATGGGAGTGTCGAGAGACCGGTGAGGATTTTGAGGTATGAGCGTCGGAGCATATGTCGACAGATACCTTGGTTCACTTCAGTTTACCGCTGTGTCGAACGTACTCACGGCACTATGATCCCGACGCAGTTCCTACCTATTTGAGGGTTTCAACAGAGCCGTGTTGCTGTAACTTAGATGCGATCGAAGTGATCATAGACTCGTTCGGTTGTTTGAATGGTCGCATGTCGGAGACGATTCCGGACGTCGTATAGTGAGTATCCGTCCTCTGCATGCAACATTCGATACGCGACGCTGTGACGGAGCGTATGCGGCGTTACATCTGTGGGATAACCTTGGACCCCTTCGATCGTGTGCGGTCGCACATCGGCTGTCTCAGCGAGGGCACGAAGCACTCGACGAACACTTTCGGTAGTCATGCGATCGGCTTGCCGACTCGGGAAGAGAGCATCGCTGTCCTTCCAGCGATTATTGAGGTATGACTGGAGCCGCGGAACCGTGTCATAGGTTGTTTCATCGACACTCAAGTTCATCTCTTGGTACCGTGGCGAGCGATCTGTCGGATACTCTTTTTGAATCGATGCTGGAAGCGCAAGATACGCTGGATCGTCATTGAAGTGCAGATTCTCGACGTCAAGCGCGACGAGTTCGCCAACTCGAAGGCCAGTGTCATATAGCAAAGTGACGATTGCCTCGTTTCGATCGCGGAGGTAAGAGAGTGAGTTAGTGCTTTGAGCTGCGGTTCGGAGTTCGCGGACTTGGCGAGGTTTGAGCCAGGCTGCTGCTTGGTGAGCGTGGGAATTTGCAGATGGCGTTGTCATGTTCTGGATAGTATATAAATAGAAGTCTACTTAGTCGTACCGAGTGTGGGAATCTATTAACAGATTCCAACAGTCGCCCGAGATTCTGTCTGCTGAATAACTTCTCCCTAAATGGTTCCCAGGGGGACACTGTCTTCGATGTGTTCTATCGTCGAAGCGGAGCCAACGCGGATTCTCGCTTGACTAAGTGCTCTAGTTCGCAATCCACCTCTCGAATAATATCGTCAAGCTCGAACTCCTTCTCGTCTCGAAGAATAATGTACCGATCTCCATTTGTGAGCAACCCCCAGTTACACCGGTGAAGACGCATATACCGCTTCAATTGCCCTGTCTTCGCATCCAAATTCACAGTCGGACGCTTCGCCTCAATGCATACCTTCAGATCACCATTTTCTATCAACGCATAATCGACACGATCAGTGATATCCGAATCCCCGCGAGGATACTCCATGAGAACGTCCGTGCTATAGATATTCCATCCGAGCAACTTGATGAACGGTGTGATGATCTTCGCTTTCGCACTCGTCTCATCCAGATACTCGTGTGATTGCAACACCCGACGAGAGCGTTCCACGAACGCTTCCAGGTCCATCTTGAAGCCCTCGCTATCTGTAGTCGGTTCGATAGTTGGCCAGTGTTCACGTTCGTCATAATCTACGAGTTCAATGGACATTCCCTCTAAGTGTGTTTCAAACGTATTACCAGAATTATCATCCGCGAGTCGAAGAACACCGGTCACATCGACGAAATCACCGTTAGAGACCTCATTTGTGATATCATCCTCCAGTTCTACTTCGATGGATCCTGGTGGTTCTGGCGATGTTGTTGCTTCGTCCTCTATCACGATCTTTTGCGAGTCGATGAATTCGGACTGATCGAAGTTCAGTCGAAACGGTCCTTTGCGTTCGCAGCCTTGGCACTCGTGTGGTTCCTGTAGGTCACTGCTTGATTGTGGAACTCTGGAGAGTGTTCCGCAGAGCTGGCATTCAAAGGCACCGTCTACGACTTTCGGTTTTACGTCGGTTGATTCGATGACGATTCCGCGGAGTTGGACGAGACTGTTCATGTCGCGTGCACGTAGCTCGCAGATCTCGGGCGACTCGGTATCGGGCAGATTCCGGACGCGGACGTGGGTCTGGCCGAGGCTGACGTCAATCGGAAGGTCGTACAGTCGTAGCGCCTCCTCGGCGTAGCGCTGGAGTGGCTCGGGATGGTTCAGGAAGTCGTCCGCAAGGTCGGGATCGAACCGGTAGATGTCCTCCCAGTCGATGTGGAGTGACCGCTGTTTGTTTGGGTATCGCTTAGCGAGTTCTTTAATTCCGGTATCGTAGTAGCTTTCGAAGAATTGAGTGAACGCATCTACCAGTTCGGAGTTTCCCGCCTGAGCCATACTCTTACATCTAATGATGGGTACATGTCCTTTCCGTATACCATGTTCAATCGCGCCGATAACACACTAATGCCGAAGTGTTCTTTCTGATCCGAGATTTTATCAATGAAAGGGCCTCCAACCGGCGTATGCCGACACATGGCCTACACCCCCAAGACGCAGCGATAATCATTGAAGCACTCTCGACGTGGGCTGGAAATCCGAACGAGGTCAATAGTCCCAGAGAAGAGCGAGCGTGGGAACTAATCGATAAAATCGCAGTAGAGCAACGGATGCCCGCGTCAGAACTAATTAGACAGATAGACCGGGAATGGCCGTTACAAGGGAAGAAGGTCACCGAGACTGAGTCCACCGATCACGACCCTCAGTAGCGCTATGACAGGGATGGATTGGTCTATGAATGAACGGATTCAAACCCCGCGCAGCCCCCACTGCGCGGGATCACCACACAAGGAAGTGAGGTTCCGGCACTGTCGACAGGAGCTTGTGCTGGCTTAAATCTTCGCACTCTACATTTGAGATACAGATGGGCCTCTGCTCTCGACTCACCTCAATTCATTCGAGAGAAACGTCTCTCAAGAGTACGACGCGCATCAGAACAATCCGTCTCCCGTCATATCTACCCCTTGTGACGAGAATGACTTAAACGGAGAATCGGTTCTCAGTAAGCCAGAGCACAAAAAGACCGAGTGTAGCCTCATTTGACCAAAGTAGCAGAAGGAACACTTGTTCAGAACCGCTGAATTACGGATCTGATCCATACACACCCCTTCAACACTAAGGGTTTGATTCATCCGTCACTGGCTTTTTCGGTACAGCTCTAGGATTCCATGATTCCCTCTTTGGTCCGGGCGAGTGTAGTAGGGACCTTCGAGTTTATCCTCGTCAGCATCGTACTGGAGCGTCGTTGTCCCATAGTGCATGTCCAAATCATCGTTCGCGTAACCGCCATCATTGACGTAGTTGTACGCGATCGTGGGCCAAGCGTTCTCCTTCACGAGGATCGTCGCTCCTTGGCTGCCAGAGTTGGACTCTGGCCCGTCTAACGACACTAAGACCTTATCCCAGGTTTGTTCGATCCTGAGCGAGGTTTCCATTTTGGTGAGTCCATCTCGTTGTTTTCCCGTTTTGACGATGAGCTCGTCATCTATCTCCGCAGGGTCTTTCGATGTGTAGAGATACCCCTCCCACTCGCCGTCCAAAACTGGAACCTCAACGATGTTGTACGCCCGGAGAACGCTCCATTTCCACAGCCAGCGTGTGAAACCGTAATAGAGCCCTCCGACGAGGACTCCAAGGGGAATTCCCTTTAGGCTCCCTGCCGCTAGCGGCAGAAATGCTACTGAGGCTGCGATGACGCCTATCCAGATGTACCACTGGTGGCGTCGAGGCTGATCAGTGGAGTAGCTGTGCATTCTGTTTATCGTACCACTCGTTCCACATCTCGCGGAGCCGGCTGAGTAACTGTTCTGCGTTGGTGAGGTCCCACTGGGTGTTACTGTCTCCGAATAGCAACTCCTCTTCCGACACTTGATCGAATCCGCTGAGATCGGTGCTCTCGTCTTGGAGATGATCTAGGACTTCGATGAAGCGGTCACGTCGGCGTGACCGTTGTAGAATCTCATCTGGAACGTTGTAGATGAGACATTCGATGCCGTAGGAGTGCGCGTCGATCGTTTGCCAGGTGCTGAAGTGATCGTTGTAGTAGTCACGCGCGTTTTTGAAGATACGGACGGTCTCTTTGTATTTCGAGTGCTTCTGGCACCCGTTTGTGTAGTGGATCTGTGGATAGTTGATGATCCGTTCGCCTGTTCTCTGCGCGTCGAAGTACATCCCGTGGTCGATATCGGGTTCTGTATTGGACTCGGTCGGCGGGTAACTGTTGTAGATCCGGTAATCCGCACACGGAACGACATCGACGTCAACCGGAAGGCGGTCGCTTTCGATGGCGATCGCCTTGTTCCCACGAGAGATCCGGTCACCTGGATTATTGAATTGCCGCCGGAGCCAGTTCCACACGTCGTCACTGAACTCAGTGTAGCTGTAATCCGCTGACCCCGAGTTGTTGTGGTACCGGTCCCGCTCAGTCGAAGTTAGATTCGACAGGTCACGCCGCCATGCAGAGGTTAGCTTCACGACGATGTCCACGTCGCTAGATCCCCTGGTGTGGGTGTGATTCTTATAGGATCCCTGAAGGAACACTTTGAATGAGCAGTCCTCATTTTGCTGGATCGGAGACCGGTCCATTTCGAGTATTCGCTTTATTCGTCCGCGAGCAGTGGCAGAACCAGCATCAGCCCCTGTCTTGTACCAGCCTTCAAACTGGCTTTCGGGGATCGCCATCAGTCACACCTCCCATGGTACCCGCAGCACGGACAGGAGACAACCAGACGCTCTTTCTTTGCCTGTTTGCGTCCTTGATCACTCCCGATGAGTGCGCCACCAGCCATTCCGAGGCCGATCCCTCCTGGACCGAGTGGGGCACCGGTGATCCCGCCGACGAGCGCTCCCTTGAGACCATTTTTGAACGCTTTGACACTCTCATCGGAGACTTCGTCTGGTGAAAGTACTTCGACGAGGGAAACCGGAAGGTCTCCGCAGTTGGGACATGCGATCTGCTGGGCGATCTGTGCTAGTTCGTCATCCTCGCTAATCGAGGGTGAGTGTGATACCGTCGAACGCTGATTTCTACCGTTCATATGTGGCGATCATGCTCGGTTTCGGCCCGAGCAGGCCATCACGGGTAGAATAGCGCCATAGCTTCCGACACTCAATGCAACCAGTGGCCACTGCTCTGAAACCGACCAGGGCGGTGGCTCACCAGCTAATGGAGCAGCCCGTTTACCGGGCTGTTCCGAGAGCTAGTCGGTAGACGCTAACCCCACGAGAAGCCGGTGTTTCGTATCACTCGGCTACCCATCTCGCGGTAGTTTTGATCGTCCACACTTCCTCGCCCTCGTAGGCGAGGGTGCAATCCTTAGTGTGCGACGAGAGTCATTTCGGACCCTATCAGATAATGGGACTTTCACAATATAAGTGTTTCGCCGCCCAGACAGCTACGAAAATCGCAATACGGAAGCGACTTTTGAGGTAATGAATTTTGGACTTCAATCTGTTATAAAGGATCCCGATTATATACTAACAATATTTACATTTATTTGAGGGTAACTCAGGGGCTTCGAAGGGTGTCTGACGTAGTTGAACCCCTGGGGTAATGAGTTAGAAACCAGGTTTCAGAAAGCACATTCTTTAATGCTGTGAGTGTACTAAGGTCAATTGCAATCCTTAGTGTGCGGCGAGGAACGTCTGTTTCTTGCCGCCAATTCAACTGCTTTGAGCCGATGGTCTCCCGTTCTACAACAAACAGAGTACTAGTTGAGGAGTATTTATTAAACAGGAAATCAGTAATCTCCCCGGACCTACCCCTGTTGTGCGTAAATACTCTATCTCCTCTTTGGTTATGCGGGGATCCCTCGTTTGGAGTGAGCCCGCTAGATAGAAAACGATTCGAATTTACCATAGAGAGATATTTGACTATCTCTATCCGACCGCATTCTGCTTCTTCCTGTTTAATCAGGGTGCGCGGATTCCAAATGAAAATCGGTTGCTGTCGGGCGGTTCCTAGTAATTTACTGGTCGCGTCGCAAAGCGGTCTAGAGTTTGCCTCCAGTGCTCTCAATTGAAAGTTCACAGCTCATTGCTGTTTTGGTCGATCGCTGGAACAGTTCGTCGAGGAATGACTTGTAGTACAATGGATCAGCATACTTCACGATTCGAAGCTGGAACAACGCCTCCAATCCTTCTGCTGTCCAGCGCATCCACTGGTTCTTATAGCGCTTGCTGACTTCTCCCATCAGCCGCTCGATGGCTGCCTCTGCAAATGTCACGATTGACGGCAACCACCGTCGGAGATACCCCGCAGCCTTCTCTGATCCGTACTGATCCAACTGCCACGCTGTTTTCTCTATACGCCCGGTCGTTCGCACGATCCGCTTGCGGCTCGCCGCGAACTCTTCGTTTGGACGGTGCTTGGCGACCGATAATTTGTTAGCCGGTGAGGATTTCAACAGAGCCAGACAGTATTATCGAGGTTCCTCAACTTCGGTCAACGCCTCGAATACGTCGCTGCAACACGCGCCGTTCTCAGTGAATTCGTGGTACTTGAAGTCCGGATCGCCAAGATACGTGAACGTCACCCACCCATCTGAGAACTCACCGACATCGTAGTAGTCCTCGTCAAGCCACCGCCCGATTTCGAAGCCTTGCGTTATCCGCTCCTCCTGATACACCGCGAGCATCAAGACCACGTCGTCGTTAACCGCATCACGTGCGGGTCCAAACTTGTTTTTGAGTTTCCTATCAATCGAATTCGTCGTTCGTGTCCCCATTCCGAACCCGAATCCGCCTTCTAATTCTGCGGCATGATCAGGTTTCGTAACTTCGATCCAGATATCCTGATTGTCAGTGATGAGTCGAAGGTCAAAATCCTTCGAGTCACCCTCGTCAGAAAGCGTTGCGTTCATTGACACCTGCTCCGAGCCGTACACTTCCCGCAGGTAGTACAGAAGGTACAGTTCGGCAAACACGGAATTGATTCGATCTACGTCACCCTTCCTGATTTCGTTCAGCCAATCCAACGTCGGGTCTGATTTAACGTCCACTGCGGTGAGGTACTTGTCTATTAGCTGGAGATCGGGACGTCTGAACTTCCCGAAAAGTTTCTCTCCATCAATTGGGGACTCACCGAGTAGGTTGTTGATGTTCGGGTACCCACGCGGTGACGGGATTAGGTGCTCGTGAGGGTATTTCGAATCTAACACACGCTTGATACCGTACGCGTACAGTGTGTAAGAGTGGTCTTCGGCCGTCGCAGTCGGTTCATCGTTGCGATGTACTTCGAGTACCTCGCACCCGAATCGGTGCTCATACTCGGGTTCTGGTGCATGGATGTGAACGATATCCCCGATGTCGTACGGTTCGTCGGTGGGGTCGAATTCAGAAGTCAATT
>NZ_JAAKXY010000009.1 GCF_011043775.1 Natronolimnobius sp. AArcel1 | reverse complement strand
GACAACTCCAAGCCGCTCTCAGCAACCGCTTCTTTGAGTCACTCGACGATCTTACAACGGCGATTGATACAGCTCTTGACCAGCTCTCTGTACCAGAAGTGAGTAATTATTTCTAACTCCTACTATAGTTCACCAAGTGTAACCGTCTCTTCGGCCTCGAGAAGATACGTGAGGACTTCGCGGCGACGGCGGTTCTTGAGGAGTTCAAAGATAACGTCTTTTGAGAGACTCTCCTCGTCTTCGTCGTCGGTTGATGACGCGAGTTCGTCGGGGAGAGAGGCATCGACCGACGACATTAGACCGCCCCTCCGTCGATCGGTGTTTCCGGCCGATCTGTCTTCGAGTGAGTTTGGGAGAGCCTTCGATAGTCGAGATCGAGGGTGGCGGACGAGCTACCACCGTGCTGTCGGGCTAACAGCGGCCGCTGTACTTCCGAACGGCGATTCATAGTCACGATTGACACACCAAGTTGTACGCCAACACTGAAACTCTTAAACACGGCCACGTTTCGCACCGGCTGCAAAGTTGGTACGGATCGACTTCTGCATCGTCGTCGCTTGCCTTTCGAGCGTCGCCGTCGTGACCGACGGTGTAGCAAGGTACTGTCACTGGCATAGCGGGTGCTTGTGGACGCGTATCGCCAGCGTACGACCGGGGAACGGATGATCAGGGTGGAATGTGTGAGTAACATACTATACGATACCGATACAGCACTTGTACAGACGTTTGTACCCACCGACATAAATTCGATTGACGGTTCGGCACCGAAATGAGGATTTACATGGTGAATTACTGATTTATGCATCGACCGCAACGGAACGATGAATAGCATTCATGATGCGTGTTCACATAGACAAGAGTGGGCAGAAGTGATCCAGCGGGGTTGCTTCGCCCGGTGACGATCGATGGGACACGATCTCGGCGCGAACCCCGATCGTTTGAGCGGACGATCAGGGCTTTCGTGTCGGTTTCTCGCGGCTAGGACACAGTAATGAGTGATCGGCCCAGTGTTGCTGACCGCCTCGTGAGTAGAAAACGGCCAGCCACCGTCGTGAGTGCTGTCACCAGTTCTATAACTGCCCTTATACAGAGACCGGCACTCGTAAGTCGGTGTTTCTTGTGAAACCATGTGAACCCCTTACAGTGTCAACGGGTTTGGCAACTACTGATGACACAGTCCGTTATCAATAACGCCAGAAGTGACTCCAAAGAGACGGCGGCTGAGCTGTGTCCCGACTGTGAAACCGATACGATTATTCACGATCCGGATCGCGGCGAACGCGTCTGTGAGCAGTGCGGGCTCGTCCTCACCGAAGACCCCATCGACTACGGCCCCGAATGGCGGGCGTTCAATGCGCAAGAGCATGACGAACTCTCGCGCGTGGGCGCGCCACTCACACAGTCGATGCACGACCGCGGCCTGACGACGACGATCGACTGGCGCAATAGAGATGCCAACGGTCACACGATGTCCGCCGACAAGCAGGGCCAAATTCACCGACTCCGAGTCTGGCAAGAGCGGATTCGGACGAAAAACGCCGGCGAACGTAACCTGAAATACGCTCTCTCAGAAATCGACCGGATGGTGAGCGCCCTCGGCGTTCCTAACCCCGTCAAAGAGACAGCAAGCGTCATCTACCGCCGCGCACTCGAGCAAGACCTCATTCGCGGCCGGTCAATCGAGGGCGTCGCAACGAGTGCGCTCTATACGGCCTGTCGGAAAGAAGATATTCCCCGCAGTCTCGAGGAGGTAACTGCCGTCTCACGGGTCGACCAACGAGAGATTGGCCGAACGTATCGCTATATTGCAGACGAACTCAACATCAATCTCGAGCCGACGAACCCGCGACAGTTCGTCCCGCGATTCTGCTCGGAACTCGATGTCGGCAAGAACGTCGAGACGATGGCCGTCGAAATTATCGACGAGACGACCGATCAGGGACTGCATTCGGGCAAATCACCGACCGGCTTCGCCGCCGCAGCAATCTATGCTGCCGGCTTACTCTGTGAGGAGACGATTCCACAGCGTGCTGTCGCAGAAACCGCACAGACGACTGTCGTAACGGTTCGAAACAGGTACCGCGAACAACTCGAGGCGATCGATCACTCGCCTGCAGCGACGGAGCCTTCTTCCACGTAGTCCAGGCGAGAGTGCGGACTGTTTGGTCGAGATTAACGCTTACATGATCGAGCGTTCGTCGCCGCCATAGGCATCTTCGTCGACCAGCGCGTGCAGATTCGCGTAGGGAACGAACGCGATGAACTCATCATCTTCGTCATAGAGTTCGACTCCCTGGTCGTCCTGTTCGTAGCGCTCACAGACGATCTGTCCCTCCGGGAGGATAGCACGGAGCATATTCGATGCTATGTCATCCAGAACAATAAGCTTCGACTTGCAGGTGGGGGGTGGCTACGTCAATGACGGTGTGACTATGGCCCGTTCTGTGGTCGCATCGCCAACACACGACAGCAGTCCATCTTAGGAACGCTCGACTGTGAACGTCGCAACCTGTCCGTTGAGTTCGGTCGCAGTCGCCGAAAGCGATCCTGCAGCGTCCGAAATCTCTGCGATCGTTGCCGTCTGTTCTTCAGCGGCTGCCGCAACGCTGCTTGTCTCTCGAAGCGTCCGCTCACTTTGCTCGGTCGCCTCATCGACCATTGCCGCCACCTGCTGGCTCGTCGTTGCCTGCTCGTCCGTCGCGTCGTTGATCGACTGCACGCCTTCGTTTGCCTCTTGCACTCGGTCAGCAATCTCCTCGAGCACCGACAGACTCTCTTCGATCGTTTCCGTGCCCTCGAGCAACTCCGCTTGCATCGCCCGAATCTCGTCGACACTCGCTCGAGCCGACTCCTGAACATCGGTGACGATCGCATCGACTTCATCTGTGGCGTCGCCAGTCTCCTCGGCGAGTGAGCGAATTTCCTCGGCAACGATGGCAAAGCGACTGCCGTCGCCACCAGCCCGTGCCGCCTCGATCGAGGCGTTGACCGCAAGCAGGTTCGTCTCCTCGGCGATACCGTCAATCAGTTCGACGATGTTGGTCACTTCCGCGAGTTCCGAATCGAGGCGTTCGATTCGCTCAACGATCTCGACGGAACGGTCTTCGAGGCGCTCGAGTTCGGCGATTGCGTCATTCGCTCCGGCACGTCCACTTCGGGCGCTGTCAGCGGCGCGATCCGAAATGTCAGCGACACCGTCGGCCGTTGAGGCGATCTCCTCGATCGTCGCCGAGAGGTCGCTCATCTCGTCGAGGACGGCCTCGAAGCGGTCGTTTTGCTCGTCGGTCGCCGTCGAAATCTCTTCGGCGGAGATGCTCACTTCCTCGCTTGCGCGTTCGATTTCCGTAACGCTGGTCGAGACCTCCGCGCCAACCACTTCGACCTCGTCTGCAAGCGTCTGAATGCCCCGAATCGTCTCCTCGAGGTCGTCGAGCGTCGCATTCAGCCCGGTGGCAATCTCGGCCATCGCATCGTGGTCGCTCTCGACCGAAACGCGCCGGGTGAAATCGCCCGCAGCACAGCGCTCTAAGACTGCGCGAATTCGCTCGGCATCGGCCTCGAGTGCCTCGTTTCGGGACTCAACGCGTTCGCGCTGGCGTTCGATTCGCTCGCGGCTGGTCTCGAGTTCGTCGATCCGATTCTCGAGGCCAGTCTGCATGCCCGCAAGCGAGTCGCCGAACTCGCCTGGGACGGACTCGTCGAGTACCTCCGCGTCGAACTCCTCGGTGGCCAGTGCGTCCGCCTGGGCTGCAACGGTCGTCAGCGAGGCATGCATCTCGGCGAACGATTCCTGTAGTTCGCCAATCTCGTCGGTCTGTGTCGGCTCGGGGGGACGCGCCTCGAGGTCGCCGTTCGAAATCCGTTCGGCGTCCGTGCGCAATCGCTCGAGCGGGGAGATAACGTCTTCTCGGGTGATCACCAGCGTGTTGAGGAACGCGACGACGGCGAGGACGAAGACGACACCGGTCAGAACGATCTGCGTCGTTGGGAACACGGCGAATGCCTCACTCGGACCGAGAAAGGCAATCGGGAGGGCAAAGACAGCAAGCGTCGAACAAAATTGTAAGATTACCGCAGCCATCATCTTTCGCTCGAGGCTACCAGCGATTCCTAGACGTTCCATAGACGCCCAGAGCAACGACGTGTATCGATCACGGATCGACGACGAACGCTCGCCAGCCGGGCCAAGTTGGCCAGTCGCAGACGTAGTCATACGGATGATACTCGCCCTCGTTGACTTAAACGCGCTGGCAGTTACCAGCCAGTAAAAGGTTGCATCGAATCGGCAATACTGCGATGTACAGACGGTACCAAGCGAAATCGGTTTACTCGCGCCGCCGGTAGGCCCGCCAGTGACCGACGAACGCCCTTCAGAGCCGGCAAAATCGGAGACGCAAGACGGTTCGACAGATACCGGAGATGTCGATCCGGATCGAAACGCAGACTCGAATCTGGATTTGAACTCGAACGCAACCCCGCTCACGATCGCCGACTTCCACGAGGCCAGCCAACGCGAAGGCCAGCCGGTGCTCACCGCGGGCGCAGTGGCCCGACGACTCGAGAAGCCTCACGATACCGTCAGCGAGCAACTGGACGACCTCGCCGAGCGCGGCGCACTCGAGCGGCTCTCGGTCTCGAACGATCCCGTCGTCTGGTACCCTAGCGAACTCGAGGACCTCACGGATCGGGAACGGGTCGTTGTCTTCCCCAAACGCCGCGAAATCGTCGTCGACCGCCCAGACCAGTTTACGCGCGCACAACTCGCGCAGTTCGCCCACCTCGAGGATGCAAACGGCGAGGAGGGCTATCGCTACGTCCTCAGACCCGAAGATATCTGGCAGGCACCCCACGACAGCTTCGAGGATCTCACGCGAACGATGCGCCAGGCGCTCGGTCAGCGCTCCGACCCGCTCGAGGAGTGGGTCCAGAGCCAGTGGACTCGCGCCCATCAGTTCCGCCTTTACACGCACGACGACGGCTATACCGTGCTCGAGGCCGAGACACCAGAAGTTATGGGCAACGTCGCCCGACAGAAGTTGGACGAGGAACACGTCCACGCCCCCATCTCAGAAACCGAAGACTGGGTCCACGAAGGCTCCGAAGCCGCGATCAAGCGCATTCTCTACGAAGCGGGCTATCCCGTACAGGATCATCGGGACCTCGAATCGGGTGAGGGACTCGAGATCGACCTCGCGGTATCGCTTCGCGACTATCAACAGACCTGGGTCGATCACTTCGCCGAGTCGGGCGAAGGAGTTTTCGTCGGGCCACCCGGCAGCGGGAAAACGGTCGCCGCAATGGGCGCGATGGCACACGTCGGCGGCGAAACCCTGATTCTGGTGCCGAGTCGTGACCTCGCTCGCCAGTGGGCCGAGACGATTGAAGAGTACACCACGCTCGAGTCCCACCAGATCGGCCAGTATCACGGCGGTCAGAAGAACGTCCGCCCCGTTACCATCGCGACCTACCAGATTGCGGGGATGGATCGCCACCGCTCGCTGTTCGACGACCGCGAGTGGGGTCTGGTGGTGTTCGACGAGTGCCAGCACGTTCCGAGCGACGTGTATCGCCGGAGTACCCGCCTGCAGTCCCGCCACCGCCTCGGCCTTTCAGCCAGCCCGATCCGGGAAGACGACCGACAGAAAGAGATTTTCACGCTCGTCGGCCCACCAATCGGCACCGACTGGCAGGCCCTCTTCGATGCCGGTTTCGTCGCCGAACCCGAACTCGAGATTCGCTACGTCCCGTGGGGTGACGACGAGCAACAAAACGCCTACGTCTCCGCGGAGGGACGCAAAAAGTACCGCATCGCCGCCGAAAACCGCGGGAAGATCGATGAGGTTCGATACCTGCTGTCCGCACATCCCGACTCGAGAGCGCTCATTTTCGTTGACTACCTCGATCAGGGTAATGAACTCGCCGACGCACTCGAGTCACCCTTCATCAGCGGCGAAACACGCCATCACGAGCGCCGCCGACTGTTCGAGGAGTTCCGGCGCAACGAACGCGATTTGCTGATCATCTCTCGAGTCGGCGACGAGGGAATTGACCTCCCGACGGCGGATTTAGCGATTGTTGCGTCCGGATTGGGCGGGTCACGTCGGCAGGGCACGCAGCGTGCCGGTCGAACCATGCGCCCAGCGGGCGGCGCGCTGGTATACGTGCTCGCGACGCGCGGGACTCGAGAGGAGGATTTCGCCCGCCGGCAGCTCCAGCACCTCGGCCGAAAAGGGATGACTGTCCGCGAGCAGACGGTCGAGCGAACGGGTGAATCAGCAGACGAAGGTGACGCGTCAAAAGAGGGAGACGGCTCGAGCGACGCGCCATAGGCGTCACCGATAGGCGTTCACGATGTCCGTCGGGGTGAATAGTGAAATGTCGTCTCGTTCTGCAGCCGTCTGTTGCAACCCCTCGGAAAAGCCGGACCGACAAAAACAGCAGTACTGCGGTGTCGGCTCGCCACCGCTCGGTGGCGTCCACCGAACCTGTGCGGTGGTGCGCTCGAGGTCGGCCAGATCACCCTCATCCATCGGTCGGGTTGTGTACTTACACTCGCCAGCGACGAGCGTGCCATCGCCGCCGAGTCCGACGACATCGAGTTCGTGGTGATCGTGCCACCAGTAGCCGATACCATGATACGTTTTTGGGACGAGTTTCGGGAGCGCTTGCTGGCACACTCGTTCGAACATGGTCCCCATATAGGACGAGAACGTCGGCTCGACGAGTTGCTCGTAGGCGTCATCGCCAAGTTGGGCGAGTTTTCCTTGCTGCCCGTAGACGTACTGGAACCAGAACTGAAATAGCGGTTTTCGGAGCCGATAGCGACTCTTTCTGGTCGTTTGTGGATTCGCCGTAACCGGGGTATCTCGTTCAATGAGTCGCAACCGGCGTAGCTTCGAGAGATACGAACCGACCGAATTCGATTCAATTCCAGCGAATCCGGCAATTTCACTCACCTCGCGTTTGCCCGTGGCGATGGCCCGAAGGATCGTATAGTAGGTTCGTGGGTCCCGAATGCCAAACTCCGTCCGCAGGAGGAACTCTGGCTCGTTGTGCAAGACGCCGTGTTCCGACAGAATATGTGTCTGAATGTTTTCCGCAAGGGTATTCGACTGCGTCAGCGCCTGTAGATAGTACGGCGTTCCACCGAAGACACCCCATGACCGGATAATTGAATCCGGCTCCGAACTCGGGTAGAACCGCTGCGCATCCCCAAGCTCGAGCGGTGGCAAGTCAATTGCCCCGGTTCGTCGACCGTACAGCGGACTGCCGCCGCCCAGAACTTTTTCTTCCATGATACTGATCGACGACCCGACGAGGACGAGCGTCATCGACGTCTCCTCGAGGTGCATGTCCCAGACTCGCTGGAGCTTTGACGGCAGGGACTCATCCGATTCGATCAGGTATGGAAACTCATCGAGGATAACGATTGTATCCTGCTGGCCAAGCGTTCGCAACACTGTCTCCCAGTCGCGTTTGAGATCCGCAATGAGGGGAACCGTCTCACTGGCCGTTTCGACAAAGTCCTCGAGTTGGACGGCTGCAGTCTCTTCGGTTGCCTGCCAGTATACGGCATCGTCGCGGTCACCGATTGCCTCACGAACGAGTGCGCTTTTGCCGAGTCGACGACGCCCGTACACGACGAGCAAATCCGCCGTCTCTCGGTCAAATCGCGACCGCAACAGTTCGAGTTCGTCCTCACGATTGACGAACTGCGGATGGGACATACACACACTCCGAGGCCACAGACAAAAATACTGACGATTAGCTTAATCGTGATTAGCTTAATCGCGATTTTACTATTGGCACTCGTGGCTACCCCACCTCCATCACCGGCGGCGCGTCCGGTTCGACCGCTTCCACGTGGTCGACACAGTTTACGCCGAACCCATCCTCGAGGGCACGCTCACAGCAGGCGACGGTTTCGGCGTCGGTGAAGGCGACTCGAGCGTCGAGCGCGACGGTGGTATCGTTGAGACTGGGTGAGACTTGCCTGATCTCGGCGTCGGCGACGTGCTCGACGGTGTCGACGCGTTCGATGACGCGCAATGCGCCGTCAGCGAGGCTACCCGTGGCGCTGAGTGGAACGCGAACGGTAAGCGATACGTCGACCTGCAGTGTCAGTGCGGTCATATGGTCCCCGCCGAGAGTCGAACTCGGCGCTCGAGCACTGGATCAGCGCTCGCGTGGTGGCCAGTACACTACGGGGACTACGCCCCGCTGGCCGGACAGAACACTCGCAGACGGGACCACCCGTCAGCGGTGACAGACTCCGAAAATGGCGTCGTCGGATTCGTCCGGCCAGCGACGATTATACGGCGCGGACGGATCCGAGTGCAACTCCACTCGAACTCGAGTGGAGTGCGTGACCGAGATCCCGTCCACGACCACTGGCAGTGAGCCAGGCGTCGAGCCCATACGGGGTGAAACGCCCATTTCTCGCCGCGGATGCAAGCAGGCCAGTGTGGCGAATAGGCGTTTTCGAGATCATCGATCAGCGAACCTGTTCCAACGATCATGCGCAATTGTCATAATTGTTGCTGTAGTGTGTTCACATGCACCATGAGATCTACAGGGAGGCCAACGTTCAAGGGAGCGCGTTCGAACTGTATGTAGCATGAACGACGCGGCCCCGCTCGAGGTGAGGATACGGTGAGCGATGACGAGCAACGGAAGGTTCTCGTCGGCGAGACGGACGACGGCCACGACCTGTGGCTTCCCGTCGTCGAACTGCTGACCGGACGCGGATTCGTCACTGGAAAATCCGGCTCCGGAAAGTCGAACACCGCCTCGGTGATCGCTGAGGAACTACTCGAGGCCGGCTTTCCCCTCCTGATTATTGACACGGACGGCGAGTACTACGGGCTCAAA
Source organism: Natronolimnobius sp. AArcel1 (assembly GCF_011043775.1). Taxonomy (NCBI): domain Archaea; kingdom Methanobacteriati; phylum Methanobacteriota; class Halobacteria; order Halobacteriales; family Natrialbaceae; genus Natronolimnobius; species Natronolimnobius sp. AArcel1. Next base: position 96,033 of record NZ_JAAKXY010000009.1, on the reverse strand, counting down.
GAGGAGTACGAGATGCTCCACGCGGGCGCGGACGAAGAGTGTGACATCCAGATCGGCCCCGAACACGCCGAACAGATGGCCGCACTTGCACTCGAGGAGAACGTCCCGATCATCCTCGACGTGTCGGGCTATCTCGACGAGGACGTCGCGGACGAACTCATCAAGAAGGTCGCCCAGCAGCTCTTCGTCAAAGAAAAGAAACTGAAGAAGCCGTTCTTGCTGGTCGTCGAAGAGGTCCACGAGTACATTCCCGAGGGCGGCGGCGTCGGCGAAACAGGCAATTTGCTGATCAAGATAAGCAAGCGCGGCCGGAAACACGGCCTCGGGATCGTCGGCATCAGCCAGCGCCCTGCCGATGTCAAGAAAGATTTCATCACGCAGGCGAACTGGCTCGTCTGGCATCGCCTGACCTGGGACAACGATACGAACGTCGTCGGCCGAATTATCGACACCGAGTACTCGGAACTCGTTTCTGAACTAGGTGACGGGCAGGGATTCGTCCAGACGGACTGGACGGACACCGAGGTCCGAAAGGTCCAGTTCCGGCGCAAGCGGACCTTCGACGCCGGTGCAACACCCGGCCTCGACGACTTTGAGCGACCCGAACTCAAGTCCGTCTCCGACGCCCTCGTTGGCGACCTCCAGAACATCTCCGAGCGCAAGGAACGCGAAGAAAGCCGCATCCTCGAGCTCGAGAACGAACTCGAGAAGAAAGAGAAACGAATCGAGACCTTAGAGGATGACCTCGAGTCGGCCCGCGACATCTCGAACGCCGCAAAGCAGATGGCGGATGCGCTGACGAAACCCGAACTCTACCAGACACAGTTGCCGACAGGTGAGGAGGGCGAACGCCGGCTGCACGACGAAATTCTCGCACTCGAGGACGAACGCGATGACCTCGAGGAGACACTCGAAACGCGTGAGCAACGAATCGAGACCTTGGAGGACGACCTTGAGTCGCGAGATGAGACAGTTCGGCGGCTTCGTGAGGCGAACGAACGCCTTCGCGAACAGTTACAGACACTTGCCGAGCGAGCAGCAGCCGACGACCTCGATGGCGACGACGCGGAAGAGATTCTGCAAGTCGGTGGCGATCCACTCGAGTTTGGCTATACAGATGTCGACACCGACGAAGACGACGACGCGGATCTGGTGGTTGCCGGCGAACAGGAGCGCGACCGCGCCAGTAGCGCGAGCCAACCAGACAAGACTGCGGGTCCGCTTGCAGGCTACGAACGCCGCAACTGGCCGACGGTGAGTCGCAAACGGAATCTCGAGCGTGGCGAGATCAGCGACGAGACGCCGACTACGGTTGCTGAGGAGGATGGCTCAGCGGGCGATACTCAAACGGCTGCGGTTCAGAACAACGCTGGCCAGACACCTTCGAACAGTACTGCGGCGTCGAGTTCACCCACCCGGCCTCAGCCACGTGCGGTGAATCAAAACGCGACGCCATCGGGACAGTGGTCGGATTCGATTTCGGCACTCGCTGATCGCCTCGAGACAGGGTCAGTTGAGACCGAACTCGAGCGGGCAAGCGAGCGGTCACAGTGTTCACTCGAGACGACGAAAGCGATTCTTGCAGTGTTTGTTCGCGATGGTCCACTCGAGGTCGTACCAATCGCTGAGCAGGTAGGCCGGTCGACCGTCGCCGTTCAGAGTCTCCTCTCAGAGTTGCGAAGCGAGGACATACTCGAGCGAACCGGCCAGCGAACGTACGGACTCGAGGCCGACGCTCGGACAAGTCTGACTGCAGCTGACGAAATGAGAGATGACGGCGACGTTCCCAGCGACGACGAGTGAGCCGTCTCGGCCAGTCTCAGTGGCGAAGCCTCATCGCGACGGCTTCGATCGTCGATGCATCGACGTGTTGGTGGACCGGCAAGGCAACGATTTCTTTCGAGAGGCGGGTTGCTGTCTCGTAGGTTGGGTTCTCGAGGACGGTCGTCGAAAGTCGCGGCCAGTTGTACGCGCCCCCGGCACCGCAGCGCTGGAGGGCTGCCATGAGTTTTTTTGGCTCCTCCGCCCGAACGGGCAACGCCTGCGGACAAATGCCGTGGGGAAGCGAGTCGTACACAAATTCGAGGTCGTCGCGATCGTTGAGCAGTCGTTGCCAGGTTCGATAGTTTGTCCGACGGCGGTTCCGAATCTCGTCTGGATTCGACTCCTCGAGAATGTGTTCAGTGAGTCGTGACATCATCCGTTTCCCATCTTCGTAGCGTTTGTGTGGGCCGCCGACTGCTGGTGTCTCGTCGTCGTCGAGAGCAAACATAGAGTCGAGTGACTCCCGAATCATGCCGTTTCCATCGAGGAGGTTCTGGATAACGGATTTGACGATGAACTGGCAATCGGATACGTCGACGCTCTCGCGAACGCCAGCAATCGGCGACGGCTGGAAATTCTCGATTGTCTCGGCATCGTTATGAAAGAGGACGGCCCCGTTCGGGACCGGCAGGAGCTTCCAGAGGCTCGTGATCCCGATGTGCCCGCGGGTGCCAAGTAGTGTCCCATTGTCGATGCTCAATGGCGCATGAGCATTATCATCAATATGATAGCAGTTGTAGTCCTCGATGAGTTGTTGCAACTCTTCGAGACCCGGCTGTGGGAAGCCAAAGTAGTTGACTGACATGACCGCAGCGGTGTTGGCGTCGATACGTTGCTCGACGTCCGCAAGGTCCGGCGCAAACGATGGCTCGACACGATAGTATCGCGGCTCGAGTCCAAGTTCCTGAAACGGTTCGACGACGGCATCCGGAAGATACGCCGGGAGCAAGACGTTTTGCCCTGGCTCGACGAGCCCTGCGAGTCCGTCTCGGAGTGCCACCTTCCCTGCACCATAGAAGGTGTACGCTGCGGCATACTCCTCGAGGAACGATTCAACACCCGTTGGACCCGAGTGGTGCCTCGAGAGTGACCGGATCGACAACGATGGTCCAGCACTGATCATACGATACAACGGTTACCAGTCAGTGACCCCCCGATTATCAACCATACACGCATTAGATACGCTATTCCGAACAGAACCTTTAGTGATGGGGTCGATACGTCACGGCCTGCATCGTCAGGCGTCGCTTACAGGGTATCTACACCGTAAGGCCATGGGCCTGACCCGCGGTGAAAACGCGTCTTACAGTCGAAAAGCACTCGCATAACAAAGCCCGGTGGTCTCAACCGACTCCGTATGACAGATTCGACTGCTGATGACGACATGCAACTGCTCGTCATCGGACTCGATGCAGGCTGTCGCCCCGTTCTCGAGTCGCTGTTCGACGCTGGCAACGCGCCGACACTCGAGTCGCTGTTCGAGATGGGGTCGTCCGGTCCGCTCGAGTCACAGATACCGCCGTGGACGGCAAGCGCCTGGCCCTCGATGTACACCGGGAAGAACCCCGGCAAGCACGGTGTGTTTGATTTTCTCTCGTTCGACGGCTACGAGTGGGATGTCGTCAATTCGACGCACGTTCGAGAGCGGCCAGTGTGGGAACTGCTCTCCGAACACGGGTTGACGAGCGTCGTCGTCAACCTGCCCGTCACGCACCCGGCCTCGGAGTTCGATGGCGCGTTGATTCCCGGGATGACCGCACCCGAGGACCCCGCGTGTCACCCCGAGGGGATCCTCGAGGACGTCAAGATGGCCTGTGGCGACTACCGGATCTACCCGCAGAGCGGGCCCGAACCCGACCACTCTATCGAGGGCTACGAGAATACAGTCGAACTTCGGGGCGAGGCGTTTCGATATCTCTGCCGGCGGATGGAACCTGACTTTGGCTTCCTGCAGTTCCAACAGACCGACTCCGTCTTCCACGAGCGTCCCGGCGACAAGGAGGCTATCGAGGCCGTCTACAACGAAGTCGACACGCAGATCGAAGCAACACTCGAGGAAGTCGACCCAGAAAACGTCCTGATCGTCAGCGATCACGGGATGGGGAAGATAACGGGTGACGAGTTCCGGATCAACGAGTTCCTGCGCGAGAAAGATTATCTGCAGGCCCGAAGCGGCGGCGAGGGCATGCCAGACTGGTCGCGAGCCTGGGAGAACGACCTCCTCGAGGGCCAAGATGCAAGCGAACACGAAGAAAGTCCCGTCGAGAAGGCGATGAACGTCGCCGCAAAGGTCGGGATCACGACCCAGCGTGTCGCGGGCGCGCTCGACCGCGTCGGACTCAAAGAGCCGATTGGTCGACGGGTCCCGAACGACATGATCCGGGCGGCCAGCGAACAGGTTGATTTCCCCGAATCGGAGGTCTACATGCGCTCGAAGAGTGAACTCGGCTTACGGATCAATCTCGAGGGCAGAGAGCCAAACGGCACCGTACCCGAATCCGAGTACGAATCGGTGCGAAAAGCGGTGATCAAGCAACTCTCGGACGTGACGACACCGGACGGCAAGCCAATGTTCGATGCCGTCGGCCCGCGTGAATCGTTCTTCGAGGGCCCATATCTTGATCACGCACCGGATATCGTCACCGTCCCAACGGAGTTCAACAACGCACTCGTCGCCGACCTCGGCAGAGAACAGTTCGGCGAGCCGATGGAGACGTGGAACCACAAGCAAACAGGCGTCGTCGCCGCAGCCGGGCCTGCCTTCGACGAAGACCATTCGCTCGAGGGCGAGGATGCGACGCTGTTCGATATCGCGCCGACGATCTGTTCACTGTTCGACGTGCCGATCGATGCAGAGATGGACGGCGAAACGTTGCCAATAATCGACGCAGGTGCCGAAGCAGAGTATCCGGCCTACGAGCCAGAGCCGATTACGGCGACAGATGATCGGGCTGTCGAGGATCGGCTCTCCGATCTTGGGTACCTATGACTATCGAAGTTACAACGCTTGACCCCTGGACCGAGGCCGAAGAGTGGAACCGCTACGTCGAGAAATCAAATGGGACGAACCCCTTCTTCCGAGCGGAAGCACTCCGCCTGCAGGCCGAAGACACGGGAACGGAACTGCATCTCATTACCGGATTCAAGGGCCAGGAAGCCGTCGGTATCTTCCCCGTCTTCGAGTTCTCCCGCGGACCAGTCACCGGCGCGTTCTCGCCAGCCCCACGCTCGTGGTCGCCATATCTTGGTCCTGCGACGCTCAACCTCGAGAAGGTCAAACAGCGGAAAGCCGACCAGCGCGTCAAACGATTCCTCGAGGGCGCACTCGAGTGGATCGAGATGGAAATTTCGCCGCTATACACGCGATTCGTTGCGGCCGAGTTCGAAGACGTGCGGCCGTTCACCTGGAATCAGTATCAGGTCGAACCGGGCTACACGTACGTCGTCGACCTCGAGGGGAGCGAAGAAGAGTTGCTGAACCGATTCAGTACCGACGCACGTAGTAACGTTCGCAATGCGGACGACGACGCCTACGTGATCGAGGAAGGGGGCCCAGATGATATCGAAGCCATCGTCGAGCAGGTCGGCCAGCGATACGAGAATCAGGGCCGCTCGTTCCATCTGAGCCCCGATTTCGTTCGGTCCGCACATGCGGTGTTGCCTGACGGCTCGGTTCGGCCTTACGTCTGTCGCCCTGCCGGCGAAGACGAGGTCCTCGGCGGAATTCTCGTCGTCGAATCGGACACCACCCGCTACCGGTGGCAAGGCGGCGTCAAACCCGATGCCGACATCGACCTGCCGATTAACGACTTACTCGACTGGACGGTCATGCGCGACGGCCTCCGCGAGGACCTCGAGCGCTACGACCTCGTCGGCGCTGGCGTCCCGAGCATCAACCGCTACAAGGCGAAGTTCAACCCACGCCTCGAAACCAACTACACGATTACCAGAGGCGCGTTCGGGCTGGATCTGGCGATTGATCGGTACCGAAAGCTCGGCTAGGTTGGTCTCGAGGTCGAGGCGTCGATTTCTGATTGGGTCTCGAGGACGCGTGTTGCATCTGGATCGACGAGCGCCGGAATCGTAATCGGCTGGACGTCGCTGTCACTCTCATCATACTTGCTACGCTCGTTTTTGAGTTCGACCGTCGTTGTTCCAAGCAAGCGGTCTGTTCGGGTTCGAACGGAACGATACTGTGCAGCCTCGAGGCATCGGTGCGGTCTCGAGTTTCGTCCACACTCCCAGAGTCGTCCGGTTGCGTCGAAGCGATACGTCGTCCACCAGTATCGGAGCGCGTTATCGAGAATGCTGACACCGATGAGCACCACGAGCGGCGGGACGAGCCACCACATTATCGCCGGAGTGCCACCGAGTGCGATCATACCGAGAACGAACAGCGCCAGTAATGCAGTCCACGTTCCGAGGATTGACGACCAGGCGTTCGTGATCCCACCAAAGACGACGCCGGCCCGGCGCGGGCGGATTGGGTCGCCGACGAACTGGGGTGGCTCCTCGAGTGGCTGTGGCTTCCATTCGGAATCCACTCCCTCGGCGATGCCAAGCCAGCCGCCGTTATCCGCATCGAACGCACGAACCGAGCCGTAGGTCACCCACAAAAGGTCAAATGCGAACTTCCCCGCGAGTAACGCGATGAGCGAGAGCAGGCCACCAGCCTCGGTTTCGGCGGGGGGGGGACGAACATCGTGACGAGCACGCCGAGGATAAGCAACGGCCACAGCGCGTCTTGAATCGCTTGCTGAGCGTTCACCTCGCGATACTGCTCGTCGCGAAGATACGTCGACAGGGTTTCCCATCCCCGCGTGACGAACAGGCAAGCACCGACGGCGAGTACCGAATACGCAGTTTCCAACCCGATTCCAACACCGTCCCAGTTCAGAATCGAGACGAGGATCACTCCGCCAACGATTGCCCACAGTCCGCCGAGGAAGACAACCGTCAGACCGACCATGGCCAGATTGTGGATGTATACGGTCAGCGCCGTACCAGGGATGGTGAGTCCGCCGCGACGGTATCGAACAGTACCAAGAAGGATCATGGATTCGGGATACTCCGACGGCCGTTCAGCGACCCCAGCTTTGACCGCCGCCCACCACAGGCCAATCCCGATCTCGAGCCAGTAGACAAGAATCAGTGTCGCAAGGCTCCAGTCCCAGACCACCACACCGAGAATCGGCAGCGCATTCGTCGCACCCACTCCGGCAATCGCGAGTCGCGTTCTCCCTCGCGCGTCCGTGGGCGGTCGCATTACGATACCACTCACGGATGCTGATACGTTTCAGTTCCGGTTCGAACAGCGGTGAATACAACGGCAGATGGGGCGATGGCGCGGCGCGCTCGAGTACGGTTACTTCTCGATAGTGTATTTCGACTGACGGGCGTCCTCGAGACAGACGCGGCTGCTGACGAAGTCATCCTCGAGTTTACCGAGTGCATAGCGGACCGTTCGCGAGCAGAGACGGGACTCCGTGGCGATTTCCTCCTGTGTCATCGACCCCTCGTACTCGAGGACTTTGTAGACGAGTTTTGCGCTAGGTGGAAGGTCCATGACGGAGGCGGGTTCGTCGTCGGCATCAGTTTCGGCGTCGCTCTCGGCGGCACGGTCGCGGGACAGATCGTGATCAGTTGCGCTCATAGCAAGTTCGTATCACAACCCACGACAGTATGGTGTATATACAGTGTCGACAGTTCAGAAATCTAGGGAGGTACTACTGTCGGATTCACGGTCGAACGGACCGAATTATACGAGGATGGGGGAGGGTCCTCACACAGTCACTTTGTACACAAACGCGAGTCTCTCGAGCGGACAGACTAGTACAGCCCTGACACTGTGGATACTCGTTTTAGACCCAATATAGTAAGGCAATCCGGCTCGTCACCAACGACTATGACCGAACTCTTCGGAACGAGCGGCATACGCGGACCAGTCGGTGAGGAGGTAACGGCAGAACTGGCTCTCGAGGTCGGCCGCGCGGTCGCCTCGGATGGCTACGAACGGGTCGTGATCGGCCGAGACGTCCGTGAGAGCGGCCAGATGCTCGTCGACGCCGTCACCGCTGGACTGCGTGAGTGTGGTGCAGATGCACTTGATGTCGGCCTCGAGTCGACGCCGACGGTCGCACGCGCGGTCGAGTTGCTGGATGCGGACGCGGGAATCGTTGTCACGGCATCGCACAATCCGGCGGCAGACAACGGGATTAAACTCTGGACGCCGTCAGGGAAGGCCTTCGGTCCCGACCAGCGCAGCTCGATCGAACGCCGAATTGCGGAATCGGATTACAAACTGGTCCCATGGGATGGACTCGGCCAGCGCGGCCGGCGAGAACACGTCAGAGGCCACCACGCGGAAGCGATCGCGGATGCCGTCTCGTTTGAGCCCGACGACGCGCCGACAGTTATTGTCGACCTCGGAAACGGTGCTGGCGCCGTGACGCCGACCGTGCTAGCCGATCTGGGCTGTCACGTTCGCACACTCAACGGTCAACCCGATGGCTCGTTCCCCGGCCGACCGAGCGAACCAAACAAAGAAACGCTCGAGACGCTCGCGGCGCTGGTTTCGCAGACTGACGCTGATCTGGGCATCGCCCACGATGGCGACGCAGATCGGATGATGGCCGTCGACGAGACGGGAACGTTCGTGCCAAAAGATGCGCTGCTCGCGATCTTTGCCCGCGAAGCGGTCGGTGAGGGCGAGCGCGCTGCCGCGCCGGTTGATACGAGTCTGGCCGTCGAGGACGCACTCGAGGCCGCGGGTGCATCACTCACGCGGACGAAAGTCGGTGATGTCTACGTTGCAGAGCGAACGACCGAAGACGACGTGGTCTTCGGCGGCGAACCGAGCGGGGCATGGATCTGGCCGGAGGAAACCCGCTGTCCGGATGGACCGCTCGCAGCGGCCAAACTCGTTGATCTCGTCGCTGAACGCGGGCCACTGTCCGAACTAGTTGGTGAAATCGAACAGTATCCGATTCAGCGGGCGTCAATCGAGGTCGAGGACAAGGCTGGCGTGATGGCAGCCGTTCAGGACCGTGTCACCGACCGCGACGACGTGAATACGCTCGATGGCGTCCGCGTCGATACAGACAGCGGCTGGTTCCTCATCCGTGCCAGCGGCACCGAATCGCTCATTCGCATCACGGCTGAAGCACGAAGTGAGGACGAGACGGCACGCGTCTTCGACGATGCACAATCACTCGTCGCCGACGCGGCCGGTCTCGAGACGCCGTTGACTGGCTAAGGCGAGACGTGGATACGAGTCGCTCGAGGCGCTCAGAAGACGGAACACGAACCAGAACTCGCGTGCCTTTGCGCTGGTGGTGGCAGACGTGACGGACTAGAGAGGCGAAAACAGCGTTATCGGGCGTCTTTCGGGATGAAATCGGACGTCTTCATTTCGCGGTAGGTCGCACAGTCAGGACACGCATGGACGACATCCCGGTTGTCACCGAAGACGCGGGCGAACTGCGGGGTAACTTGATTCCCACAGTTGACACAGCGAGGGGAGCTGGTTGCTTCTCGAGACGTCATCGGCGTCCACTTCGCGTCGGATGATTCGGTCGACATCAACAATTCGTAGCCACAGAACGGTATTTAATATAGACCGCATAACCAGGTCCGTTCGCGGTGCCTACAGCGTCTCTTCGACAGCGTCCCCTCTGTATACTCCCATGTCAAATCAAGCGTGTGAGGGGCTCACACTCGAGAAATACGATATTACTGACGGGAAATACTGTATTTCAGACGCGGAATACTGGGTGGTTGCGGAGAAACGCAACTGACCACTCTGTCGCGCCCGACACAGACGACTGGAGGCCCCGAACAGATTCGGTCTCGCATACAGAAATGACCCAGCTGGGTAGCCTCAGGCGGTCGGATGCGTGAACAGTTATACGCACGAGTAGAACCCGTATAATTATCCCATGAATCGCCGTACACTGTCCGCATGCAAGCTGTCGTTCTCGCGGCGGGCGAAGGAACGCGGATCCGACCGCTGTCTGCAGCAGTGCCGAAACCGATGCTTCCGGTTGCTGACCGGCCGATGGCGGCTCACACCGTCGACGCCGCAATCGATGCCGGAGCCGACGAGGTCGTCCTCGTCGTCGGCTACGAGGCAGACACGGTCCGAGAGCATTTCGGGGCGGAGTATCGCGATGTTCCGATCAACTACGCCGTCCAGGAAGAACAGTCCGGGACGGCCGACGCGGTCAACGCCGCTCGAGAGTATATCGACGGCGCGTTCGCCGTTCTCAACGGCGACAATCTCTACGATCCAGCCGCGGTCGAGCAACTGTTTGATCGCTGCCCGGCCGTCTGTGCAATCGAAGTCGACCAGCCACAGAACTACGGCGTGTTGAGTACGACCGATGGCACGGTCACGGATATCGTTGAGAAACCGGACGATCCACCGACAAATCTCGCGAACGCTGGCGCGTACGCCTTCCCTGAGGAAGCCCGCGCCTGGCTCGAGGTGCCTGCAAGCGAGCGCGGTGAACACGAGATCACGGACGTGCTCGCACAGGTTATCGACGAGTACGCCGTCTCGCCGGTCACGCTCAATCGCTGGATGGACGTTGGCCGCCCCTGGGAACTGCTCGAGGCAAACGAGTGGAAACTCGGGACGCTCGAGCGACGCATCGACGGCGAGGTCAGCGATCAGGCGCGACTCGAGGGGGCGGTCGTCGTCGAAGAAGGCGCGACGGTCGAGTCGGGTGTGGTCATCGAAGGGCCAGTGTTGATCCGCTCAGGGGCGACCGTCGGGCCGAACGCGTACGTCCGCGGTGCGACGTTGATCGACGAAGGCGCGAAAGTCGGCCACGCAGTCGAGGTGAAAAACAGCGTGCTCTCGCCGGGTGCAACGGTTGGTCACCTCTCGTACGTCGGTGACAGTGTGCTTGGGCGCGACGTGAACTTCGGTGCCGGAACCACGGTCGGTAACCTCCGACACGACGACGCAGACATCAAATTCACTGTCAAAGGTGAGCGAGTCTCGACCGGCCGCCGAAAGTTCGGCATTGTCGCAGGCGACGACGTTAAGACCGGCATCAACACGAGTCTCACGCCGGGGCTCAAACTCGAGACTGGCGCGACGACGCGTCCGGGTGAAACGGTCGACCGCGATCGGTAGCGACGGGACGACGGTTCGTTTTTGTCGGCTGTTTTCTCTCGAACGAACACTCGGGAATAGGGGCGCGAAACGGTCTCGAGCGCCCACCACCGTATCAATCAAGTGTGGGCTTTATGTAACTCCGAGCGGGTAGTCTACGTGGAGGGTGTCGATCGGTACCACACCATTACTCGATCAGTACGTCCCTCCGATCCGATTCCGACACCGAGTACGAGTCGCCGGTGACGTCGTGTGGACGACTGCTACGGGGGTGGCTGTCGTCCTGCGACCTCGAAGACTCGGACTCGAGTGCCGTTCTCTGTCGGGCCGACCATAGCCGTCGGTGCCGCTGAGAACGATTCTACTCTCTCCGGACAGGTACCAGAAAACGCAACAGCTGATTCTCGTTACTCGACAGTGACGCTCTTTGCGAGGTTCCGCGGTTTGTCAATCGGGCGCTCGAGCAGGTCTGCCGCGTAGTACGAGACCAGTTGCAACTGGACGTTGGCGAGCAATCCAGCGAGGTCGGAGTCGGTGTCGGGAATCTCGAGGTGTGCGTCAGCAACGTCAACAGCACGGTGGCCTTCAGGACACACTGCGACGACGGGTGCGCCACGCGTCTGGGCTTCCTCAGCATTTTTCAGCGTCTTCTCGTCTTCTTCGCCGGTAAAGACTGCGAAGACCGGTGTCTCGGGAGTGACCAGCGCCAGCGGCCCGTGTTTGAGTTCACCCGAGGCGAACCCTTCTGCGTGTTCGTAGGTAATTTCCTTGAATTTCAACGCGCCCTCGAGCGCGACCGGGAAGCCAAGGCCACGCCCGATAAAGAAGTACGACTGGCTCTGTTCGTACCGGCTGGCGAGATACTCGGCATCGGAGGTCTCGAGCAGGTTCTCGATCTGGTCCGGCATCTCGGCCAGTTCTGAGAGGTACGACTCGATTCTGGTGGTTGCAGGCGTGCCATGAACGTCCTCAGTGATGCGCTGGGCAAGCAGCGAGAGCATGACTGCCTGCGAGGAGAACGTCTTCGTGGCTGCGACGCCGATTTCGGGGCCGGCACGAATGAACAGCGCGTCGTCGGCCTCGCGGGCAGCCGTCGAGCCGACAACGTTGGTGACGGTGAGCGTGTTTGCACCCGCCTCGTTCGCCTGCCGGAGGGCATTCAGTGTATCTGCTGTCTCACCACTTTGGGTGACGGCAACGACGAGCGTGTCTTCGTTGATTGGCGGCGATGCAACGCTGTACTCGTTAGCGAGCAGTGCTGTCGACTTGATCCCCGCCTGATTCAGCGTCAGCGAGCCGTACAACGCCGCGTGATAGGACGTCCCACAGGCGATGAGCTGAACGTTGTCGATATCTCCGAACGTGCCCGACTCGAGGTCCTCGAGTGCGATTCGGCCGTTTTCGGGATCGACCCGACCTTCGATGGCTTGAGAGAGTGCGGTCGGCTGCTCGTAAATCTCTTTGAGCATGAAATGGTCGAATTTCCCCTTGCCAGCCTGCTCGGGGTCCCATTCGACCGTCTCGGGTTCGCGCCGAATTGGGTTTCCAGCGAGATCAGTAAACTCGACGCCGTCGTTGTCAACGATCACAACGTCGCCATCCTCGAGATAGACGACGCTGTCCGTGTACTCGAGGAACGCAGGAACGTCACTGGCGAGGAAGAACTCGTCGTCTTCGACGCCGACGACCAGTGGTGAGCCTTTCCGGGCGGCATAAAGGACGTGTTCGTCAGAGATCATCACCGTGACGGCATAGCTGCCCTCGAGTTCCTCGATTGCCGTTCGGAAGGCACTCTCGCTGTCCATTCCGCTGTCGAGATAGTACTGGATGAGATGCGGGATGACCTCGGTGTCGGTGTCGCTCGTGAACTCGTAGCCTTTTGCGCGAAGCCACTCCTTGAGTTCAGCGTAGTTTTCGATAATCCCGTTGTGGACGACTGCAACGTCTTCCGTGCCGTCCGTGTGCGGGTGTGCGTTTTCGTCGGTTGGTGGGCCATGCGTGCTCCAGCGCGTGTGCCCGATGCCAATTTCCCCCGTAAGCGTCGTGTCGTCGATTGCTGATTTCAGTTCCTCGACCTTCCCTGAGCGTTTCTGAATCTTGATTCCGGAGCCGTTCTGCACGGCGACTCCGGCCGAATCGTAACCGCGGTACTCGAGATTCTCGAGTCCTGTAATGAGTGTTTCAAGTGCGTTACCGTCGCCGACGTGACCAATAATTCCACACATCTGTCAATCACCGTGCAAGCAAGCGCTCAGGCGAAGTCGCCACAGCAGTCGGTCGCGAACGGGTAGCCGCATGTCGGGAGGGCGTCAATGGGCACCGTCGATCGCTAGCTAGTCGAACGTCCACGACACTTCGTCGCGGCCGGAGCGCGTGCATGGGCATGATAGAGGACAAAGCAAGCCGCGGGCATTACTATAGATTGGCTACTACGGACAGTAGCTACGCTGTACGACCATGTCGGTTGGACGATAGCCAAAACATGACTAGCAGGAGACTGTCACAACATTCGAACTGATTTTAAAACATATGTTCATGAATAGGCTCGAGAGATACTTTATAGAACAATATTGAACGTTTTTAACGAAGTATGTCAAGCCAACGCAGCTATATCAGCGGGATACAGCGTTGGCATCGATTGGTTATCAGCTACTACTCTGGCGTAAGCCGCGAAAACGCGACGGGGTTGGCACATAGTGTTTTCCAGGCGTTTTGTGTGTGGAATGTTGCCACAGAACGTCGTCAAAACCGGGAACTGACTACAGCAATCCAACGTTTTATTAGCTATCCACCACTCAACGGCGAGTATACGTCCTAAAACCGAGGACAGAACAACAACGGTTCGAAACCACCACGACAGTAGCAACTGTAACTCACTGCACAGTCGACCGCAGATGCCGGTCTGGTCGGTGTGTACACTGGTTCAGTTGGGACGATAAACGCTGGACACCACGTTGCTCCCTGCTCTCACCACGTTGGTGTACCCACCGGTTTCGAGGACACTGGAAACACACGACACCATGTACACGACGTTCATTGCCGACGTAGCAATTCCGCTCGAGGAGCCGGTACTCGTCTTTACGGTCGCAATGGCTGTGTTCTTGATCGGCCCATTGTTCGCCAAACGGTTCGGACAGCCGGGAATCGTCGGTATCGTTCTCATAGGCGCACTTATTGGCCCCGATGCCCTCGAGATCGTCAGTCACTCCGATGCGATCGAGTTGCTCGGTGAAGTCGGGCTGATCTACTTGCTGTTTACGGTCGGTCTCGAGCTCGATCTCCGGGGGTTCAAGGAAGCACCAGAGAACGCCGCACTCTTCGGACTGGCGAGTTTCTTTATTCCGTTTATCGTCGGCTCTGCAGCGTTGTATACCGTGTTGGGTCTTAACGAATGGGCCTCGCTTTTGCTCGCCGCCGTCTTCGCCTCGCACACACTGCTTGCCTATCCGATCGTGAATCGACTCGGAGTAACGAAGAATCGTGCGGTCACAGCTGTGTTCGGCGGGATCCTCTTTACGGATACCCTTGCACTGGTCGTCCTCGCGATTGTAATGGGGTCCGTTGACGGCGAGCTTTCGGCGCTGCTGTTTGCAGAGGTTGGCTTGTCACTCGTCTTGCTCTTCGGTGCGGCCTGGTTCGTTATTCCCCCACTCTCTCGGTGGTTCTTCCAGACGTTCAGTCAGGAGAGTTACTTTGAGTTCTTGTTCGTGATGGTCGCTATCTTCGCCGCAGCTAGTCTTGCTGAACTGCTTGATCTCTCAGCCATTCTCGGTGCGTTCGTCGCCGGAATCGCCGTCAACCGGCTGATTCCACCGGGTGGGACGTTGATGAACCGCATTGAATTCGTCGGGAACGCTTTTTTCGTTCCCTTCTTCCTGTTGCACGTCGGGATGCTCGTCGACCCGTCTGTGATTTTCGACGGCCTCGAGACGATCCAGATTACCGTCTTCATCGTCGGTATCATGCTCGTGACGAAAGGGATCGCCGCCTGGCTCGTCTCGCGCGTACAGGGCTATACGGCAAACGAGCGAAACGTTATTTTCGGGCTTTCAACCGGCCAAGCTGCTGCTGCACTGGCGATTACGTTGCTTGGGTTCGAAGCAGAGTTGTTCGATGCAGCAGTGCTTAATGCGGTGGTGCTGATGTTGCTCATCACCGCCATCGTAAGCCCATGGCTCACCGAACGAGCGGCAACACAACTTGCACTCGAGCGCGATGTTGGGGAGGATGACACTGACGCCACAGACCCAACGATTTTGCTCCCACTTTCGCACAACGCCGAACTCCAACAGCGGTTGATGGAGCTTGCGTTCGTTATTAAAGGTGAGAGTGGCAACGAGCCAGTTCACGTCATGACTGTCGTCCAGCCCGGACAGGATGCAGATGAAACCGAACAGCGCATTGCTGGCGTCACCACCGAACTCGAGGAACTCGCGGCTGCGGGCAGCGCCGCAGAAACTCCCGTCGAAACCGAAGCCCGCGTCAATCACAACGTTGCATCGGGGATTGTCCAGGGTGCTGTGGAAGTGCAAGCCGATCAGATTATCATGGGCTGGGATGCACGACAGAGCTTCCAGCACCGTATCTTCGGAAGCATCATCGACCAGGTACTCGAGCGCTCGAAGCGACCAGTCCTGATCAGTCGGCTCGGCCATCCGATCAACACGACGCGACGAATACACGTCGTAGTGCCACTCGGCGCGGACCACCACGAGGGATTCTACGAGGCAGTCCATCTCGTCAAACACCTCGCAGCGAGTGTCGGAGCCGAGTTGAACGTCCTCGTCGTCGACGGGTCGGCCCACCAGTTCGAACAACTGTTTGACCTCGTCGAGGTAGACGCGACAGCCGAGTTCGCCGGCGTCGATGGTTGGGATACCCTCCGCGCGCAACTCGAGGATGAGGCAGGCGATGATGATCTGATCGTCGGTATTTCACCACGGCGTGGTGACGTGGGCTGGCATTCCGAGCTTGCGGATTTACCAGCCGAACTCGCGGAAATGGCGCCAGAATCGTTTATTACGATCCATCCGCGACAGGGTGAACCGGAGTATGATCGGCAGTATCTCCGATTCAAGTAAGCGCCTGTGGGTGCCGTCTCGTTGGGCAGCCAATACGTGCGATCACATCACGGTGCGATCGAGAACCGCCACGCCTTTGAAGGGCGAGGTGGTAGGTATGGTATGGGTTTTGGTAGCTACGATGAATCCGAGCAACAGCAACACACGAGTGACGACGATGACAACGGCGAGGCTGTCAACGTCCACGAGAACGACCACGACGGGCAGATGTCGTTCGAATCCGATGCATCGACCGACGAGTTGATCTCCCAGCTCGGTTCGATGAAAGACGACGACGAGTAACGCGCGCTGCCCTGGTGAGGCAGTGCTCGTCACGATTGCACCACAGCACGAACGGGGCGCTGTGGACGCCACTTTTCGCACACGTTCAAAATTATATTCGCACTCGAGCACTACAGCGTCGACGCACAGAGTTCGCCAATCGCACGGCGAAGACGCTGGGAGACGGCCGACTTCGAGACGCCGAGTCTATCGGCCAGTTCATCCTGTGAGATGCCTCGAGGAACGTCGAAGTAGCCTTCCTCGTGGGCGACCGCAAGAAGTTCCTGTTGTTTTTCGGTCAGGGCGACGACGCCGTCGTCCTCGTCGTCGGAGACGCGTAAGTGATCGACAGTTAGTGAAATGCCTTGCCCACGACAGTACTCGTTAAACGTGACCAGATCGTCTCGGGTCGGGAATCGAAGCTGGACACACCAGCCGTTTCGACAACTCGAAAGCTCAAGGATGCGTCCGTCGGCGTCTGCAGTTTCGTCGACGAACGTGAGCGTCCGATCGGTCCGCTCGAGGCGATAGACGCGACGGTCAGGGTAGCGATCAACCAGTACCGGGTTTGCGACGGTCGAGTCGACCTCGAGGGCGGCTTCGAAGGCGTCGAACGTCGAGCCGTAGGCGGTGACGAAGACCTGTGTGCGCCCGGAGGAGGCGGTGGTCCAGTAGTCGGGTTCGACCGAGATGTCGGTTGCGCGCCGGAGGGTGGGACGCAAGAACAGCGCCGAGTGGTCAAGTCGCAACTGTGCAACGATGCCACCGTCAGCCTGGGTCTGGAGTTCGGAGCCCTCGACATCGACGTCAACGTCGACTTCGGGTTCCGCATCGGCGATGTCGATGCTCATTGGTCCATCTGCCATCCGGCTGGATGACCGATGTAAGTTGTCGTTACCGGGGACTCACTCATTGAATGGGTGATTCGACTGGGAGTACATGGTCGTAGACGCTATATACGGAAATAGTTGAACAGCGGACAACAATACTAATTCATCGATCAATCCGCTGTCTGTAACTGGGTGGAATAAATACTTGATTACCGCTTATCGAGCCAATAGTACACAGATATAACCCGTGGTTGATCACTGCTCATCAGCGGGTTCGTCGAACAGCAACTCGAACAGTTTCCGCTGTGCGACCCTAAGATGGCGGCTGAACGTCGGTTGCGAAATTCCGAGGGACTCAGCGACATCCTCGCCCGTGCTCGCGCGCGGCCAATCGAAAAAGCCCCCGTAGTACGCCGCCTCGAGCGTCCGCAGTTGACGCTCGGAGAGTCGGTCTCGAAGCTCCGTATCGAAGGCTCGAGCCGAGGGGGTCGATCGGTCGCGTTCGCGGCGAGCGAGCAATTCAGTCCCGGAGTGAGCGCGGTCGATTGTTCGGACGAATGCCCGTACGTCGACCGTACTCGAGAGGTCGATCACGAGTCGGCTCTGTGACTTGGCGGGCGTGATCGAACGCAGGACGCCGCCGTATTCCGCGAGCGTCTCTGCGACCGTCGAATCCGTGATCGTGAACTCGACGGGCGTCGGTTGGCCGTCGTCCGGCCCATCTCCGACAAACCGAACGGCAGCAACTGCCTCGAGGTCGTCAGCGACCGCCCTGAGTGTATCCGGTGTGGGCTCGAGAACAGTGCAGTAGACGGTCGATCCACCACCGGAGCGAGGGACGACCGACCGGACGTCGATTCGCGAGTCGAGCCCGCGGGCGATCGCCGACAGCGGTTCTGTGTCGTCGCGGACGACGATCTCGAGTTCGGCGACGCTGTCGGCCAAAAGCGCCTGCTTGCGCTCGAGTGCGCCGATGGCGTAGCCAGCGACTTGCGCGAGGTGTTCACAGGTCGAGCGCACGGAGTCATCAAACGCCGCGGGCTGGGTGGCGTAGGCGGTCAGCGTACCGTACTGAAAGTCACCGTTGTCGATCGGGATGCTGACCATCGACTGCATACCCGCCTCGAGTGCAGACTCGAGTGGGGGAGGTGGCTCGCGCTGGTCGCGAACGACGGCCTCGAGGTCGTCGATGACGGTAGAGTCGCGGGTTGCAGCGGTCCGGCCGGCCGGTGAGTCAGCACGAGGATCGACCTGCCCGGTGAGCGACTCGAGAAATGCCCCGTCGGTACCTGCCCAGGTCCGTGGTGAGATTGTTTCGCTGCCGGTGGCGACGCGGCCGACCCAGGCCAGATCGATTCCTGCAACTGGCGTCCGACGGTCGTCGGCCGCGTCAGAAGAACTGCCGTTTGCGCCGTCCTCACCGGCGAGAGAGACCAGTCCTTCACAGAGCGTCGTTTCCACGTCGACTCTGGTTGCGGCCTCGAGTAGCGCTCGTTCAACGTCTCGAACTGCCCGTTCGCGAGCGAGCGACGTCTCGAGGTGCTCGCGCGTGCGACGACAGTCACGAGCCGTAGTGGTGGCCTCAAGTCGGTCGAGCGCGACGGCTGCGGCGTCCGCAAGCGCCGTTGGTGGGCCGAGATCGAGCGCTTCGAACGCCATTGGATCGCTGCTCGTCGCAAGGACGACACCGCGCTCATCGATCGGAACGACGAGTACGCGCTCGGCTCGAATTCCCGCTTGCTCGAGCAACGACTCGAGCGCTGCCCCGTCGAAGGCAGTCGGTGATTCACACGCAAGGCGAGACGTATTGACCTGTTCTCGGTCGATTGGTGGGAGTTCAGCCGGGGGCTGATCGTCTGCGCGTGCGACCGCAGCGGCGCTGAGCGTTGCCGACTCGAGTCGATACCAGACTGCCAGTTCACTCGCCACACAGGCGCGAATCGCGTCGGTGACGGCACGGTAGATCTGCGGGCGCGATTCGGCCTGACGAAGTACGGAAACAGTCTGTCCAACTGTCTCGAGCGCGGCGGCGGGTGACTGTCGTCGGTCACGAATGAGACACAGCGTCCAGTCGTCCTCACCTGGCAGCGGCGTGACGACGACATCGACCGGAATTGTGTCGCCATCAGTTTGGAGGGTCCCGCGGACGGGTTCCATCCACCGGACGACCGGTGACTGGGCCCGCTCACGGATCGTCGCAGCGAGGTCGGCATCGAACAGCGCCTCGAGATCGGCACCCACGAGTGTCTGTGATTCAGTTAGATCGACCAGCGTCCCGTTGACCAGCCGAATCACATCGTCCTCGAGAACGGCGATGCCGTCGTCCAGCGCGTCGATTGCCGACTCAAGGAGTGCACGCCGGTCGTGTTCGTCGATGGCGGTGGCAGTATCTGTCGCCTGTTCGGGACCGGATTCGAATTTGGATGCTGCGGGTTCTTCGCCTCGCTCGAGCGCAGTATCATCCGTCGCTCCCGGAGTTGGTGTTGCTGTCACGACGATCCCCGCAAGCTCTGGGTCGGCGAGCCGATTGACGCAGGTGAGTTCAACGCGTCGCCAGGAGTGTGCGCCATCGCCGAGTCGGACAACTGCCCGCTCGCTCGAGCCCAGTGGCTCCGTCGACACGGCGGTCACGATTTCCGCCGTGCGCTCGCGGTCGTCGGGATGGACGATCCGCTTGAGGCTGGTCCGCTCGAGTTCGCTCGCGGTGTAGCCCAAGTGAGATTCGACCGCGGGGCTAGCGTATGTGATTGATCCGTCTGCTGCGAGGACGAACACGAGCGCATCTGACTGTTCGAGGACGGCTCGAGAACGGCGGTCGTCACTCTCGCTCGCACGGCGACCGACGGTGAGTTGGAACTGCCGAGCGGCGTTTCTGACGCGCGTCGCAACGAGCGCGCGTGAATCGCCGGGGTTGACAACGTCAGTTGCGCCGACCTCGAGCGCGCGGTCGATAGCTGCGATGTCCGCGCCGTCGGTGACGATAATGATCGGGACCTCTGTACGCTGCTCGAGCGTGCGCAGTTGCGAGTCATCAAGGCTCGTGCAGTCGGAGCCGAACTCACAGACAACACAGTGAACGACGCTATTGATGCCCGCATCCGCATCTGCGAGTCGCTCGAGGGCGTCTGAAACCGTGTGCTCGCGAACGAGTTCGCCGGCGTCGAACGCTGTGGTGAGGGCGTTTAGTGCGGTCTCGATCCGCCGTGAGTCACCGACAACGAGTATACGCAACTGCTCGCCAACGGGGCGAACGGAGCCATCGCTCATCGACGACACCTCTTGTCTGTGACCCGTACGAACGCAGCGCTCGAGTTGTGTGTGATAGATACTGCATCGACGCTCGAGCGTCGCTCCATCGTTCGTGGCGCTTGCGCGGCCGGGTGGTTAATTATCGATTCCGTATCAGCGAGTAGTAGTCGCTTACGAGTCGCCAACGTGCTGACTCGAGTGTGAGCGGGTTTGTCTTGATTGCTTTGAGCAGGAACGGTGTGACTCGAGACGGGCAGCAAACGCAGGACGGGAACGACCACGTCGCTACGTTTCGCGGACGGTGACGACCGGTACCGGCGCGTTCCGGACCACCTCCTCGGCCACGCTGCCGACGAGCACGTTCTCGAGGCCGGAGCGCCCAACCGTGCCGACGACGATCAGATCGCAGCCTAATTCCTCGGCTGCAGCAATAATTTCGTCCTGCGGGACGCCGTGGCGGACTGTCGTCGTTGCCTCGACACTTGTATCCGCGATGATTCGTTCGGCCTGTTCAATCGCCTGTGCGGCCTCCTCTTCGTGGTCATGTCGCAACTCGTCGCGCTTTTCAGAGCTATGTGGGCCGTCCTCGGAGACTGTGACGACGTGCAAGGACGCGTTGAGTTCTGAAACGAGTTCAACCGCGTGTGCGGTCGCCTGATTCGCCCCGTCGCTTCCGTCCGTCGCGAGCAGCACATCTTGATACATACTCAAACAGTTCAACGGACACCCGGAAACGTGTCAGACCTGCGGCTGCCGGCCGCTTAGAGCACACCGAGCAAGACGGCCGAGAGATAGAGCTGGCCAAGTCCGGCGAGAATCATAACGACGCCTGCAAACTGCTTGAGTTGCGGCCCAAAGCGGGCGAACTGCCCCGCTGCAACCAGTCCCATTCCGGTCACCACTGTCAGCGCCACCATCAAGGCAACGACGCTCCCGACGTACGTCCCAACGACCATCGCTCCGGTGGTCGTCGGCGCAGAGACCGCTCGCATGACCACGCCGACAAACAACGGCGCGACACAGCCCGCAGCCGCAAGCGCGTAACCAGAGCCAAAGATACCAAAGCCAAGCAGGCTCGAGCGCCGCTTTGGGAGTGGAACCGACAGCGAGGGTGCGCGGTCGGTAATAATGAGCACGCCGAAGATGACGAGGACTGCGCCAGCGATCGGCTCGAAATAAACCAGATTCGACAGTGTCGCGTGACTGACCTGGAACGCAACGAGAAACAGGATGCCAAGCGTCACGAGGACGCCAGCCCCAGCGATGAAGCCGCGACTGAGCGCGCCGCCGAGTGAGGGCTCTTCACCGTCGGTCTGGCTGACGTAGTAGCCGACGTAGCCGGGCAACAGGGGATACGCACACGGCGAGAAGAAGGTTGTGATGCCCGCAATCAGGGCGAACGACACTGCAGAGAGGGCTCCAGCGTCGATCATTCTCCCGTCATGTCTACGGCGTTATCTGCCTCGAAAGCCTGTTCAATGCCGTCGACGAGTTCGTCTGCGGTTTTGATCCCGGAGTCACCCCACTGGACGCGACCGGCAGTATCGATCGCAACTGCAGAGGGGTAATCACCTTGCAGATAGCGTTCGGTGAGTTCCGCGCTCGGGTCGAGGCCGAGCGTCCAGTCGCCGTCGTGCTCGCGCCACCACTCGAGGAGTTCGTCCATCGTAATCGCCCGGTTCTCGCCGATGGATTCGTTGGTCACCGACAGAAACTGGATCTCGTCTCCGTCACCGATTCGGTCGCTGGCCTCGCCAAGCGCTGGCATCTGCTCGATACAGGGGGGACACCAGGTGCCGAAAATATCGATGAACGTTATTTTCTCGGGGTCCGGTATCTGGACTGTCCCCGCCTCGCTTCCGGGTGCGTCGACCGTCTCGATCTCGAGGGGGTCATCAGCGTAGCCATCGTCCTCGCCGGTCAGATCATCCACTGATGGAAGGCCGTAGATGGCGACTGCGCCGGCTCCGGCGACGACGCCCGCACTGCCGATTCCCGCGAGGATGTCTCGTCTGCGCATTGGTGAGTGTTAGTCCTCAGATTGGTTTTGTGCTACGGTACGGGCGTCATCTACGATGACGCCGATATCGGCACCAAGGTCATCATGTTCTGATTGGGGCCCTGCCTGGGGATAGGCGCGTTCGACGATACCCTGGCTGTTCGCGAGTACGACCAGGTTGATGTGGGTGAACGTGTACTCGCCGTGGTCGTGGTCATCGTGATCCTCGCCCTCGTGGTCATCGTGCCCATCCTCATCTCCTCCGTGATCGTGTGCGTCTGCGATTTCGTCTTCATCTTCGACTCGTTCAATCTGCATACCGAAATCCTCCATGAGCCACTCTTCGCCTTCCTCGTAGCTCTCGGGTCGGAGGAAATGCCAGTTGTCGGCCTCATAGTCGACGCTCTGTTCCTCACCGTACTCCGCTAACACGTCGGCTGTATCGCGCTCTGGATCGAAGGTATAGGCAAGCAGCGCGATATCGTCCTCGTAGCCCTCTTCAATTGCGTCCTCTTGGACACGCCGCAGTCGCGTCAGGAGGGCCGGGCAAGCACCGTCCGGACACGCCGTAAAAATAAACGTAATCAAAAGTGCGCGATCGTCGAGGAAATCCTCGAGCGAGACGGTTTCTTCGGTGATTGGATCCGGCACCGAAAAGTCGGGAAACGCCTCACCGTGGATCGGGTGGGAGGGATCGCCACGGGATTGGTCTGGTGAACCGAGGACGGTGTCACTGTCGTCGCCGAGGCCGACAGTGCCCATTGCGTCGTCGAGACAGCCGGCGAGGCCAGCAAGACCGGTGACACTCGCGCCACCAAGTGCGCCGAGATACGTCCGTCGTTCCATACTAGCCTGTTAGGCGGTGTCCTCAAAGGTTCGTTGGTACGCCTCCCGAACGGATGCAATACAGAGAACGGTGATACTCACTCACCATGTCCGACTGCGGTGTGACCGGGCACTGGTTGCCAGCAGATTCCTCCGGCCTTGAGCAACTCTCGATGAGCAATTGTTTTCGACGACTGCTGACTGTCAGTGACAGCACAATCGCAAGACATGGAGATGGTGTGCCAGCAACCAGTTCCAGCGTTCGGCATTTGCTGTTCGCTTGCCGAAAGGCGTCCGTACCAGTTCGAACGGTTCACAACTGTTCGCATACACGACAGTACGACTTCTATAACTATCAGATGGTGTCGAATACGCCAGGGCATGTCTCGTTCGAATCGCTCATCAATGCACGTTGGGTGCCCCGAGTGCGGGGCCACTGTGAGTGGCTTCGTCCCTCCTGGCCCCGGCATCAGCACCGACGAAACAAACCGACTCCGCGGCCGTGAAACCGTCTGTGACGGCTGCGGTCACGAACTCGAGTTTTACTTCTACTGACGCCGCCAGCCACGTTTTAACAACCTACTGATCGCGTTGCTCGCCGGTCTCCCAGCCGCGTGGTGAGTTATTGAGTCGCTCAGCACCACCGTCTGTGACGATAACCAGATCCTCGATTCTGACACCGAACCGATCCTCGAGATAGATCCCCGGCTCGATGCTGAAGACCATCCCTGCCTCGAGTTCGCGGTCGTTGTCCGCGACGATATAGGGTGGCTCGTGGACCTCGAGGCCAACACCGTGGCCGGTTCGGTGGACGAATGCGTCGCCGTAGCCGGCGTTCGTAATGTGTTCGCGTGCGACCGCGTCGATGTCACCGGCTGTGACACCAGGTTCGACGGCCTCGACGGCGGCCTGTTGGGCCTCGGCGACGATTTCGTGGACTTCCTCGTACGCTTCGGGTGGGTCGCCGACGACCATCGTTCGCGTCTGATCACCCGGATACTGGGTGTCTCCAGGGAGGTCAGTCTCGACGAATGCACCGAAATCCATGACGATCGGATCGCCACGCTGGATCGGCCGGTCGCTGCTGTGGTGGTGTGGGCGAGCCCCATTCGGGCCAGCAGCGACGATTGTCTCGAAAGCGAGGTCGCGACCCCCATACTCGATGAGTAGCCGCTCGATTTCGGCGGCGAGTTCGCGTTCTGTCAACCCACAGAGTGCCTCGCCACGCGAGCGAATCTCTCGAGACACACGGTCGGCGAGGTCGCCCGCTCGCCGCAGGGCAGCCAGTTCGGTCTCGTCCTTTCGAATCCGGATCGGCTCGAGAACGTCACTTACGAGTCCGAACTCGGCACTCGGACAGCACGCCTGCAAATCCTGGACGAACGTCGCCCACATCCGGTCGTCGACGAGCACCGAGGGCTGTCCGGTCTCAGCGTCGAGATCGAGGTCGAACGACTCGAGCGTGCGTTCGATGACTGCCACCGGATCGTCGGCATCATCCCACAGCCGGACCGCAATGTCAGCAATTGCTCCCTCCTCGAGTTGGGACTCATACATTGCGGGTGCGACGAACGTCGGTGGTGCATCCACACTCGCGTGCGGAACAAACAAGAGGAAGTGGCGTTCGGACGGTGATTCGTCGAATCCAGTGAGATAGGTGAGATTTGGCCCTGGGGCACAGATGGCCAGCGGTGTCGCATCATCCTCGAGACGAGACTGACACGCAGCGAGTCGCTGCTCGAACGGGGAGTCCATATCCAGCGTATCACACGCTGTGAAACGTACATGTGTCGGTCCCCCAATCACTGACTGCGTTAGCAACCCTCGTCCGAAAGAGAGTGAACAAACGTTTACAATTATGATTTACTACTGTTGATCTGGATGGTGAGAGCGAGTTGACCGTTCAATTGACCGAAACGCTACGTTGGGGTATTAAACCTCCATGCAGGCGCAGGCCACGAATCAACCCGTCGTGGGGCTGTGATGTATCAGCGAATGCGATTCACTGCAGCGCCGCTGTCATCGACGTCGAACCGACAGCGGGTACGAGCCGACGGTGGCAGTCGGGAATCTGACACCAATCGATCTGCGGGGTCGAACCGTCCCGAATCGTTACTCGTCGTCTCCAACCGACAGCCCTACCGCCATAAGTACGACGACGGCGAGGGTGGCAATGAGGACGGCGACGACCGACCGATCACGGTCGATGAACCCGCAGGTGGACTCACCGCTGGTCTCGACCCCGTTGTACAGGAAGTAAACGGAACCTGGATCGCCTGGGGTGACGGCGATGCCGACTTTACTGTCGCGGATGAGAACAACTGCGTTAGCGTCCCACCCGGTGAGGACGCCTACACACTGCGTCGAATCGACCTCAGCGAGGAAGCCGTCGAATCGTACTACTACGGCTTCAGCAACCGCGTTCTCTGGCCGCTTTGTCACGGTTTCACCGACCTCATCTGCCATCGATCGAATGACTTCGACTGGTATCAAACGGTCAATGAGCGCTTCGCTGACGC
This sequence comes from Natronolimnobius sp. AArcel1, assembly GCF_011043775.1. Lineage (NCBI taxonomy): Archaea > Methanobacteriati > Methanobacteriota > Halobacteria > Halobacteriales > Natrialbaceae > Natronolimnobius > Natronolimnobius sp. AArcel1. The sequence continues at coordinate 70,324 of NZ_JAAKXY010000009.1, read as the reverse complement.
CGTTGCTGATCACGCAAGCGAGGATTCGGTCGTCTGGGTACAAGACTACCACTTTGCGCTCGCCCCACGACTCATTCAGGACGACGACTCAGTCCCGGAGTCAACGACCATCGCACAATTCTGGCACATTCCGTGGCCAACACCATCGGCTCTCCAACGCTGTCCCGCCGCCGGACACCTCCTCGAGGGTGTCCTCGGAAACGACCTGCTTGGATTCCACGTCGAGTGGTACGCAGACCGATTCCTCGAGTGCGTCGAGCAGTTCCTCCCGGCAGCGGACGTCAACCGGACGCAACGAACCGTCAGTTACGATGGCCACACGACACGCATCGTTGCGACGCCGATGGGTGTCAATGCCTCCGCGTACGACCAGGATGCACGCGCAGTCGATGCCGCCCAGATTTCGACACTCCTTGGCGATGAGTGCAATCCCGACGATGTCGTCCTCGGTCTAGGCGTCGATCGTCTCGACTACACGAAAGGAATCCCCGAGCGCTTTGCCGCCCTCGAGCGCTTTTTCGAGCGCAATCCAGACTGGCGAGGTGAGTTTACGTTCGTCCAGAAATCGACACCCTCACGAACGAACATTCCGGCATACCAGCACCACGGCGAACTCGTTCGCGGCGAAGCCAAACGGATCAATCACCGCTTCGGGACCGATGAGTGGCAGCCGATCATTTACACCGAAGCCTACCTCGAGCATGAGACGCTCTGTGGGCTGTATCGCCACGCAGACGTCATGGTCGTCAACCCGCTTATCGATGGGATGAATCTAGTCGCACAGGAGTTCGTCGCCTCGAACGTCGACGCGACAGGCACACTCGTCTTGAGCGAGCGGGCCGGTGCACACGACCGGCTCGGCTCGCATGCAGTCTCGATCGATCCGACCGATGTCACCGACATCGCGACGGGCATCGAGGAGGCACTCGCAATGCCTATCCGCGAGCGCCAGCGCCGAATGACCACGCTTCGAAACCGTGTCTTCGACGGCAACCTCGAGCGCTGGATGGACGCACAGTTCGACTGGATCGAACACGTCCACAGCGACTCGTCCGACACTGACTCGCCTCGAGACTCGAGTGAATTCAGACCACACGAACCAACTGCCTGATCGATGACCGGCACACACTCCGTTCCAACCCCACTCGAAGAGGCACTGCCACCGATTAGAAGCACGCTCGAGGACGCCTCGCGGCTCCTCGTCTGTCTGGATTTCGATGGGACGCTCGCGCCGATCGTCCCGGATCCGGACGCAGCGACGGCGACAGCGGCCAACGAGTCCGCCGTCGCAACACTCGCCAACGATGCTCGCGTGACGACGGCCATCGTCAGCGGGCGGGCGCTTACCGATGTGCGCACGCGAATCGACGGCCCCGCAATTTACGCAGGAAATCACGGCCTCGAGGTAGCGCGAAATGACTCGGTCGCAATCCACCCGATCGCGCGCAAGCGAGCATCGACGATCGATCACGTCTGTGCAACGCTCGAGACGGTCCTCGAGTCAATTCCACACGCACAGGTCGAGAACAAGCGGTTAACCGGAACTGTCCACGTCAGGTCCGTTCCGGAACCGATGCGAGCCGATGTTGCCCGACTCACACAATCGGTGGTCGACCGACTCGGTGGCGACGCGTTGAGCGTCTCCGACGGCAAACGTATCCTCGAGATCGGTCCCTCGGTCCCGTGGGGAAAAGGAAACGCGGTCGAACTGATCGAAGCCGCCTGTCCGCCCGCGACAGTGCCGATCTATATCGGCGATGACGTCACCGATGAATCCGCGTTTCAGGCGGTCGAACCCGAGGGAATTGGCGTTCGAGTCGGTGACAAACATCCCTCTGCGGCGTCGTACCGTGTTGATTCACCATCAGATGTTGCAGCACTTCTCGAGTGGCTCGGCTCAGCGGGCGTCTCGTTACTCGAGGACAAATCGCCGCCGAGGCAGTCGCCCGCTGATGAGGGCGTCCGCAAGCGACCGGCCGCCGCACCGCCGTTCCAACACTCGCTCGAGCCCTCGAGTGGTGAGTAAGATGGGATTTGCTGTCTCAGTGGCTGACGACGTGTCGCGGTCACACCGTGAACCCGCAGACACTGAGTTACGGTGGCCCGGTGCGAGCACAGCATCAAATCCGTTTGATGAATGTGATTGTGTTGCTATTGGACAAGTCAATAAGTCATCTCTATATGCATCACGGTATTGAGAGCCCTAATCGGTACTAAACCACTACCGGGAGATATCTCTCGGGTATCCACAGTATTGCGGAATTAGAGCCGAAAGTATTAGTTACCAGTGGAAATATAGTACACATACGAGAGTGAACCAGTGTGAAACTACGTCAACCAACTGACTTCCTGATTCTCGAGGCGCTCGAGGACAAGGGCCGAAACGTGGCAACGAACCTCGCTTCGCATACGGGCAAAAGCAGAAAGAACATCAACACCAGGCTGCCGGTTCTCGAAGACTACGGACTCGTCGAGAAGATCGGTCCAGCCGAGCGCTCCGGCCTCTACGAGATTTCCTCGATGGGCAAAGCTGCACTGGTCTACCAGGACCAGTACGACGAAGCCGACGATTTCGAGGCACTTATCGAAGGACCAAACGCGAGCGCGGCCGACGCATCTGCCGATGCACAGGCCGAGTTCGTCCGCGGCGAGGACGAACACGACGACGAATAGACGACCTGCGAGAGACTGACGCGTTCGTACCACGCTGGAACGTGGGGCCGCAATGGGCCCATCGAACACCGTCATTCTGGGGTCTCGTTGTTACAGGTGTCACTCAGAGCGACTCAGCCTGCATGTTCAGCCAGCGCCCGGCGCGCACACGCTGAAAACGCTAAACTGAGCGCTCGAGCGTCGTCGCCGGGATCGACGTATTCCTGCCCACAGTGGCTATGCTCGCCGACGTAATCCGCGCTAAACGCATACGTGCTGAGCATTGGCGTCGCAATCACCAGTCCATCTTCTCGAATCACATTCCCATGTTCGTGATCCAGTCCCAGTGCGTGGCCGACCTCGTGAAGCAGCACCTGCATCGTCCGCGCGCGGGTCGTCGTCGGGACCGCCCACTTGACATCGCTGTCTGGCCCGCTCTCGAGCAACTCATCGAACGGCTCGAGGTCAGCGAGGTGGCGTGCGCCACCGACGGACGCAATCCGCGGCAGCCCGTATCCAGTCGGTGCGACCGCCATCTGGCCATCGGTGACAAGCAGGTTGACGTGGCGCGCTGGCTCGAGACCCCCGAGGCCGGCTGCGCCCGAAAGGACGCGAAGCGGCCACTCACCACGACTTGTCACCCGCGCGCCGTCTTCGGTCCCGACCGAGACCGCCCCGCCAATCGACACCTCGAGTGACCAAAACTCGAAGTCAAAACATCGCGTGACGTACTCTCGAATGCGCTGTGTCACGCCGTCGTAGCGGCCGGCCTGCGTCGACAGCCAGACGGTGATTTCGAGGGTGTCAATTGGCTCTCGAGTCGCATAAGCAAGCGTTCCAAGTGAGGCTACTGAGCCGACCGCCCCAAGGAACGCTCGCCGGTTCATGACTGTCACACGAAGCCGAACGACCCAATCAGTCGTGGTTTACAGGTGCAGCTCTTATCTGCCGGCCTCATCGCAGGTCGAATTCGGTGTTGCGAATCGACGGGTATCGACGACGCGGGCGCTCTCTCCGCGAACCCGGATTTCGACCCACGAGGGGGCATCACAGAGATCGACTGCAGTCAGCATCAGGAGACGCTTTCCACCCGTTTCGACGAGTTGGCGGTCAGGTTCTTCCTGGCGAAGACAGCGTTGCCAGGCCCCACGACGAAACTGCCTCGAGACTTCCCACTCAGTGTAGTACTGGCCGTTCGATCCCTCATAAAGGCGGTCAACGGGCGTGTTCGCTACCCCCGACACGGTACCGCCTCCGAGTGTATGCGTCCCAGCAGCGTATCCACAGACACAAACCCACACACAGACAGCCGTGTCAAGACCGCCACACCATCGGTCATCACTCTCATTACACGCTGACGAACGCTGGCTCCGTCTATCGGCGCTCGGGTTCACATACGTGACTTTTATGAAATCCTGACTCTCTGTGCGTTCTGATAGTCACTTCATAGAGACTCGTGAGCAACCCGAAACCCACATTACGCCGACGCCCCCACCTGCAGGTAGTGACGCGCGTCTGTCTCATCGGGGACCCCGACTACACCCTCCAGTACGAACTGCTCTCGCGCGAAACGTCCCGTGAGGCACTTACAACCTACGAGTTACGCCGCCCGTTCGAAAACTCGATCGCGCTGCGAACGGTCAGCATCGGCGCTGCCGTCTCCTTACTCAACGATCTCCAGTGGTATCTCACCCGCTTCGTCGACGAAGCACTCATTAAACACCCAAGCCTCAGCACTGACGAATGGCTCTCACGCCCGCTCGCCGAGGAACTCCGAAACGGTACCCTCGAGCCCGCTGAGACCGGTGAGTACTGCAAAATCTACGGCCTCGAGCGCGAATCAAACCCGTCGACGGCTGAGGACGCCCCCTCGAATGGGGAGACAACACAACCGGACGAGACAGACTCGAGTCCGGTCCGGCCGCGATTGGTTGAACCGCTGTACGTTCGTCGAACGGACGGCGAACTCCCGACGTACGATCTGCGCGATGTCGAGGAGACACTCGTCGTTCGACTGACCGAAGCAGAGTATTCGCCGTAGCGGTCGTCTTGGTCTAGTTATCAGTCGAGTTCGCCCCGCCAGCCTCGTCGCCGCTTTCATCGGTTGTTACGTCATCCGACACGCTGGTAGTTCCCATTCCGTACTCGCTGCCATCCGTATCGACGATACCCGCCGACAGTCCGGCGATCCTATCACTCGCAACCGAGACGCGAACGAGCACCCCAATCGTCGTGATCACCTGCGAACACATGTCGTCGCCCGTCTCGTGCACGCTGGCCTCGAGTTCGAGCGTCTTGTCTCCGTCACTTTCGTCGTCACTGTCGTCAGCGATAGCAAGTCGATCAAGTTCCAGTTTGTAGCAGGGTGTGGGTGCGTCGACCTCGAGTGCGACGAGCGTCTCGGCGCTGAAGTTGACGTCATCGAGCAGTGACTCAAGATCTTCCTCGAGCATGCGGTCAGCGAGCCACGTCTCGAGGTCGTCGTGGTCGGTTAGCAATGAGACATCGGCCTCGTCTCCGGTCGCCAAATGCTGGTAGTGCTCGAGTTCGTACTCCGGGTCATCGTTTGTCTCGGTTGTGGCCTCGTCATCGTCGTCCGACTCGAGGTCGTCGCCATCTTTGTCGCCTCCGTCACCATCGTTGCTCTCGTCAGGAGTAGACGATCCCTCGTCATCAGCCGCGGTGGACTCAGCGTCGTCGGGACTCGAGTCATCGTCAAGATCAGAAATACAGCCGGCAAGAACGGAGAGCGAAAGCGTACCGGCGCCGCTGAGCAAGAGGGCTCGTCTGCTGGGAGAGTGTGGGGACATTACCGAGTCGTAGACCACGGCAGATAAAGATCCTTCGCGTAGGTGAAAGAGCCGTTTTTCCTACGGCTCGAGGCCGTCGAGATCGAACAATCCAGTCGAGAGGTAGCGCTCGCCGCTGTCCCAGAAGACCGTCACGACAAGTGGACAGTCCTCGATCGCCCCGCCGTCCGGTTCAGGTGTCGCCGCTGACTCGTCAAACGCATCCGAGACATCCGGGCAGTCGAGATCGGGATCCGCGATTTCACGGGCGATACGCTGGGAGACGAGACTCGTCGCCCCACTCGATTGGCCCACGAGAACGCCTTCCTCGCGAGCGAGACGCCGACACTCGTCTTCGGCATCCTCGAGTGCAACGGTCTCGACGCGGTCGATCAGGTCCCGCTCGAGGTTCTCGCTGACGAAGCCGGGTCCCATTCCCTGGAAGTCGTCGTCGCCGGATTCACCCGTCGAGAGCACGGCGTTTCGCTCCGGTTCGACGGCGATGATGTCCATCTCGGGGAACGCCTCGCGAAGCCTGCGGCCGGTACCCGAGATCGTGCCGCCGGTCCCGACGCCCGCGACGAACGCATCGATCTCGCGGTCGCCAACCTGCTCGATGATCTCCGCACCCGTCGTCCGGTAATGCGCCTCCGGATTCGCCGGATTATCGAACTGGCCCAACTGAATTGCACCCTTGTCCTCGAGTTCGTCGGCCCGCTCGCGAGCGTCGGACATGTCGCCATCGACGAGCTCGAGGTCCGCGCCATAGGCGGCCATGATCTGCTGGCGCTCTGTGGATTTGTCGGCAGGCATAACAATAGTCAGGTCGTAGTCGCGAGCAGCACAGACGAGCGAGAGGCCGATGCCGGTGTTGCCGCTTGTGGGTTCAACGAGCCAGTCGCCAGGTTCGATGTCACCCTCGCGTTCGGCTGTTCGGACCATCTGCAGCGCTGGCCGGTCTTTCGCCGAACCGCCGGGGTTGAACGATTCGATCTTCGCGGCGACGGTCGCCCCCTCCGGCGAGTCGACCTGGACGAGCGGTGAGCCGATCGTGTCCAGGATGCTCCCTTTCATTAGCAACGCATAGCGAGTCGACGCATATACTGTTTATTGTCCCGGGAAACTGCACGCCAATCGACGTTCTTGTGAGCCACGCTACAGAGACACTCTGAGTTGCCTTGGAGCCAAGAGTATCTGAAACAGAGCACTCAAGAGAGTCACTCCCATAGGCTGTTCCAGTGAGTCAGGACGCCATTACGGTGTTATTCGGCGATCCGTTCGCCGTCATGAACACGATCGGATTGATTGCGTTTGCACTCGTCGGCTCGTCGAAGGCGATCCACGAGGAGTTCGATCTGTTCGGTATCGCGATTGTCGGCCTGGCGATGGCGTTTGCCGGTGGTGTGACACGTGATATTCTTGTGACACGCGTGCCGCTGGCGCTTCAGTCACCGATCGAAACAGTCTCGGGCTGCTCGGCGTTGGCCTCGCACTCGCACTCTGTGTCGTGCTCTCGTCACCTGAACGCCACCCGGTGACGCTTGTCGCTGACGCGATTGGGCTCGCCGCTTTCACGACGACCGGCGCAATCGTCGCAACTGACGCGGGCGTGTCCGCGTTCGGTATCATTGCGATTGCGACGATTAACGCCGTCGGTGGCGGGGCATTTGCAGATATTCTGCTTGATCGCTCGCCGTTTATCCTCTTCGAGGACTTCTATGCGAGTTGTGCTGTTTTGGGCGGCGTTGCCTACTGGCTCGTCAGCGCGGTCGGTGGGGCTGCGGGGACGGCCGCCATCGTCTGTGCAGCCGTCGTCGTCGCCACTCGACTCGTTGCAGTGACCTACGACTGGCGACTCCCCACAGCACAGCATCTCGGACTCCAGCACTGACCTCTTCCGTGTTAGACACCCCGGCAGAGTATCCGTCAGACCAGTGATGACCGCGAACTCGAGAGTTGCGTGACTGGCGATGACATCCCACGAAAAGCACGGTCGTTAAGCCCCCTGACCCGCAACCACTGGATATGAGTCTCGAGACCATGAATCCAAATCCGACGTGGGACGCCGCCTCCTACGAGGACGCTGTCGACACGCTCGAAGCACACAACGACGACCTGACCTACACAGTCTGGGGCGGCGACTGGTGTAAGGACTGTAGAAAACTGCTCCCTGATTTCGGGGCCGCACTCGAGGCGGCCGACGTTCCCGACGAGCGTATCGACGAGATTGCCGTCGACGAAGACAAGCAGGGGCCAGGAGTCGAAGAATACGGTATCGAGTACATCCCAACCGTTGTCGTCGAGAACGATGATGGCGATGAAGTCGTCCGATTCGTCGAGGAAGAGGACCTGCCGCCAGCGATCTGGCTTGCACAAGAACTCGAGTCGGAACTGTAACGTCGCGAATCGCGTTTTCAGACGAGCGTTTGACTCCGTCCGTTAGTCTTCTGCAGGAACCGGATCCGTATCTTGATCGTGCTCGCGCGGGAAGTTCTCGATTGTCGCAGCCTCGAACTCCTCTTCAGCGAACTCGTAGTCGTCGCCGAGGAACTCGAGGACCTGTTGGGTGTCTTTCTTTGCGTTCTGCAGGCAGGTAGAGGCACCGGGCGACGGCGTGATGTTGAAGATGATGCCGTCGCCGTGGATCTTGGCCTCACCCATGTCCAGCGATTTCGTCTCGGTGTTAACGATCTGCGGGCGGACGCCACCGTAGCCTTTCGCGCGCTCGATATCCTCGAGTTCGACCGTTGGAACGACCTTCTGGACGTGCGGGAGGAACGCCCGCTTGCCGACCGCGGGCACGTCGTAGACGAGGTTCTTGAGCACGTAGGGGAACAAAATCCGATCCGCGAGGATGTTGCCGTAGCTCAGGAACGAGTTCAGGTTGAGTTCGAACACGTCATAGAAATCCGAGGCCGTCGAGATATTTCCGCGCTCGAGCATTGGGACGACCTTCGCCGTCGGGCCGAATCGAGTGAGATTGCCGTCGTGGACCTCGGCGTCGCCGTGGACGGCTGCGAACGGCAGTTTCTTCATCTGCAGGGTGTAGACCTTGCCGTTTAGCAGCTGGCGGTTGGCTTCGAAGAAGCTCCCGGCGACGGGCAGCAGCGACTTGTTCTCGCCGTAGCCCATTTTCTTCGCGATCTGGAGGCTGTGCGAGCCGGCTGCGACGACCGTCGAATCAGCCGAGAACCAGCCCGCTTCGGTTTCGACGAGGAACTCGTCTTCGGTCTCGTTGATCGACTCGACTGCCGTTCCCGTGTAGACGTCGACGCCGTCCTCGTCGCGAACGTCATCGACGAACGACTGGGCGACCTCGCCGTAGTCAACCGTGTAGCCGTCGGGCGTCTGCAGTGCCAGCATGTCTTTGTGTGGCTCGCGGCCCTTGACGACGTTTGGCTCGATCTCTGCGATTTCCTCGCGGTCGATTGCACGAAGTTTCGGGAACAGATCGCCAAAACCCTCCTCGTCGTAGCGATCCTCGAGTTTCGCGACTTCCTCGTCGCCGACTGCAAGCACCATCTTGCTGCGCTTGCTGTGCATCTCCCGGTCGGGGTCGTTCTCCTCGAGGTAGCCCGCGACCATTTCGGCTCCCTGTTTGACCGTTTCGGCTTTCTCGAGGGTGTAGTTGGTCTCGATGTCGCCGAAGTGAAGCGTCTGGGAGTTGTTCGTGTGATGCGAGTTGATCGCTGCAATCTCTTCTTCTTTCTCGATGAGCGCGACGCTCTCGATGTCTGTGAAGTTCGCGACCGTATACAACAGCGATGCACCACTAATGCCCCCGCCAACGATAATGAGGTCGTATTCTTCTTTCATGTCCAAAGATGCGCTATTGGTTGCCGTCAGTGACGAACGTTGACGAGCGTACTAAACAGCTACTATATGCGCCGGATACTCGCACCACTGACCGGCAAACCAGTACCCAGTACCGGAAATCAATTCAGAACTATTGGGTTGTGTTCTCCAGTGGTGTCGACCACCTACCACACAGAGAACGAAGATACCTTCAAAGCGCTATCCAGCCACGCTCGAGTCTCGTACGCACCCGTTCGGGTCGGGAGGGCTAAAACGGACTCTCGTCGAGCGTGTTGGTGTGATCGGTTCGGCTTTCGAGCCACTCGAGCGCGTCATCCACTTCCTGTGTTGGCGGTGAACAGGTCCGGTCGCGACAGACCTCGAGATCCAAAACCTCGAGCCACTCCGCGAGGCCGTCCTCAGTCGGCGGCCGTCGGGCGAGTAGCCGATCCGGGTAGTACTCCTGTGCAAACGCGGCGCGCCACGGCTCGGGCAGATCTGACGCTGCAACCGTTACCTCGAGTGGCCCTGCCTCGAGTCGGTCCGCACCGAGTGCGAGCGTCGCGTGCTCGAGGGCGTTCGACTCGATCCGATTTGCGTGGGTCTCGAGTACGCTCGAGGCGATGTCCGCAAACTCGTCGTCGGCGAAGTGGTCGAGCGCCAGCAGGACGTTGACGGCAACACCGGCAGCGGCGGGCGTCGACTGGTCGCCCAGTTCCTGTGGCCGAGTGACGAGTGACTCGCCGCTTTCGGGCGTGAAATACAGCGTTCCGGCCTCGGAGTCCCAGAACTCGGCGTCGATGACACGGGCAAGCTCGAGCGCGAACGCGAGGTGGTCGACCTCGCCGGTCGCCTCGTAGCACGTCAGTGCACCCCGTGCGAGGAAGGCGTAGTCCTCGAGATAGCCGTCGATGGCGACATCGCCGTCTTTGAACCGCCGCGAGAGACGTTGCTCGTCGTCATCCCAGAGCCGGTCGCGAACGAACTCGAGGGCGTCCGTCGCCATCTCGGCGTACTCGTCCTCGCCGAGCACGAGTGCGGCTTCGGCGCAGGTCGTGATCATGAGGCCGTTCCAGCCCGCGAGTACCTTCTCATCTCGGTTGGGGCGAGGGCGCTGCTCGCGGGCCTCGAACAGCGTTTCGCGAGCCGACTCGAGCCGTTCCTGAATCTCGTCTTCGGCGAGGTCATACTCGTCGGAAAGCGACTCGATCGAGCGCACGCGATTTGGTTGTGAGGTTCCTTCGAAGTTCCCCGAGAGAGTGATATCGTAGCGGTCACAGAACAGATCGGCGGTGGTCTCGTCTCCGAGTACCTCCTGCACCTCTCCTGGCGTCCAGACGTAGAACACCCCCTCCTCGTGCTCGCCGGTTTCGGGGTCCTCACTCTGGGCATCGAGCGTACTGAAGAAGCCGCCATCCTCGTGTGTGAGTTCGCGGTCGACGAATTCGAGTGTCTCGTGGACAACTTCGGCGTAACGCTCCTCGTCGGTGAGTTGGTAGCCCGTCAAGAACGCTCGCGGGATTTCGGCGTTGTCGTAGAGCATCTTTTCGAAGTGCGGAACTGTCCAGTCCGCATCGACGCAGTAGCGGTGGAAGCCGCCGCCGACGTGGTCGTAGAGCCCACCTGACGCCATCGCATCGAGCGATTCCTCGAGCACGTCGCGATACTGATCGTTCCCGGTACGGTCGAACGCACGCGCGAGGACTTGCAATCGTGACGGCTGTGGGAACTTCGGCCCGCCGGAGCCAAAGCCACCGTTCCGCCGATCCGCACTCCGGACCGCCGCGTCGGCGACCCGCTCGAGGACGTCACTCGAGGGTGGCTCCGAGCCAGCGACGGCGTCGGGTGTCTCCTCGAGTCGGTCTTTCGCGGCGTCGGTCCACTGTTCAGCACGATTTTCCATCTCTGGGCGCTCCTCTGGGTTCGACCACGACTCACTGAGTCCCTGACAGAGCTCGAGAAAGCCGGGCTGGTTCTGCTGGCTCTCTTTCGGGAAGTAGGTGCCGACGAAAAACGGCTTGCCTTCGGGAGTGAGCCAGGCCGACAGTGGCCAGCCGCCGCGTCCGGAGACGAGCTGGCAAACGGTCATGTAGATCGAATCGACGTCTGGGCGCTCCTCACGGTCGACCTTGATCGGCACGAAGTTCTCGTTCAGTACCTCGGCGACCTCCTCGTCCGCGAAGCTTTCGTCCGCCATGACGTGACACCAGTGACACGCCGAGTAGCCGATGGAAAGAAAGATCGGCTTGTCTTGCTCGCGGGCCGCCTCGAGTGCCTGTTCGTCCCAGGGCTGCCAGTTGACGGGGTTGTCCGCGTGCTGGCGAAGGTAGGGACTCTCCTCGTCGTCGAGTCGATTGCGCTCGGTAGGCTGATCCATACGCCAGCTACGGGCAGGAATAATAAAAGTCCGTGGTAGTTTACTAACCCATCCGGTAGAACATCGCCCGGACTATGCGAGTCCGAGCAGCGACACGCCGTAGGCCGACGCAGCCACCAGCGCAATCGTCCACGCGAGAATACCGGCCGTCATCCACCCCGCAACAATCCGGTTCCGGCTTCCGGCGACGAGTGCAACGAGCGCGGCGATATGGACGCCGGTCAGAACTGGGCTCGCAACGGCCAATCCTGGAACGCCGTAGCGATCCCAGAGATTGCGTGCGCGAGCATACCGGTCGCTCGAGTCATCTGACTCGCCGCGTCGTTGCTCGAGCCAGCGAGCGATATGCCGGTAGAAGACGATCAGCGCGTACACGGAGAGGATGTTCCCCGCGAACGCGAACACGCCGGTCGCGAGCGGATCGAGACCCAGCCCGATGGCAATCGGGATCACAACCAGAATTTCGACGATGGGAATCGCGGCGAAGACGAACACCAGCAGGTACTGGAGGAGGCCCGAGGTTTCCTCGAGCGTCGTGCCAACGTCAACGAGTAGCGGGAGAAATGACATGCGGTAGCGTCTATCCTCGAGTCGGGCCTGCGAGCGGATAGCTGGTGCGATTTGGCGTGCCAGCGTGATGGAGTGTTACACGTACCGACTTTCGCCCTCGTACACCGACGGGTCTTCTCTGTCCTTTTCGGCAACAGTCTCAAGGGCGACGAACTGGGCGTTTTCGTGGCCAGCGACACAGTCCACATCAACGCCGATTGCAACGTCTACGGTTCCCACATGCACTCCTCACTCTCACCAAGCAGTGCCAAAGAAGCGTATTGTGGCTCGAGGTGACCGTCTCGAGCGCTGAGTCGTCGATGCGGTGCCGATCAGGGGGTCGGCGTTAGTTGTCCAGTTCGTCCTGCAGCAAGCGTCGGAGCACGAGGTGGAGCACGCCGCCGTTTTCGACGTACTCGACAGCCATCGGCGTATCGACCTGTGCGGTCACGGTGAACTCGACGGTCTCACCATCGTCGGTTTCGGCGGTGACGTCCAGTTCAGCGTTTGGCTCGAGGCCGTCCTCGAGACCGGAAATCTCGTAGTATTCGTCGCCCTCGAGGCCGAGTTCTTCCCAGCCTTCGCCCGCTTCGAACTGCAGGGGCAGGACGCCCATGCCGATGAGGTTGTCACGGTAGATGCGCTCGTAGCTCTTGCCGATGGTCGCGCGGATGCCGAGCAGGTCAGTTCCTTTCGCAGCCCAATCACGGCTCGAGCCAGTCCCGAGTTCATCGCCGGCCATGACGATAAGGGGCGTCTCCTCGTCACGGTAGCGCTCGGAGGCATCGAAGACGGTGGTTTCCTCACCGGTTGGATGGTGGATGGCGTAGCCACCCTCGACGCCGTCGAGCATCTCGTTTTCGATGCGGACGTTTGCGAAGGTGCCGCGCATCATGACCTCGTGGTTTCCGCGGCGGGAACCGTAGGTGTTGAACTCGTACGGTTCGACGCCGCGTTCTTTGAGCCACTGGCCGGCAGGCAGGTCCTCGCTGAACGGTCCGGCCGGGCTGATGTGGTCAGTCGTAACCGTATCGCCGAGCGTCATGAGCGCACGAGCATCATCGACGTTGTCGACGCCGGGCTTCTCGAGCGGGAAGTCCTGGAAGAACGGCGGCTCGCGGATGTAGGTGGACTCGTCGTCCCAGTCGTAGACATCTCCTTCGGGGGCGTCGAGGGCTTCCCAGCGGTCATCGCCCTCGTAGACGCTTGCGTACTTCTCCTCGAACATGTCGGGCGAGACGCTGTCGTGGATCGTCTCGCGAATCTCTTCGGTATCCGGCCAGATGTCCTCGAGGTAGACCTCTTCGCCGTCGTCGTTCGTGCCGATTGGTTCTTCCTCGAGATCGATGTCCATCCGACCCGCGAGGCCGTAGGCGACGACCAGCGGCGGGGAAGCGAGGTAGTTCGCCTTGATTTTCGGGTGGATACGGGCCTCGAAATTACGGTTGCCCGAGAGGACGCTCGTCGTCCAAAGGTCGTGTTCGTCGATGGCGTCCTCGATTGGGTCCGGTAGCGGGCCGGAGTTACCGATACAGGTCGTACAGCCGTAGCCGACGACGTGGTAACCCAGTTCCTCGAGATCGTCGAGCAGCTCCGCGCGCTCGAGATACTCCGTGACGACGCGGCTGCCGGGTGCGAGACTCGTCTTGACGTAGTCGGGAATCTCGAGGCCCTGCTCGGCGGCGTTACGCGCGAGCAGGCCGGCACCGACCATCACGGACGGGTTCGAGGTGTTCGTACAGGACGTGATCGCACTGACGAGAACATCGCCGTGGCCGATCTCGACCTCACGGCCGTCCTCGAGTTCGACGGGAACCTTCTCGTCGAGTGGGAGGCCGGGACCGGAGCCGGTCGCGTCGGCTGCGGCCGTGCCGCTGCCGTCGCCGATTGCGGGCTCGCCGCCCGCGCCGATGACGCCTTCTTCCTGCAGCAGGGCAGGGAAGTGCTCGTCGAGGTCGCCCATCGGGATGCGCTGGTGGGGCTTCTTGTGGCCCGCGAGGCTTGGTTCGACATCGCCGAGATCGAAGTCAACGGTGTCGGTATACTCTGGCTCTTGTTCGCCGAACAGACCCTGTTCCTCGAGGTACGCACGAACGAGGTCGATGTGTTCCGGATCGCGACCCGTGAGTTCGAGGTACTCGAGGGTTTTCTCGTCGACAGGGAACATGCTGATCGTCGAGCCCTGTTCGGGAGCCATGTTCGAGATGGTCGCTCGATCCGCAACGGAAAGCTGGGAGACGCCGGGGCCGTAGAATTCGACGAACTTGTCGACGACGCCGACTTCGCGCAGTTTTTCCGTAATGTGAAGCACGAGGTCCGTCGCGGTCGCGCCTTCAGGCAGGTCGCCCTCGAGGCGGACGCCGACGACTTCGGGCAGGCTCATGTTGATCGGCTGGCCGAGCAGTGCCGCTTCCGCCTCGATACCGCCGACACCCCAGCCGACGACACCGATGCCGCCGATCATCGGGGTGTGGCTGTCGGTGCCGACGAGCGTGTCGGGGACGAGCCACTGCTCACCGTCGACTTCGCGCTCGTGGACGACGCGCCCGAGGTGCTCGAGATTGACCTGGTGGACGATCCCGGTTCCTGGCGGGACGACCTCGAAGTCCTCGAAGGCCTGCTGTGCCCACTTGATCGCGCGATATCGCTCTTCGTTTCGTTCGTACTCGATTTCGACGTTCTTTTCGTACGCGTCGTCGCTGCCGAAGTGGTCGACCTGCACGCTGTGGTCGATCACGAGGTCACACGGGACTTCGGGTTCGACAACGGTTGGGTCGACGCCCTTGCGGTCCGCTGCGGAGCGAAGCGCTGCAAGGTCGACGACTGCGGGAACGCCCGTCAGGTCCTGCAGAACGACCCGCGACACCGTAAACGGAACCTCGGCGTCCGGCACGTCAGGCTCCCAGGAGGCTGCCGCGCGAATCGAATCGGCATCGATCTGTTCTCCGTCGGCGTTTCGTAAGACTGACTCGAGCAGAATACGGATGCTCACTGGCAGTTTCTCGAGGTCACAGAGACCCTGCTCCTCGAGAACGGTCAGATCTGCCATCTTATACGTTTCGTCGTTGTGTTCGAATTCCCGGATTGCGTCCGAGAACGCATCGTCTGACATTGCGCGGTCTACGAACCGATCACATTTGAAACTGCCGAGAACCGTGCGAAGAGACAATATTTGCCCCACATTTGTCGGGTATGGGTCAGAATACACCAACGCACACAGCTGGTTCCCCGTTACTGCACCCTATTGCAGTCATAGAGAACAGTGCTGAACTGCCATGCAGTGACTATTTTCAAATAGTGACTGGGTCTGCAGTCACCGGACGTACTCGACGAACGCGAAGCCATCGCGCTCGTCGCGCTCGAGTTCGTTCCACGTCTTCCTATTCCAGTCCGGAAACTGCGTATCCCCGTCGGGTTCTCGGTGAACCTCCGTACTAATCAGGCGCTCGAGGGCGGGCAGGAACTGCTCGTAGACGGTTGCGCCGCCCGCGACGAAGATGCGGTCAGCGTCGTCGTGGCGTACGCGTGCAGCCTGCTCGGCCTTCTCGAGTGCCTCCTCGAGACTGCCTGCCGTCACGGCGTTATCGGGGGTCTCGAGGTCGCGACTCGTGAGGACGACCGTCGTCCGCCCGGGCAAGGGTTCGCCGAGCGCCTCGAGAATGCCCTCGTAGGTGACGCGGCCCATGATGACCGGGTGGTCCATCGTGGTCTCTTTGAAGTGAGCCAGATCCTCGGGAATGTGCCATGGCATGTCTCCGTCCTTGCCGATGATGCCGTTGTCGGCGACGGCGACGATGCCAACGAGTTCGCGCTCGAGGTCGTCTGCAGCACGCACGCTGTCGGCCCCACCGTCGCTCATTCGGCCACTCCGAATGTGATCCCGTCGTGGGACTCGTAGTCTTTGATCTCGACATCCTCCGCGGTGAGTTCGTCAATCGAGACATCTGCAATCTCGAGCGTCGGGCGCTCGAGTGGCTCTCTGGAGAGTTGCTTGAGGAGACCGGGCACGTGGTCTTTCCGTTCGTCGCCCTCGGCTTCGGCGGGCGCTTCGGACTCGAGCCACTCCTTGACTATGAGGTACTCCTCGCGGTCGTCGACGTCGGCGAGGCGCGTTTGGAGGGCCTCGAGATTGTCGGCGTACCATTCCCCGCGCGCGCCGCGGCCGCAGTAGACGTGGGCGTCGACGACGGTGTGGGCGAACGTGCCGGGTTCGAAGCCGGTCTGCTGGGCGATGAGTTTCGTCAGGAGCGAGTACGCCGCGATATTGAACGGGATACCAAGTGCGATATCGCCCGAGCGCTGCGTGAGGTGGCAGTTCAGCCGGTCACCCTGGACGTTGAACACGAACGAGTAGTGGCAGGGCGGCAGCGTCGAAATGGTGGCGTTTGCAGGGTGCCAGGCGTTGACGACGAGCCGCCTCGAGGTCGGCGAATCCGAGAGCGTGTCGATGACGTACTGCAGTTGGTCGAACGTCCGTCGACCATCAGCTTCCTCGGTGACCCACTGCTGGTCGGCGTCGGGCCAGGACTCGCCCGGGAGTTGTGCCGGCTCTTCGGGAACGGGATAGCGTCGCCAGAAGCGACCGTAGGCGGTATCGAGATGTCCTTCGTCGTCCGCCCAGGCGTTCCAAATTTTGGTCTCCTCGCGCAGGTCGCGGATGTGCTCGTCGCCGGAGAGATACCAGCACATCTCGTGGATCATCGAGTTCCAGCGAAAGCCATCCAGTTTCTTCGTCGTGAGCAGCGGATACCCCTTTTGCAGGTCAATCTCGTAGTGCTCGCTGAACGACGAAATCGTATCGACGCCGGTTCGGTTGGGCTTGTACGCCCCCTCCGACAGCGCCGCGTCGACTAACTCGAGGTACTGTTGCATTATCGCCTCATTTGAAGCGACCCTACATAGTGGGTTCGGACGACTCGAGCACTTCACTTCCACCGCACCGTCCAAACCCTCTTTGTCCCCCCGCGCCTCCCGACCAGTAACCGATGACCGCTCGAGACGGCTCCCACCTCCTTGCCGTGCCACCGGCTGCACTCCGTGACCGGCCGGTGGCGACGCTTGCGGATATCGACGCGACGCTCGAGCCCGACGCCGTCTGGGTGCTTGGTCCCTCGCGTGAGCCACAGTCGTTCGCGCGTGCGCGCAGTTCGTTCGACGCACCGGCGTTTCACCCGCCGCTCGAGACCGCCACAGAGGGCGTCGGTCTTCAGACAGTCGGCGATAGAGAAATTGCGATAGCGCACGGAGCGAGAGCAATGTCCGCGCAGCCAGAATCTGTCTCGAGGACGCTGCAATCCACGAAGCCACTCGCACTCCTCTGTGACGATATCGCGACGGAGACACGCCCGACCGAACTCGAGACCACGCTCGAGCACGCCGACACCCTCGCTGCAGCGCTTCCGTCCGGCTGCGTGACGACCGTCCTGACGGGAGCCGAATCCGCGGGCTACGACGAGTTGTGGCATCTCGAGGCCGAGACAGGCGCAGTTCAGCGCGTCGACCACGACCCCGGGCTCGCCTGCGAACCCGCCGGAGACGACTGTGTTTCCGTCCGCGTACAGGGCGTCGGTCCGGTCGAAGGCTACGGCAACGCGGCCTCACTCGCACTGCTCGAACTCGAGGCTGAGGGCGTCGCGACCATCGAGACGTATTCGGCGACGGACTTCGGCCTCGAGGCGGTGTCCGGAATCGGCCCGAAAACAGCGACCCGACTCGCCGAGCACGGTGTGACCGCACGAGCGGAGTTGCTCGAGATGCCGACTGAGCAGCTGGCAGCTCTCCCCGGCGTTGGTCGCGAGCGTGCACAGACGATGCACCAGCACGCGGCAGTCCTCGAGACGGGCGAGCCACGCAGACTCACCGACGAGTCGCTGCCGGGCGAGGATTGGTCGACGCCCCCACTTTGCATCGATATCGAGACCGACGGGCTCTCGCCGACGATCATCTGGCAGATCGGCGTCTACGACCCCGCAAGCGACGAGTATCGTGCGTTCGTCGAACGCGACGATCCGAGCGATTCGGCGTCCGTGCTCGAGGCCTTTTGTGACTGGCTGCTCGGCGTTCACCCGAATCGCGCGCTGCTGACGTGGAACGGCTGGCGCTTCGACTATCGACATCTGGGCGCGTTCATCGCCACACACGTCCCCTACTACGCCGAGGAGTGGGAGTCAATTCCCAAGTTTGATCTGTATCTCTGGGCCATTCGCGACGAGAACGCAATGCTCCCCGGTCGGACCAACAAACTCGAGGCCGTCGCGTCCGCGGTGGGCTACGAGGACGCCGCAACGGGTCTCGACGGCGCACAGACTGCGGCGGCGTACCAGCGATTCATGCGCACGGGCACGCCACTCGAGTGGGAGCGCCACGAAGCCTACTGCGAGGACGACTGCCGGGCGCTGTGGCACGTCTACGAGCAACTGCGGGAGGCACCGCATAGCGAGGCCAGAGACTCGAGGTCGACGACGGAGTGGGGCTCGAGTACAGCGACGGACTCGAAACGGAACGAGGCCAGCAGTGCACGAAAGACGCGCGATGAGACTGCCAGCGAGCAAACCGGACTGAGTGATTTTTAGATGAGCGAGCACCGCGACACCGACACAGCGGACGTAGCGATCACCGGCGACGAACTGGTCGATACCTTCCCCGGCTACCGTGCAGAGGACGATATCGCGACCCTCGAGTTACCCGGTCGAGACGCCGAAACAGTCCCGAACGAAGAGATCCTGCGATCTGAACTCGCGGCTCCACTCGAGTACGACCTCTACTCGCATCAGGCTGACGCGCTCTCTGCGCTCGCGCGCGAGGAGAATGTCTGCGTCGCGACGAGCACATCGTCGGGGAAGACCCGAATCTACGCGCTCCAGATCGCCCGAAACGTCCTCAAGGCGCGCGCTCGAGGTGAGGAATCGACGGCGTACGTCTGCTATCCGACGAAGGCGCTTTCGCGGGATCAGGAGCGCGAACTCAACGACCTCTACGACGACCTCGGCCTCGAGATCACGGTTGCGGTGTACGACGGCGATACGGAACGCGGCAAGAACCGACGCCGGATTCGCGAGGAAGCTGACGTGATCATCACGAACTTCGCGGGCGTGAACACCTACCTGCACGACCACGACCGCTGGGCGCGCTTTCTCTCGGCCTGTGACCTCCTCGTGATCGACGAATCCCACACCTACACCGGCGTCCACGGGATGCACGTCGCCTGGATCATCCGCCGGTTGAAACGCGTGCTCGAGTACTACGGCGCGGAGCCACAGTACGTGCTGACGAGCGCGACCATCGGCAATCCCGGCGAGCACTCCGAGACGTTGATCGACGAGTGCGTCACCGTCGTCGACGAGGACGGCTCACCGACAGGGCCGCGGGATCTGGTACTCTGGAACCCGCCGCCACAGGCGCGCGAAGACGACCCCGGCGAAGGGTTAGAGGGAGACCCCACAGACGCCATCCTCGAGCGCGTCCCCGCCACCGTCGAAGCGCCGCGTCTCCTCTCACATCTCACCTATCAGGACGCCCAGACGCTGCTGTTTACGCCCTCGAGAAAGCTCGCGGAACTGTCGGTCAAACGCGCCGCGAAGTTCCGTGAGGAGAATCACTACTACACGAATCCGGGCCGCAGAAACGGAATCGAACCCTATCACGCAGGCCACTCACGAAAGAAGCGCCACGGCACCGAACACCAGCTCAAGACCGGACTTTTGGACGGTGTAGCCTCGACCAACGCCCTCGAATTAGGCATCAATATCGGCGAGATGGACGCCACCGTGCAGTTGGGCTATCCCGGCCAGCGCCAATCATTCTGGCAGCAGATCGGCCGCGCGGGCCGGGGTGAAAAGCGTGCGCTCTCCGTGCTCGTCGCCGAGCACCGGACGCTGGATCAGTACGTCATCACCCACCCCGACTACTTACTCGAGAACGACGTCGAGGACGCGGTGGTCGATATCGACAACGACGCCGTCTTCGCCACCCACCTGCGGTGTGCAGCGGACGAACTCGCACTCGATGAATCCGATGCCGGCGCGTTCGCCGAGCGCGAGCGACTCGAGCGCGCCGTCGAGATGTGGCGACGCGCCGGGCAGGTACAGGGCGCACTCGAGACGGGTGTCTCTTACGTCGGGCCGCCGCGTCCGCAGGGGTCCGTCTCGCTGTACGCGACGACGGGCGAGGAGTACGAAGTACAACTCGCCGACGGCGTTGATGAACGCCACGATCCCGAGATGGAACCGCTCGCAGAAGAGCGGGTCTTGCGGGATTTTCACGAGGGAGCAGTCCGATTGCATCAGGGGAGGCAGTACGAAGTGACCGCTGTCGATCACGACGCACCCCGACCGTCGGTAACGCTGCAACCGACCGACGTGGACTACTACACGCGCACGCAAACCGACGTGACCGTACTCGATGCGGTTTCGGAGAAATCCCGCGACATCGGCGACTTTACGCTGCATTTCGGTCGCGGTCGGGTACTGGTCTATCACGGCACCTACGACAAGGTGGCTGTCCACGGCGGCAAAAAGAAAGCACAGGCAATCCCCACGGAGAACCCGCCGCTGTCCATCGACACCCACCTCTGCTGGCTCGAGGTACCCCAATCTATCGAGGACGCGTTGGTCGAGAAATACCGCGACTTTTCAGTCCCAGAGATGGACGGTGAGTTCGCGGAGACGGCCCACCTCGGCTACGCGGGCGGGCTTCACGCCGCCGAACACGCGACGATTGGTGTCGCCCCGCTCGAGTTGATGGTCGACAAGCGCGACCTCGGGGGGCTGGCGACGCTCTCAATCGACTCGCATCTCGCACAGGACAGTGTCGAAGCGGACGCGGATATGAACGAGAATGCAGCAGACGACACCGCCGCCCCGAAGAACATCGCCGCCGCCGAGGCAACCGTCCGAGAAATTGCGATGGGACTCAAGCACGAGCCAGCCAGCGGCTGGTTCATCTACGACGGCATCGACGGCGGCCTCGGCTTTGCGCGAGCGATCTACGAGAACTTCGAGGCGGTCGCGCGGCGAGCACGCGAGCACATTGCGGACTGCGACTGCGGCCGCGTCGATGGCTGTCCCGCCTGCGTGATGGACGAGCAGTGCGGGAACGACAACCAGCCGCTCCATCGCGATGCCGCCGTGGACATCCTCGATCAGTTGCTCGGTGATGCTGGAGACGACGTGCTCGAGGATGTTCCATCCGAAGAATACGGCGGCGACCGGCGGCCACCGCTATTTTACGCTTGAGTCGTTCACTCGGATGCGTTAGGGCCGCATTGAGACTGTGTCTCGTAACTGCCACAGTTCGAACAGACCGCGGAAGAACAACACGATAAACCCAATCAACAGCACGGTTGCAAGACTGGCTCCAACGAGGCGAGGAACAGCGACGAGCGTTCCCTCTCGAAGGGCAATCACGAGGTGGAACCCAGCCCAACAGCAAAACGCGGGGATGATGTACTGTTGACTACGGTTCGTCTCGGTGATCTTCGAGAGCGCTACGAGCAGAGCCAGACCGAACAGCGGGATTGCGAGGCTGATGACGTTCGACACACCGCCAAACCACTCGAGCATTAGCAGAAACTGGTTTTCGAATAGTCATATCTCTTCTGAACACTCCAACAGTCCTTACTGGTTGACTGCGTCACCCAGCACGCCTCAATGATCTCAGCGGATAGCCCTCGCGGTTCTTAGTCGTAGCTACACGATCAGTGTTCACGTCCCAGCCGAAACAAGGGCTCGCGCTAGCGAGAGAAGATCTCCAAGGACAACGACAGTAGACACACCCGTGCATACTTTCACTCGAGGAAAGAGCAACGCTTACAGGTTCGTGCGTTCCGTTGTCGACCATGCGAGAGAACGTGCTCCTGATCGGTGGCGGCGGCCGTGAACACGCAATCGCCCGCGCGCTCGAGGATAGCGAGGCAGACCTCTACGCCTGCGCCGGGAACCGCAATCCCGGCATCGCACAGATTGCGAAGGACTTCGAGACGCTCGAGACGACGAACCCGAAGGCCGTCGTCGAGTACGCTGAGGAAGTCAACGCGACGATTGCCGTTATCGGCCCGGAAGCACCGCTCGAGGCCGGTGTTGCAGACGAACTCGAGAACGCAGGCGTCTACCCGTTCGGCCCGAAAGAGGCCGATGCCCGCATCGAGACGGACAAGGCGTTCCAGCGCCGGTTTATGGCGGAACACGACATTCCGGGCTGTCCGGATTTCGAGACGTTCGACGACTCGGAGGCGGCGTGTGACTTTATCGACGAGTACGACGGCGACCTTGTAATCAAGCCCGCTGGGCTCACGGGCGGGAAGGGGGTCAAAGTCATCGGCGAGCAGGTCACGCCCGAGGAGGGCAAGGAGTACATTCGTGACTCCGACTACGACCGGATCGTGCTCGAGGAACGACTCATCGGCGAGGAGTTCACCGTGCAGGCGTTCGTCGCCAACGGCTCGTTCGAGACTGCGCCTGCCGTCCAGGATCACAAACGCGCCTACGAGGGTGACGAGGGACCAAACACCGGCGGGATGGGGAGCTACTCCGACGCCGCAACGGCGCTGCCGTTTATGACCGACGACGACTACGACGAGGCCGTCTCGATCATCGAGGCGACCGTCGACGAACTCGCAGACTATCGTGGCATTCTCTACGGCCAGTACATGCTGACCAGCGAGGGGCCGAAAGTCATCGAGTTCAACGCCCGCTTTGGCGACCCTGAGGCGATGAACACGCTGCCGGTCCTCGAGACGGACTTCCTCGACGTACTCGTGGCCGCCCGCAACGGCGAGTCGGTGCCTGCCCTCGAGTTTGCGGATCAGGCAACGGTCTGTAAGTACGCTGTGCCGGACGGGTATCCGACGGATCCCGACGCCGGGGCAAAAGTGAAGGTAGACGAAGAGAGTGCGGGCGACGCACTGCTGTACTACGCCAGCGTGGACGAACGCGACGACGGCATCTACACGACGACCTCGAGATCGTTCGCACTCGTCGGGCTCGCGGATTCGATTACGGAGGCCGAAGCGATCGCCGAGGACGCCCTCGCAGTCGCTGGCGAGGAGGGACTGCACATGCGCCACGACATCGGCAAACCCGACCTCGTCCAGCAACGGATCGACCACATGGACGAACTTCGCGGCGAATAACGCGGCTCACATCGCGGTCCACCGATTTACTGCGTAACTCACTGGTTCCCGTGCTCGGAGCCGACACCGGGGACGTCCTCGAGACTGCCTTCATCGACCGCTTGCGTAAGCGTCTCGGCGTCGACCTCCGCGTCTGCGTTGTCCGTTGCGGACCGGAGGACACGCCGAACGCCAATATAGACGCCCAGTGCAACCGCACCGGAGGCGACTGCGCCGGGAATGCCGTATCGTTTGTAGCCGTACGTTGCTGCCTTTTTCGCGACCGTCAGTCAAATCATCGTACAGTATGTCGGAGCGTCATCGGCAAGAACTGGCGGCTTTCGTACGCGAGTCTAAAACCGCACTCTCTTACTCAGAGACAATAACGACACCGGACATCGACCCGGGTTCGAAGTGTGGCTCACAGATATAGACGTATCGCCCCGGAATCTCGAACGTGTGCTCGAACGTCTGTCTTGGCCCAATTCGACCGCCCATCGAGTCGTGCCAGTCTGCTCGAGCGGTTTCTTCATCGTCGTAGCCGCCGCTTGCAAAGTACTCCGCGTCGTCGGGAATGCCGTCCTCGAGTGCGGTGACGGTGTGGTCGGCACCGCTCGTGTTCATCCAGACGACGGTGTCGCCGACTGTGGCCTCGTACTCCTCTGGGAGAAACGAGTTCCGACTCATGCCGATATCACAGTCGTCGTCGCTACAGGGGGTTGACGATGAGTCATCAAAGAGATTCAATGCGGACGTACACCCTGCAAGACTGGCAGCAACGGAGGTTCCAGCGGCGGCGAGATAGACGCGCCGGTTCATATCAGACACTCGGCCTGCAGGAGATATAACGACCCCGGTTCGTTCCCGCACGCTTGGACTCATCGAACGACCACCGCCAGGCATGCTAAAACAAAAACACGTAAGGTACCGGCCCGTCGATTCCGCGCATATGCTCCCGCGGTTCGTCGGCCGGCTTGGCATTGCCGACGCAGTGACCGTCGCCAACGCTGCGCTCGGATTTGTCGCCGTCGTCGTCGCCCTCGTTGATATCGAACTCGCCGCTCGACTCATCTTGCTGGCTGCCGTTGCCGACGGTCTCGATGGGCTCCTCGCCCGTCGGTACGGCGGCACCGAGGCTGGCCCGTACCTCGATTCGCTCGCTGACGTGGCCTCCTTCGCTGTCGCCCCCGCGGTCCTCGCCTTTATCGTCGTTACTGACGGGTTGACGATCACCCTCGAGACCGTCACACTCGAACTCGTACTCGTCGCTGTCGTCTGTTCGCTGTTCGTCGCGGCTGCCGTTGTCCGTCTCGGTATGTACACCGCCTACGACATCTCTGGGAACTATACCGAGGGTGTCCAGACGACGCTCGCCGCCACGATTCTCGGCGCAGCGATTCTGGCTGGCGTCGCCGATCCGTGGCTGATCCTTGCAATCACTGCGGCGTTCTGTTACCTGATGGTCTCGCGAATCCGCTACCCCGATTTGCTCGCACGCGATGCCGGAATCATGGGGGTCGTACACGTTCTTGCAATTTTGATTCCGAATTTCGCCGGCCGGACGTTCCCGTATGCACTTTTGACGCTTGGGATCGCGTACATGGCGCTGAGCCCGTGGTTTTACTGGCGCGACGCCGAAGAGACACGCACAGCCGAGACCGACGCGCATGGAAACGCTTAGGGCGATCCTGACACGACCGTAGAACATGAACACAGTCACGCGTCGGCGTCGTCCCGGGTGGTACCATGAGTGAGGACGAAACGAACGGTGACGACACGCCGGACGCCTCGGACGAGGAACAATCGGTCGATCTCGAGGCCATTCGAACCCGTCTCGCTGGCCTCGAAGATGACCTCGAGGAACTGGATTCAAACCTCGAGGCTGCCGAGACCGAACCCGATCTGGACGTCGTCGAAGCCGACCTCGACTCGTTCCGCGACGACCTCGAGTCGATCGAGATTCCGGAGCCACCGGAAACGGACGACGAGGATGACGAAGACGACGAACCCGCACCCGAGGAGGAACTGCAGGATCGCTATGATGACATCGAAAGCGACCTCGACGACCTCGAGGACGATCTCGAGGATCAGCGCGGTCCCTACGGTGACGACGTCATCAGCGAGATAAACAGCGTCAGCGGAACGATTACGGGCACCCGCTGGTCGGTCGAGGGTGACGAAGAGATCATCGCGGCCGTCGACGGCTTCCTCGCGGAACTGAACGCCCTACTCGGCAGTGACGTTGCCGTTCCCAGCGACCTCGAGCCAGCAAGTGGTGCCGAACTTGGGGACAACGCAGTTGAAGACGGCCAACGCGTTCGCGAAGAACTCGGCGACACGCTCGAGTCGGCCACTGACGCCGTCGACGCTGCCGACCTCGATGCAGATGACGACGCCGAGACGATTGCGGCACTGCTCGAGGCGACCGACGAGTTCGAGAGCGATATCGACGAGGCAACCGAGTGGACCGACCTCGAGGTGCGCGAACAACTTCGCCGTGAAGGGTTCTACGACGTGCTGGATCACGTCAAGGACTTCCCGCCGGAGTGGCACGCCCTGAAAGTCCACGAGAAACGAGGCAACGTCGACCAGATCCTGCTGGCCTACGACAGCCTTGGCTCGGAGTTCATGGAAGACCACTGCCTCGAGTCACTCGAGCGGATGGGGCCCGAAGAGGCCATCGAGCCGATGGTCCAGAAGGCTGGCCGTCGAGACAAAGCGGCAATGCGTATTCTCGGCAAGATTGGCGTTGCAGACGAGCAAGTCGTCGACGCGCTCGCTGATTACGTCGATTCCAACCCAGACCTGCAAAAGCCCGCCTTCAGAGCACTCGGCGAAATCGGGGCGACAGACGCTGTTGAGCCGATTGCCCAGCAACTCGCCGAAGACAACCCCGATGTCCGAAGTTGGGCCGCCCGCGCCCTTGGACTGATCGGCGATACACGCACGATCGACCCCCTCGCAGACGTGCTCGCGGATGACGACGAAGACCGCGTTCGTGCGAGTGCCGCCTGGGCACTCACACAGATCGGCACGCTCGAGGCGCTCGAGATCGTTGCCGAGTATGACGACGACCGCGCCTACCTCGTCAAAGCCGAAGCCGACAACGTCGACCTTGAGCCGGTCGCCTGAGCGGACTACAGTATTGCGTTTCCAGTCAGAGACAATGAGCGGCCAGCTACTCGCGGCAGTACGTCGACTCGAGATACGCGACGAGTTCGGCGACAATATCGGGCTCGTATGTCCAGCAGCCATAAAATGAGTCCATATCTCGTTCTTCAGCCAGCAGGGCACACTGTTGGTTGTTGTGACCACCGCCATCGAAAACCACGAACCAGAACGAGCCGAGTTCTTCGGCCGGGTCTGTTACAACGGTCACGTTCTCGAGTGAGCCACTCCACTTATCGCGTACGAAAGCGACCACCGAAAGTCCATTTCGAACACCCAATTGGTCGTAGACATCGGTTTGTGCTGTTAACGCTGGCTCGGTCTGGAAGCCGGTGTATAGCGTGCCTTCGCCAGTGCGCCACGCGCGCTCTTCGATTTCACGGGCTGCAGCCAGCATTTGTTGCCGGTCAGCGGAGCTAAAGAACGTATTCTCAAGGAAATCGAACAGATCACGGAGTTCCTCAGTTGAGCCGTCAAACTCCCACGGAGGGTGATCGTCGGGTGCAAACAACGCCTCGAATCGATCGAGGCCGACTGCGGCCAGAAAATCACCGCTTTGGTCTCGAATAACAACGAATCCGGGTCCGTCCTGTTCCGTCAGCGAGCGACGAACGACATCGACGTGTCGCGTCGAAAACTGTTGTTCGAGATCGCCAGCCGTCTCGGTGTCCGGTGTATACACCTCAAGTTGTTTCTGTTGGGCCCTGACCGAGTCGAACACCGCACGCAGGGTTTTCATTCGTCCATGTCAACTCCCAAAAACGCATAAATTGGGTCTGGAATGCCGGTTTCAGTTACGGTGTCCGCCTCGTAGTCGAAGTCGATCCAGCCGTAGCGCTCGAGTCGCGGCAACGTTGCGTGATAGAGGTGAAGCTGAATCTCATCGAACTCCTCTTTGGTCGTAATGTGATCGTCGGTGACCGCAACTGAGCCGGCGGTGACAACGGCTATTTGTTCGACCGTCGTATCCGGGCGCGAGTAGAGGGTTCTAATCGTCGTACGCACGTACGGCTGGGCGAGTAACCGCAGAACGTCGTCGATAGATTCATCGAGCGTTGCTTGCTCGAGGTCCTCGATCGATCCATACTGATTGTTCATCCGGCTAGTCGATACGTCGGGGCGGAGAGACAAGTACTCGTTGCCGGAACACGCTCGCAGCACCACCACGTCTCTCGTGTCCACTATCATCCGAGGGTTTACATACGAATGGGCGACCAGAGTGAGCGATGCGTCGATCGCTCATCTGGTGGTTACTCGCCGTCACGGCCATTACAACCGGTGCCATCGGTGCCGGCATCGCCGGTGTCGCGACACTCGAAGCCAGCGCCGAACCCAACCCAGCAGGGAGTGCCACCAACGGTGATCTCGAGGGCGAATTAGACTCCGTCGACCCAGTGTGTCCGCGGGCACAGATCGCCCACGCGGCTGAACCAGCGTTCACAGAGCAATCAATCGCAGCCGACGGTGACTCGAGCGAACCCACCGAGCCCGCCGAGCCACGAATCGTCGAACTCTACCCGAATCCGACGACACACGGCAACGTCGGCGAACACCTTGTGCTCGAGACACCACCGGAAACGACACTCGAGAACTGGACACTCACCGACGGCCACACGACCGCGAGCCTGCCGAACAAAACCGTCTCCGGTCGCGTCGCCCTCAGCATGGACCCCAACAAAACCGAGACGATGACTGACCATCGCGTGCTCGAACTCGAGGGGGCGCTCCGGCTCGCTGCCGATGGCGATACCCTCTCGCTTTCCGAAGACGGAGACACCATCGATCAGGTGTCGTACGACCGAGCGCCGCTTGCCGACCGCTGGTATCGCACCTCGAATGCTGCTGGCGAGATGAGTGGTGAATCGACCACATCCCCAGACGGGCAGTGGTGGCCACGAGATGCGACCTGCCTCCCAGCCACAAACGCCGATGTCGAGTCAGCGACGGCGTTCGTCCTTCCGGACGGACCTGACGTGGCACTCGAGACCATCCGCGAGGCAGAGCACCGACTCGTGCTTGCAGGGTACACGTTCACTTCCGAGGACGTTGTCGATGAACTCATTGCGGCCGACGAACGCGGCGTCGACGTGGCCGTTCTTCTTGAGAGCGGACCTGTCGGCGGCACCTCAGAGACGACCGAACCCCTCCTCAAGAAACTCGATCAAAGTGGTGTCGACGTCCGAGCGACCGGTGGCGAGGGCGCTCGCTATCGATTTCATCATCCGAAGTACGCCATCGCCGACGACCACATTGTCGTCATGAGCGAAAACTGGAATCCCTCGGGTGTCGGCGGCGAATCCAGTCGTGGTTGGGGTGTCACGCTCGAGGACGACGAGCTTGCAACAGCCCTCGAAACCGTCTTTGAAAGCGACTTCGAGGGCTGGGATACCGAATCGAACAACGCCTATCGATCGAACGCAACGTTCGTTGCGGACGAAAGCGACGCAAGCCAGCCGTTCCCCGCGACTCACGACCCCGCGTCTGTTGACCTCGAGTCAGCAGAACTTCTCGTTGCCCCCGATAACGCCGAGCCTCGTCTCGAGGAACTGCTTGCCGATGCTGACGAGGAGATTCTGCTCAAACAAGCCAGCCTGGATGCAGACCTCGCGCTCGTCGATACCGTGATCGAGGCGGCAAACGACGGTGTCGAGGTCAAAATCTTGCTGGACTCGATGTGGTACAACGAGGACGACAACGCTGCCGTCGCGGCCTCCCTCGAGCAGGCCGTCGATGACGACGCCTCACTTGAGGCCCGACTCGTCGAAGACACCGACCAGTTCGAGAAAATCCACGCAAAAGGCGTGATTATCGATCAGGAGGTCGCGGTGGTCGGCAGTGCCAACTGGAACGAAAACGCGTTTCAGAACAATCGCGAAGTCCTCGTTGCACTCCATGGAGAGGCTGCCGCGACGTACTACGCAACAGTCTTCGAGGCTGACTGGACTGGAGACACCTCGAGACTCCCGTTCGGGCTCTCACTGACAGTCATCGTCGCGCTGGCCATTGCTGCCATCATTGGCCACCGCTACATCCGATTCGGCGATGAGCGATAACCGACGGCGACCGAGCGCGCTTACTCCGCGTGCGTCCCGACTTCGAGCAACTTACAGCAATCGCGTTCGACATCGAAACAGTCCGGACACTCCGCTGGACGGTCGATGATCGTATCAAGTCGCTCGGCAACTGTATCGTCGATGACGCTCTCGAGTGCGCGGGCCTCGTCGCGAAACTCTTCGACCTCGAGGACGTTCGCGAGGAAGCGCTCGATGATACAGTAGGTCTGGAGGGCATCATGGGCACGCTCGAGGCCCTCGTCGGTGAGCGCCGCTCCCTTGTATTTCTCGTGTTCGACCAGTCCGCGCTCCTCGAGTTTGCCGATCATCTCGTTGACGCTGGCTGGACTCACCTCGAGAAGGTCGGCCAGTGTACCCGTCGATGCGGGGCCGTCTTCGATTCGTTGTGCGAGATAGACCGCTTTGAGATACTGATCTGCTGTATTCATCGCGTCCCTCCGGTGATAGTGTCCGTCTCGATGGCCACAGCCACTGCTCGCGCCTTGGAGTGGCCCGTCGTCCCGTTCATGCTCGTTGCTCCATGATCTGTGTGACCGCTTCGACACCCTCTCGTTCTTCTGCACGGATCTCATACAGCGTCTCGAGGACGCGCTCGCGGTCAATCGCAAAGTCGCTTTCGGAGGCTTCGATTGCCTCAATGAGGTCGTCGTAGAACTTGTAGGCCGTCTCCTCGTTTGCCAGTTGATCGTAGAGGACGCCGTCGGTGTCTTCGGGCGGGCCGTACTGAGCATCGACTAAGGCGTTGATCTCCTCGTACGGAACCGTCTCAGCGTCGAGTTCGTCGATCAATGCCTCGAGTTGCGCACGATGCTCGGCCGATTCCTCGGTGGCCTCATCGAGCAGTGCTTGTACTGCATCATCGAGGTCCGCCCGGTCCTCGGGTGGGAGCGACTCGCGATGATGGGCGGCACGTGACTCGACGACCTCCTCCAGCACGACCCCGATCTGGAGCAATCGGGCCAGCTGGTGGTCGCTCGAGACACGCTGTCCTAAACTCATATCCCGATAAGGGGCCTGGGGTCACTTAGTCGTCTCGGAGAGTGCCTCGAGTCCACTCGATAGTCGATGGCGAGATACACCGCACAAACCGAAAAATACCGACGAGGTCGTTACTCGCGCTGGCGGAGTCGAGCGCCGACCAGTTCCTCGAGGTCCTCACGGAGTTCGTCGACGGCGATCTCTTCCATGACGGGGACGAAGAAGCCTTCGACGAGCATATTGCGCGCGGCGCGCGGATCGACACCGCGGGAGGTCATGTAGAACAGGTCCTCCTGGTCGATCTGGCCGACTGTCGCGCTGTGGGATGCTTCGGTGTCGTGGTTGTTGATGATCAGTTTCGGCGAGGCGTCGGCCTCGGACTCGTCTGAGAGCATCAACGTATTTTCGCGCTGGTAGGAACTCGTGTCCCACGCACTGCGACCAACATCCTGAACACCCTCATAAACCGAGCGGGCAACGTCGTCCGTGACACCGCGGGTGACGAGGTCTGCCGTCGTGTGCTCGGCGCGGTGCCAGACTTTCGCGTCGATGTCGAAGTGCTGGTCGTTGTGGCCGTAGAACGCGCCGACGATCTGTGTTTCCGAGGAGTCGCCGTTGAGCTCCGTCGAGACGCCGGATTTCGTCAGTTGCGTTCCGAGGTTGACTTCGATCCAGTCAATTGTCGCGTACGTGTCTGCGTCGCCGCGCTTGAGCGAGAAGTTGTACGCTTCCTCAGAGAGGTTCTGGAGACTCCCGTACTGGACGTTGCTGTTCTCGCCAGCGATGACCTCAACGATACCGCTGTAGTACTGTTCGTCCTGCTCTTCGCCCGTCGATTGGCGCTCGAGAATCGTCACTGAACTCGATTCTTCAGTGACGACGAGCGTGTAATTGAACAGCGAGCGGGAGTTTTGCTCGGTTCGGATGGTGACGTCCTCGGCGTCGACGCCTTCGGGGACGTAGATGACGGTTCCGGTACTGAACAGCGCTGTTGACAGCGCCGTCAGATAGTTCTCCTGTGGGTCGACGATCGAGCCGAAGTGTTCTTTGATGAGGTCTTCGTGCTCGGCAACGGCCTCGGCCCACGGCAACACGTCGACCTCGTCTGGGCCGACCTGATCCTTGTCCTCGGCTGCGTTTAGCGGATCGACGAGCGACTCGTAGTCGAGTTCGTGAAGATTCGTCCAGTCACGACCCGGCGTCCGGATAACGTCGGGCATGTCGAGGTCTTCGAGGGCCTCGAGAGCCTCGAGACGAGTCTCGAGCAGCCACTCGGGTTCCTCGAGATCCTCGCTGATCTGGCGTACCTGTTCCTCCGTCAGATTGGCGTGTACCTGCGTCGTGCTCATATTATCCGAGGCTCCCTTCCATCTCGAGTTCGATGAGGCGGTTGAGTTCGACCGCGTACTCGATTGGCAGTTCTTCCGTGATTGGCTCGATGAAGCCAGCGACGATCATCTTCTTGGCGTCGTCGTCGTCAAGTCCGCGCGATTGGAGATAGAAGATGTCCTCGTCGCCGATCTTGCCGACGGTCGCCTCGTGGGCAACGTCGACTTTCGACTCCTCGATTTCCATGTACGGCATGGTGTCCGAGGTGGATTCGTTGTCGAACATCAGGGCGTCACACTCCACTGCAGTGGAGGAGTTCTCGGCACCGTCGGCGATGTGGACGAGGCCGCGGTAGTTGGTGCGGCCGCCGTCTTTCGAGATCGATTTCGACTCGATGGTCGAACTCGTCTCGGGCGCGTTGTGGTAGACTTTCGCGCCGGTGTCGATGTTCTGTCCCTCGCCCGCGAAGGCGATGGTGATGTGGGTGTCAGTCGCGCCGCGACCCTTGAGGATCGTACACGGATAGAGCATGGTGGCCTTCGAGCCCATCGAGCCCGAGACCCACTCCATCGTGCCGTTTGCTTCACAGATGGCGCGCTTGGTGTTCAGGTTGAACGTGTTCTTCGACCAGTTCTGGACGGTCGAGTACTGAACGTGGGCGTCTTCGTCGACGAAGACCTCGACACAGCCCGAGTGGAGGTTGTGGGCACCGTATTTCGGTGCGGAACAGCCCTCGATGTAGTGGACTTCCGAGCCTGCTTCGGCGACGATGAGCGTGTGCTCGAACTGGCCCATCCCTTCCGAGTTCATCCGGAAGTACGCCTGCACTGGCATCTCGACGGTGACGTCTTCGGGGACGTAGACGAACGACCCACCGGACCAGACAGCACCGTGGAGTGCGGCGAACTTGTTGTCGCTTGGCGGGACACAGGTCGTCATGAAGTACTCTTTGACGAGCTCTGGGTGCTCTTTGACCGCGCGGTCCATGTTCATGAAGACCACGCCCTTCTCTTCCCACTGCTCTTGCATGTTCTGATAGACGACCTCAGACTCGTACTGGGCGCCGACGCCCGAGAGGGCGTTCTTTTCGGCTTCTGGAATACCCAGTTTGTCGAACGTGTCTTTGATCTCGTCAGGCAGCTCCGTCCAATCGTCGACGCCTTCGCGCTTGTCGACATCCGGGCGGATATACGGGACGATCTCTTCGATATCGAGTTCGGTGAGGTCCGGCTGGCCAGGCCAGTCGGTCGGCATCGGCATGTTGTGGTACTGCTTGAGCGCGCGGAGGCGTCGCTCGAGCATCCAGTCTGGCTCGTCTTTGTCTTCGCTGATCAGTCGGACGACCTCTTCGGTGAGGCCCTTATCCGACTTGACGGCCGAGCGTTCTTCCTTTTTGAACTCGAACCGCGCTTCAGTGTCAGTTTCTTTGAGGTGATCTTGTTCGGAACTCATAATTTGATTGTGTATATGGTTACGGCTGTAGGGTTATTACCGTTGTTCTAGCCGAATTCGGTTACGCGGTGCCGTAGACCTCGTCGCGGACCCAATCGTATCCCTTGTCCTCGAGTTCTTCAGCGAGTTCTGGGCCGCCGCTTTTGGCGATCTGACCGTCGAGCATGACGTGGACGTGATCCGGCTCGACGTAATCAAGGATGCGCTGGTAGTGCGTAATCTGGAGGACACCGGTGCCCTGCTCGTCGCGCAGTGCGTTGATGCCGTTCGAAACGTCCTGCAGTCGGTCAATGTCGAGCCCGGAGTCGATCTCGTCGAGAACGGCGACCGACGGCTCGAGGATGGCTGCCTGCAGCACTTCGTTCTGCTTTTTCTCCCCACCGGAGAAGCCAGCGTTGAGATAGCGCTGGGCGAACTTTTCGTCCATGTCCAACTGTTCCATTTTCTCCTGAAGGATCTGCTGGAACTCGGCAACGCCGACTTCGCCGTCGTCTGCCGGACCTTCCATCGGCGAGGTCTCGAAGCCGTCGTCTTCGTCGTCTTCCTCAACACCCTCATCGTCCTCGAACAGCTCTTCGCGCTCTTCGATTTTGGCGTTGAGTGCCGTGCGCAGGAAGTTCGTCATCGTGACGCCCTCAATCTCGGCTGGGTACTGGAACGCGAGGAAAATACCGAGTGCCGCGCGCTCGTTCGGCTCGAGGTCGAGCAGGTTCCAGGTGCGCTGGTCTTCGTCGATTTCGATGTCCGCACCGAACTCGTCGTCCTCGAGGTGAACTAGTACCTCACCGTCGGTAACCTCGTAGGCCGGGTGGCCAGCGATGACCTTGGCCGTCGTCGACTTCCCGGAACCGTTTGGTCCCATCAGAGCGTGAATTTCGCCTGATTCGACCTCAAGGGAAACACCCTCGAGAATCTTCTCGTCGCCCTCCGCCACTTCTGCGTGCAGGTTGCGTAGTTCGAGACGTGCCATAGTACTCTGTCGTGTGAACGGTAGGTCGTTGGCCTGATAACGGTTTCGTATCCAATTGGATACGGTCTCACAAGAGCAAAATAAGTTTTCGAAAGCGAAAATCGAATTCGGAGCGGGAGACGATTGTATGTGTGCCCGAACGTGTTCGACAGAGCCGCACGGATGAATGTGGAACGTAATTTCGCCCCACCAAATGCTCACATGAAGTTGCCGAGGCCTGTTTGTTCCTGTCCGCTTTTCACTTCGTCCCACGAGACCCCGAGTGCCTCGAGAATGCGCTCGATTGGGCCCTTGAGCGTTTTCTCGAGCATGGTGTCGTAGTCGACTTCGAACTCGTCTGGAATCTGGTCGTCGTACTCGAAACAGATCACGTCGGGATCGCGTTTGAACGCACCATAGAGGTGATCATGCTGTGGGTTGAGCCCCTCTTCGTCCTCCATATGTCGGAAGAAGGCAGGATCGACGCGCTCGAGGTAGAGCCGTTTGGGCTTGCTCCCGCGCTGGAAGTTCGTCCCAAGCAAGAGATTCGCGTACTTCGCACCCCGAACCTGAGCCGTGTCGGTGTCGTAGTTGTCCAATCGCTTGCCGATGCCGCCGGGGATGGCAATGTTCTCGAGGCTAATATCGCCCGTTCGCACATCTTCGATGACGCCGTTGACGTACTCCTTCGTTCCCTCGATGTCGCCGTCTCTGACAACCATCTCGATGACCTTGTGCTGGACTTCCTTGGTGATCGGCGCGATGTCCGAGCGCTGGTACTCGAAGCCGACGATGTCGATGGTGTCGACGTCTTTGCCCTCCTTCCAGGTGATGTGGCCAGCGTAGCGCTTTTTCTTGCCGGCCTGGAAAAAGCGCCGGTAGAGTTTCTCGAACTCGATCTGGAAGCGGTGTTCCTCGGCGTTCAGGTCTTCGCGCGCGAAGTCGTCGTAGCGCCCGTTAATGTACTCCTCAATATCGAACGATTGCTCGAGGGCGTCGTCTTTGGGAACGTCTTGACCAAGCTCGAGCATAACCGAGTCGGTGTCGCCGTAGGCAACGGTGTAGTCCAACTCGTTCGCTGCCGTTTCGGTGAACTCGATGACGTCGCGGCCGGTCGCGGTGATTGCGGACGCTGCTTCTTTATCATATAATCGAAATTGTTCCCACCCTGACACACCATACAAAGAATTCATAATTACCTTGACAGCTCCTTGCTGGCGGTCATACTGCTCGTACTCGAGTGAGCCGGGTTCGTGCTCGTTTCGGAGTGCCTTTTTCTCCTCGCGCTCGGCGAGCAGTTCCTCGATCATCGTCCGGTTCACGCCGTCGGTCTCTTTCTGGAAGTGCGTCCCCGTGGGCGCTTCGTAGGTCTCCCCGTCGTACTCGTCGGGATCGACCTTCGTCTCCGGGCTGGCGTTGATCGTCACCATACACATCGGGTACAGTGACTTCAGGTCGAGCACCGTGACGTTCTCTTTGACGCCCGTAATCGGCTCGAAGACGGCCCCGCCCTCGTACTCCTCACCCGCCTCCTGCTGGCCCTTCGAGGGCAGTGCAAACTCGCCGTAGGCCTGATGCAGGACGTACATGTCCACCGCGTCGCCCGGGGTCGGGGCGTCCTCGAGTTTGCAGCCAACGAAAGAACGCACCTCGTCCCAGAACGGGATGATGTTCTGCTGGCGGTCGAGTTCGACACAGAGTTCGACGTCCCGAAGGTTGTACTCGAGCAGTTGCGTCGGATCGTCCTCCCAGAGGTCGCCGATATCGCCAGTGTAGCGCTCCTTCCCAACGCCGAGTTCGGACTCGCCGACAGCGTCGAGGCGATACGAATCGAGTTCGGAGAAGACCATCCGCTGATAGCCATACAGCAAGTCGAAGACAACGCGACCTTTGATGTCGGGACCGCCCCAGTTGCTGCGCCAGACCTCATCGACGCGGGAGAGGCGGTCGATCTCGAGGTTGTAATCGTGATGTGGGCCCTGAAGCTCCTCGAGTCGATCTAAGAGATATGGTGCGTCGAAATCATCGCAGTTGTGGACCAGACACCCTTCAGCGATGAAGTTGTGCGTCGTCGTTTCGATGTCGTAGGTCGTCTCAGTGCCAGTTACCGAAACGTCCGTTACCTCAACGAAGACGTACTCTTCCCACTCCTCAGAGTGTGTCTCGTGACGTTTAAGGTTAATACCGCGCCGATGTTTGTCGTTACCGATCCGCTTTGCGTCAGACCCGACATCTGCTTCGAACAACGCGTATGGGATGTTCTCGGTTTGACCACTCTTGCCGCCCTCGAATTCCGTGAGGGCGTCTTTCTTTTCGGAATGGCTCATATACGGGAGAACGCAGTCCTTCAGTCGATCGATGTCGCGTTTCGCATCGGGAATTCTAACGACGTTCTCTCGTTGCTGCGCGTAGATCCCAAGGCGCTTGAATAGCTTCACGTACCACTTACCGATCGACCGGTTCTCGGCGGCAACTGTGATCCCGCTTTGCGCAATATTTCCGTCGCCATCGATAGCACCCGCTAAGAAGCGACCGATGTATTCGGACGGCATTTCGTAAATTGTCGAGAGATCGACGGGACCGTCGTTTTTATTCCCAAACGGAACACCGAGTCCGTTAAAGGCATACATCGTCGCATAGTCCAGTACGTTCTGTTTGTAACATCCCTTTCCGTCCGGTTGTAAGTGATTTTCGCCGGGGAATTGTCGGTGGAGTTCCTCTCGAGTGTTGTAGAATCGAACGCCATCATCTGGCGACATTGATCCGTCCGTGAGGATCAGCCCGGCGTAGTAGAGTTCGTCAGGTGTAATTTTTCGTTCGAGATCAACACCTGTTCCCCGATATTCGACGCCACCGTCTGGAACGGGAACGTCGTACTGGCTCGCTGCACCTCGACAGCGTTTCGGCGTCCAGACGGTCGTGTG
The DNA here is from genome assembly GCF_011043775.1 of Natronolimnobius sp. AArcel1. Classification (NCBI taxonomy): domain Archaea; kingdom Methanobacteriati; phylum Methanobacteriota; class Halobacteria; order Halobacteriales; family Natrialbaceae; genus Natronolimnobius; species Natronolimnobius sp. AArcel1. Next base: position 33,181 of record NZ_JAAKXY010000009.1, on the reverse strand, counting down.
AGGATGGTGTAACGTTCCGGTCGAGACATCGAATTCGTCGGCCAACTCGGTGACAGCACCGTATGGGAGATCCGTCTTGAATTCGGAGACCGTCTGTTTGTCAGCGTACCGTTGGTTCTCTATTGGAATGAGTTCCGAAAGGGTGGGAACAACCGTCTTTTCGACGGAGAGTCTCCGCGGCTTGAGTACGTAATCTCCAGATTCGATTTCGCTTCCCCCCTTCCAGTCTACAGCATCGTCGCCCCCAACCATTATGCGATGCTCGGCTGACGATCGGAGGGAAGTACCATCAGCTAACGTGAATTCGAGAATCTCCTTCTCACTTTCCCACTTGTTCGTTACTTCTGCGATGCTCGATTGCTGTGATTCAGACCCAACTACTGTATCACCGATTTCGATATCCTGTATCTCTTTCTCGGTCCCGTCCGCCATGAGAACGTCACTATCTGCTGGAAGACAGTTCCAACCAGTGATAACATCTGGATCTGCTTCATTTTGATCAGCGATATAGTCGACGAATGCCTCGAGCATGGCTTCTTCTGCGTCGAAGGCGCGAACCTCGTGCTCAATTGCGCCCTCGATTGGCTCGTAGTCAGTGATTTCGGCAGGGATCTCACCGTCGCCCTTCTCAGCCGCACAGACCCACATGACGTACTCGTCGCGGTAGGAGTCGTGGCTGGTCAGACAGACAATCGGCTCCTCGCCGTCTTCGGGGAAGCCGTGGCGGTCCTCGACCTCGATATCGAACGTCAGGACGCGCGGGTCGGCGTCCACGTCGACGGACTCAACTTCGGTGTGGGGAACGACGAGCGAGTCGTCGTCAGCGCGTCGTTCCGGGACGCGAATACCGCTTTGGACGTCTTTGTCGATCAAAAACCGGTTCGGGAACAGGATATCGGCTTCGTAGTGCTCGAAGTCATCACGAATCTGCCCGACGTCGCGAGGCGTCTGGCCGAAAATCTTCGTGAGGTCCTCGCCACGGATACTCTCGTAGGGGTCGCCGTTCGCATCTTCCGTTTCGCTGTCGGTTAGGCGGTCGTACTCCTCTTCGGGCGGGCGCTCGAGGGTCTCCGTCGGCGCATAGAAATAGGGCCGAAAGCCAACGATTTGGACGTGCTCGAGTTCGTTCTCGGCGGTGCGCCCGAACACGTGCATGATCGGTCGTTCCTCATCGCCGTAGCCCGCGATGGTGTAATCGACCTGCATCACGGCGAGTTCGAGTTCGCCCGTGGGTTCCGGAAGCGTTTCCTCAAGTACGTCGATGACTTCCACAGCGCTCGAGGCGCCGTTGCCGGCGACGTGCATCGCTTCCTCGTCCGGCCGGTCGTGTGCGTCCCCGTCCTCGGCCGTGTCGCCGAACTCTGAAAGTCCACTCTGGCCCGCCTCAGTCATGATATCGCAGTTGGAAACGGCTGGATAAAAACCCCTGCAATCCGTGTTCGAGTCGGCGTAGGCCTGCCCCAGCAGTAGTCCCACCCAGAGCCCGCCAACCTTGCGGGAGCAACAAGACATATAATGTGGTAACACATACCATAGCGATAGGTGATCGACGTTGTCCACCCGTATATCTGATGACACGGCGGACGGGCGTGAACCGAGTAGTGAACCCGAAGGCGTCGAAACGATCGAATCCTATGAGATTGACGATGGTGTGGTCTTCTATGACGCGGAAAACCCCCTTGCCTGGGTCGAAACATCCCAGACGCTAACGCTCGAGGACGTTATCTAACGACCGACGTACTCGAGTTAAGCGAGATACCGATCGCAGCACGGTTTTGCGATCGGCACTGCTATCTCACCCGAGAGCACCTCGCACACCTCGCGTCATGGCGAACGCGAATCCTTTTCTTGGCGCTCTCCGAGAGAACTACTGTGAGCCGTGATCGGTCCGACGATGGCGCTCGAGAGTCCGAGACAGCCGACGGAACGGACGACGACATCGGGCCGTCGATTCCGAAAGTACAGACGGAAGATGCCGGGTCCGGGCTCTTTGCGGATCTTAAATCAGATAATGAACTCGATACGCTCGACATTCCAGGCGTTATCGAGGGGGAATCCACCGAACCGGAGACTGACGTTACAACAAAATTCGAAGATGTCGACTTCTCGGAAGTTTCCGATGATCTCCTCGAGACGTTCGTCGCGCTCGTGCTCATCATCAACGCTGCCGTGTTGGCGGTATCGCTTGGCGCGCTCTTTCTCATCTTCGAGGGGGCGACCGATTATGGCGTCCCGTTGCTGTTGATCGGTGTCGTGCTGTTCGGCTTTGGCTTCCGACGATACAGGAACTATAAGCACTCGCACGAGCAGGCAGATGACGAGGTCGACGCAGCGACGACGGCCACCCCAGATGACACTGGCGAAAAGCCTTCAAGCGAGGTCCCCGAACAAGGGGTACCGGACGAACCAGACTCACCATGAAAACCGTCCAGGACGATACGGGAAAGCGGTATCTCTTGCTCAAACAGTCTACACAGGCCAGCCTCGTTCGCGACCCAGAAACTGGAAACGAGTGTTACGTCCAGAACGACCGCCTCGAGTCGGTCAACGAAAGCGCATTCGAAACCATCGCCCAGACAATCTCGCCAGCCGTTCGCACGCTCGTGACGAACGTCCACGATGAGACATCGCTGGGATTGCTCCTCGAACTCGACGCCCGCGGTCCGCTGTCAGTCCGCGCGCTCTTAGAGGCCGATACGTGCTGTGAGAGCGACTTACACGGTCGGTTGACCGTCCTCTCGTCGGCCGATCTTATTGCCGAAACTGAGATCGGCGGCGAGCGTGGCTATCGACTCACAGATGAGTGTCAGACAGCGCTCGACACAATTCGAGCCGCCGAGGACGATCGCGGGGCCACTGACGACGACTCGCTCACGGCGACCATCGCGAACACACACCCAGTACAGGACGGATAACAGACGACGGTTTTCAGTGCACGCTGCGTGCGAAATCGTGATAGCGACAGCGCCAGACTCGAGTACCTGAAGAGCTTACTCAGTCGCGAGCAACGCCGCTTCGGGCGGTTCACCGCGCTCGAGTTGCGAACGGTTCGACGTGGCATCCTTTTCGACGCGGATGAGTGAGTCGGCCGCGCCGACGAGTTCCTCGTCGTGGCTGACGACGACAATCTGCTCGACACCCAGTTTGCGCATCGATTCGACCAGCGAGACGAGTTGTGTCACGTGGCCCGAATCGAGAAAGACCGTCGGCTCGTCGAGAATGAGTGGCGGCATTGGCGCAGTTCCCTCGACGCCTTCCGCGAGCAAGCGATAGATCGCACACCGCAGACTCAGGTTGAACAGCGCGCGCTCGCCGCCCGAGAGCTGTTCGGGCTCGAGTGTCTCGCCGTCTTTTTGATACACCGTCAGGCGGTAGTCGCCATCGAGTTCGATCGATGCATACGAGTCGTTCTGATAGACCAGTTCGAACGTCTCGTTGAGCAGTCGCTCGAGCGTCTCGACGTTTCGCTGGCGCAGTTCCGCGCGCAACTCGCCGTAGGTCGTCTGGAGCGTCTCTGCTTCGGTATAGAGCGACTCGAGTTGCTGAGCGCGATCCTCGAGTTCCTCGAGGCGCTCGCGCAAGCGCTCAAGTTCCTCGAGTTCGTTTTCGACCGCGCCGATAGCGTTTTGGATTTCAGTGCGCTGTTCGTCTAACTCCTCGAGTTTTGCGTCGACCTGCTCGAGATAGCTTTCGGCGTTTTGTTTGTCCTCGCGGGCAGTCTCGACACGGCTCTCATCAAATTCGGACTCGAGGTCACGCTTTCGCTCACGTTTGCTCGAGAGCGTCTCACGGCGCTCATCGTTGAGTTGCTGCCAGTTCTGTCGGCGCTCGCGCAGCGTTTCGATCTCACCCTCGAGGTCGGTGCGCTCGTCGTCGATCTCTGATACGCGTGTGAGTGACTCGAGGGTGGCTTTGATCTCGCTTCGCTCGCCGTTTATCGTCCCGAGTTCGGTGCGTTTGTCCTCAACGGTGTCTTCCAATTCGTCCGCTTCGGCGCGCTTTTCGGCAGCACGTTCGTCGTGCGTTTCGGCATCGGCCAGCAGCGACTCGCGCTGGTCACGCCGGTCGGCGAGGGCGTCACGTTTCTCTGCAAGTAACTGCTCGATATTCTCACGGTTTTCCTCGAGTCGGTCGACCTGGCGCTCGGCTTCGCGGAGAGCCTCGGCGCGCTCGATCCGCTCGTCTATGTCTTCGCAGTCGGCCTCGAGTTCCTCGAGTCGCTCGCGGTGTGTGGCGAGTTCCGCTCGTTTTTCCTCGAGGACGTCTACATGTGGTGAGTCCTCAACGGGCTGTCCACACTCCGGGCACTTGCCCTCCTCGAGCAGGCGTTCGCCCTCTTCGATGGCGTGTTCGACAGTTTTCCGCGCTGCGGTCACATCGTTGATCGACTTGACCACTGCCTCGCGGTCGTTCTCGAGGTCTTCAAGGTGCGAAGCGGCGTCGCCGAACGCGACCGGGGCGTCCTCGAATTGCTCGCGTGCTGTCGCAATTTCGTCTGCCAGGTCGTCGATGTTCTCCTCACGATCTGTAATCGTCGCTTCGTCGGCTTCGATTCGCTCGCTGAGACTCGCTGCTTCCGTGCGGGCATCTTCGGCTTGCTCCTCGAGCGTGTCTGCCTCCTCGCGCAGGCGTTCGATCTCGCCGTTGGTTTCCGTAATCGCGACGCGGACCTCCTCTAACTCGTCACGACAGTCGTCGTCGCGCGCCTCAAGATCTTCGATACGAGCATCGACAGACTCGCCCTCGAGGTCGACCGTTTCGAGTACGTCCTCGCGTTCCTCAGCAAGCGCTTCGCGTTCAGACTCGAGGTCGCGAATCCGGTCTTTGGCGTCCTCGCGTTGCCCTTCGGTTTCGGAGATTTTCCCCCGCAGGTCGATAATCTCCTCTTCGAGTTCTACAATTTCGTCGCGGGTTTCGTCGTGGCGCTCGAGGACGTCTTCGGCAGTCTCGAGCGTTTCTCGGGCTTGGTCGCGCTGGGTTTCGAACCGGTCGATCTCACTCGTGATATCTGTGCGCCGGGACTCGAGGCCGTTCAGTCGCTCGTGGAGGTCTTTGTCTTCCTTGCGCTCGACCTGGGATCGAACGTCCTCGAGCACCTCTCGCTGGCCGTCGAGGACGGATTTGACCCCGAGGCGGGCGTCGCTGGCTCGCTCACGGTAGTCCTCGAGTGCGCCCAGTTGCAGGAGGTCGTCGATCATATCCTGGCGATCGCTTGGCGAGGCGTGAATGAGCTTGTTGACCTCGCCCTGGCGGACATAGGCACAGTTGACGAACGCCTCGGCATCCATGCGCAGCAGTTCGGTCACCTCACGGCGCACATCGCGTGCCCCTTCAATCGTTTCTGCGGGCGTCTCGAGGATGCACTTCGTCGTCGTCGCGCGGTCGCCACGCAGTTTGAGCTGGCGCTCAATATGGTAGTCACGCCCATCGTGAGTAAACCAGAGTTCGATCTCGGTCTCTTCTTCGCCGGTCGTAATCACGTCATCAAGCGTGCGCTCATCGAGGGCTTTCGAACCATACAGGGCGAAGAAGGTCGCCTCGAGCAGTGTTGATTTGCCGCTGCCGTTGACGCCGTGGACGACGGTGACACCGCGCTCGAGGGTGAGGTCGGCGTCGCCGTAGCACTTGAAGTTCCGCAGGCGGACGCGGTCAACTCTCATGCGAAATCACCCAGTGAGGCGTCTTCGTCAGTCGGCTGTGATTGTTCTGCGTCTGCACGTTCGACGTTCTCGCTCGCTGCTTCCGCTGCACTGGAGTCGCGCTCGTCTGTGGTCACATCGTCTTGGTCTGGTGTAGGCTCAGCGGCTGGCGCTGATTCTGGCTCGGCTTCGGCGGCTGTTTCAGCCGGCTCGGGTTCTGTCGCGTTGGACTCGGTGCCCGAAAGCTGGTCTGCCACTGTCGTCACGTCCTCGTCATCCGGAGTTCGCGCTGGCGCGGGGTCGAACGCAGACTGATCGTCCTCGAGCAACTCTCGGACGCGGCGTTCGACAGACTCGCGGACGTTCGAGTCGACGAGGTCGTCATCACGGACCGTTTTGTCGATCTCGAGGGCGGCGTTACTAAGTCCTAACTCGCGAACTCGCTCGCGGACAGCCTCGTCGGGGTTTGCAAAGCTCACTGAAACCTCGTCGTCCTCGTCGGGAAGGTCGCGTCGGTCGTTGACGCGGGCAACGAGTGCGCCGCGATCGATTGCCAGTTCCTCGACTGCGGCGGGTGTAACGGGCTTGCCGTCGCCTTCGATCGTGACGATCACAACCGAATCTTCGACGTCGTACTCACGAACGCGCTCTTGGACGCGGTCGATTCCCTCCCCCTCCTCGAGGTCGACGTCGACGAACTCGAAGTCGCGGGTGGCAGTGAGTGCGCGGCGGCTGATGGCGACTGCGTCGTCCGCGTCGCTGTCAGTCTCGAAGGTGACAAGGTTGTAGCCTCGATCCTCGCGCTCGCTAGCGCTCGCGCGCTCGGTCGACCCGCAGTAGGTGACCCAGGTGTCTTGGACCTCCGCAGTGTCCGGTTTGTGGTTGTCTCCGAGCAACACGACGTCGAACTCGACCGTCGACTCCGAAAGGAGCCGGGCAGTATCCCAGTCCGCGTGTGCGAAGGGTTCGAACAGCCCGTGACTGACGAGCGTCGCGTGGTCCGCTGCGTCGGGAACCGGCCCAAACTCGTACTCGAGGTCCTCGCGTCTCGAGCGGGGGACGAAATCGAGGCCATAGAGTGCAACGTCGCCCACGACCTCGGGTTGTGGGCCAAGCCGCGTTGCAAGGCCGAGATCAGCAAAGAGATCGAGCCACTGGGCGTCGCGTTTGCCCTCGTGGTTGCCGACGACAGCGAGGAAAGGAATGTCGGCTTCCTCGAGCGTTCGTAGAATCTCGACGGTGCCCTGGAGATCGACCAGTCCTGGCCGGCGGTCGTGAAAGAGGTCGCCTGCGTGGACGACGGCGTCGACATCGTCTGCGACGGCGTCTTCGGCGACCTGCCGGAAGGCTGCGAGAAAGTCGTCTCGTCTCGCGGGCGAATTGTACTGTTGGTACCCGATGTGGGTATCGCCCGTGTGGATAACCCGCGTCATTGCTGGTCATTGGCGGGTCGGGCCTAAAGGGGTTCCGCGACCGGAGTGAAAGTGAATCTGATACGTTTGCAGTGTCGCTCGTGATCGAGCGAAAACGGAAATGTAGAGAGGAGAACCGAAAGCGAGCGCGGAGAAACGCGATTGCGATTACGATTCGATATCGAGCGTGTACAGGCGCTTTCGCGCATCCGAGAACGAAAACCGGGAGTCGATTACGTTCTCTTCCTCGAGACGGTTCAGCGCGTAGCGGACGGTGCGGGAGGGAAGCAGCGTCTCGTCTGCAATCTGCTGTTGGGTCATCGTGTCGTTGTACTCGAGGACTTTGGCGACGAGTTTCGCACTCGGCGGCAACTCGCGGACATCATCCCAACTACCCCTATCGTCGGCGTCCTGTCGGATCGACTCTGAAGCGCTCATCACTCTCCCCTACCAAATACAAGCTGATAATATTTTCTGTTTCATCTCATGCATTGTGGTAATATATTGCGAGAGAGTGTCCCGACCCGAAGCCTCTTATGAACCAGCCCCCAAAGCAACGATGATGACCGATACTGTGGACGACGTCGACCTCCCATACGACGAGGACGAGGCGTCCCAACAGGAGAAGATCCAGACGCTCGAGGACCGGCTGGAGGACCTCGAGTCGCAAAACGAGGAGATGCGCGACAAACTCCTCGATGCGAACGCCGAGAACAACAAATACCAGCAGAAACTCGAGCGACTAACCCACGAGAACAAGAAACTCAAGCAGTCGCCGCTGTTCGTTGCCACCGTCCAGGAACTGACGGAGGAAGGCGTCATCATCAAACAGCACGGGAACAATCAGGAGGCCCTAACTGAGGTCACCGACGAGATGCGCGAGGATATCGAGCCCGATGCGCGGGTCGCAGTCAACAACTCGCTGTCGATCGTCAAGACCCTCTCGGGCGACACCGACGTGCGCGCTCGCGTGATGGAAGTCACCGAGAGTCCCGAAGTGAGCTACGAGGATATCGGCGGCCTCGAGGAGCAGATGCAGGAAGTTCGTGAAACCGTCGAGATGCCCCTCGAGAACCCCGAGATGTTTGACGATGTCGGGATCGACCCACCGAGTGGCGTGCTCCTCTACGGACCACCGGGGACAGGGAAGACGATGCTCGCAAAGGCCGTCGCGAACCAGACGAACGCGACGTTCATCAAGATGGCCGGCTCCGAGCTTGTCCACAAGTTCATCGGTGAGGGTGCAAAGCTCGTTCGCGACCTGTTCAAGGTCGCTCGCGAGCACGAACCTGCCGTGATCTTCATCGACGAGATCGACGCCATCGCGGCCAAGCGAACGGAGTCCAAGACATCGGGTGACGCTGAAGTCCAGCGCACCATGATGCAGCTCCTGAGCGAAATGGACGGCTTCGAAGACCGAGGCGATATCCGCATTATTGCGGCAACGAACCGCTTCGACATGCTCGACCGCGCAATCTTGCGCCCGGGCCGATTCGACCGCCTCATCGAGGTGCCAAAACCGAATCAGGAAGGTCGCGAGATTATCTTCGAGATCCACACGCGCGGGATGAATGTTTCCGACGACGTGGAGTTCGCCGAACTGGCCGAAGAGGCAAGCGAAGCCTCCGGTGCTGACGTGAAAGCGATCTGCACCGAAGCCGGGATGTTTGCGATTCGTGACGACCGGACGGAAATTCAGATGGACGATTTCCGCAACGCCTGGGACAAGGTCCAAGCCGAATCCGACGAGACCGACGAGGTCTCGAAGACGTTCGCCTGATCGTCACTCCTGGGTTCTTCTCCTTTCGACGAGTAGTACTGCCGTTGAGTGACTCATATGTCTGCACCGCCACGGCCGCTCGAGCAGGAGCGCCAACGTGGCTATAGCGCTGCGAAAATCAGCCACGGGACGACAAATAGTGCAACGGTCAACACGACCAGGATCAACAGATAGCCGGTGATGGTGCCTGCAGCGGTCAGCCAGGACGGATGCTCAAACTCACGCACATCGAATGCCATACACACACTCTCTGCTGGGACCAGCATAAACGTACGGGGTGTTGAGAGTTGAACGGAGTCACTCTCGAAGATATGGCCGGAACAGGTCAGCCTCGTGAAGCTCATCCGGAAGTGTTCTGAACCACCGCGCCGCACGAATTTCGCCCGTCTCCACACCCAGTCGGTCGGAATCGGGAATTGTCCCGGTCGCGTCTGCATCGAAGACGACGAACTGTGCGGACACACGCGTTTCCCGATCAGCCGTCGAGACGTACGTCTGATCAATTATGAGAAGCGGGTCGCGGATGGTCGCCTTGAGTCCGGTTTCTTCGTGCACTTCGCGTCGGGCAGCGTCGATGAGCGATTCGCCTGGCTCGACCGCGCCGCCGGGAACGATCCAGCCGTTCGACCAGTGGTTTTTGACGAGTGCAATTCGGCCGGCAGCGTCGGTGACGCGTGCCGCGGCAGTGAGTCCAGATCCCTCGAGTGTCCAGTCTCGGTACGCCTGTATGTCTGCCGGCGGCACACGAATTGTCTGCGTCTCACGCGGTGTGTCCGGTGATAGATCACGCCCCATCGATTGGCAGTGATAGACCCCGCCCTGAAATAACGGATGTGATGCCGACTCGAGTGCGAACCGTCCTGAGAGAACGTTCCGGACCGCTTTTACCGAGTGACTCACTATGAACGCCCAATGACGAAAATCGTCGTGGTGGACAACCACGGGCAGTTTACGCACTTAGAGCGTCGCGCGCTGCGTGACCTCGGCGTCGAAACCGAACTGATCGACAACGACACCCCACCCGAAGACGTCGACGCTGACGGCGTCGTCCTCTCGGGTGGCCCCGACATGGACCGCATCGGTACGTCCGCCGAGTATCTCGAGGCGGACATTCCGGTCCTTGGCATCTGTCTCGGTATGCAACTCATCGCAGAGGAACTCGGCGGTCGCGTCGGCGGTGGCGACTACGGCGGCTACGCCGACGTCACGGTCGAAATCGTCGACAGCGACGACCCGCTGACTGGCTCCTTGCACCCCGAAACGCGCGTCTGGGCGAGCCACGCAGACGAGGTCAAAGAACTTCCCGATGGCTTCGAACTCACGGGTAAAAGCGACGTCTGCGATGTTGAGGCGATGAGCAACACGGATCGAGATATCTACGGCGTCCAGTGGCACCCCGAAGTCGCTCACACCGAAGAGGGCGACGAAATCTTCGAGAACTTCATCGACATCTGCGAGTCGCAGTAGCGCGGTTCCGGTTGTCCGGTCGATTTTGTTCTCCGAATCTCATAGCACCCTGCTCAAGCCGATCCGTTTCCCTTCAGTTCGCCCATTGTCCCGACCAACCGTCTGAGCCACAGCTCGAGCGACTAAGTCCGTCGGCTCGAGCGAGCTAACACTGATGTCACGTGGTATCTGTCGCGTCGCCAAACAGCTATGTAGTTACTTGACGAACCAGGTAACGTAATGAAACCAGTGACCGAAGCCACCGTTCGAACCGCTGATCAGACGACGACCGCCACACTCACCAGCGCCGAGGAGGTGAACTGAAATGGCCACGAGCGTCCTCGTCACCGGCGCAACCGGCAACCAGGGTGGCAGCGTCGTCGACCACCTGCTCGAGTCTGAGACCGAGTTCGACGTTTATGGGCTCACGCGCGACGCCTCGAGTGACGTCGCCGAGTCGCTGTCCGACCGCGGTGTAACGATGGTCGAAGGCGACCTGGACGAACCGGACTCGTTCGCATCACACGTCGCCGACGTGGATGCCGTCTTCGCGGTCACGAACTTCTGGACGGTCGGCTACGACCAGCAGGTCCAGCAAGGAAAGAACATCGCCGATGTCGCAAGCGAGGAAGACGTCGACCAGGTCGTCTTCAGCGGCGTCGGCAGCCACTGGGAAGACACTGGGGTTCCCCACTTCGATTCGGCCGACGAAATCGAACAGCACGCACAAGACCTCGACCTCCCGCTGACGACGCTTGGCCCCGTCTTCTTCTTCCAGAATCTCGAGGCGTTCGCCGAGGACGTCGTCGAGGACGGTCAACTTGCGCTCCCGCTCGAGGAGGGCGTCTCCCTGCAGATGATCGATGACGACGACGTCGGTCACGCGGCCGCAGTTGCCCTCGAGAACCCTGACGAGTTCATCGGCGAGCGAATCGAACTCGCAGGTGACGAGTTGACGCTTGCAGAAACCGCAGACGTCCTGTCAGAGGTCACCGGCCAGGATGTCGACCCCGTTCACGTCCCCATCGAGGACGCCTACGACTCCTTCGGCGAGGAGTTCACCGTCATGTGCGAGTGGTTCAACGAGGTTGGCTACAGCGCCGATATCGACGGCCTCGAGGAGCGATTCGGGTTCGAGTTTGCTGATCTCGAGACCTATCTGCGTGAGAACGGTTGGGAGGACAAAGAGGGAATGGCCTCAGTTCCGGGCTGGGTCAAAGCCATGCAGTAGCTCCGTCTAATAATTACGTAGACGAACGTCTCGAGAGGCAACGCTCGAGACCGTATAGACTGCGAAAAATGCCGACGATTACTCGCCGAACAGGTCGTCAACGGCTTCCCGCGCGGTGAGCGCGGCATCGTCAGCGACCTGTTCCGGGTCGGGACCGCCGTCCTCGCCGGGTGCGTTGAGATACACGTCGACCTCGAGGACGCCGTCTTCGAATTCGACGGTTACGTCGAGGTCGCGTACTGCTGATTGTTTGTACTGCGCGAAGACGTAGCCTTCCGCAGCGTCGGAGGCCGTCTGGACGACCTCCTCAGCAGTCGGTTCGCCGGTCGACATTTACGCGCCGCCAGCGCCTGGGCCGCCTGGGCCGGCTGGTCCGCCCATGCCGCCACCGCCGCCGAGCAACTCTTCGAGTTCGCCCTGCAGACCCTCGAACTGATCCTGTACGCGGTCTTCTTGCTTCTCGAGGGTCTCGAGACGGATCTCGAGGGTGTCGACTTTGTCCGAAAGGTCTTCTTCGGCTGCGTCGTAGTCGGTTTCGACGAGTAGTTCGCCCACGTTGCGATACATCGTGGTATCGTCGTCGATGTTCTCGAGTTCGTCGAGCGCGTTTTCTGCCTCGGTGAGGCTTGATTCGGCTTCCTGTTTCTGGATAGCGACCTCCTGGGCCGTTTCCTGCAGGTCCTGAAGCTGTTCGATTTTCTCCTGTGCCTCTGGCGGCAGATTGCCTTGCATGTCTCGACCGTCGCCCTCCGCACTGATAAAGCCAAGCTTTGTCGCTCGTCGGCAAGCCGGACAATCGGGGTGGGTGTCGTGTCGGCGTCGGGAGGCGAAACGAGTGATTCGAATCGAAAACATGGCAATCCTTTTCCGCAGTCGCACAGAATCGGAGGGTATGACGGACGAAAACGAACCAGCCGAGAATGGCGATGCTGACAGTGACGCTGAGGAGGAGAAATCGTTCCGCGAGCGCGTTGAGGAAATCCGCGAAAAACGCGCCGAAGAAGGCGAAGGTGAGGGTCCACCCGAGAGTCCGTTCGGCGGCGGCGGAGGCGCCCCCGGCGGGATGGGCGGTGGAGGTAACCCCTTCGCGCAGATGATGGGCGGCATGATGGGTGGCGGAGGCGGCCCCGGTGGCCCGGGTGGACGCGGCGGTGACGAAAGCAACGAGGAACTCGTCCGCGAAGTCCGCCAGATGCGCGATGAGATGCGCGATCAAACTCGTGCACTCAAGCGGATCGCCGACGCACTCGAGGACAACTAGCTAACTACCACCTCTCGCATCGATCGTCGACTGCGAGAACCACCAGTCGATGACACATCTGGCGTTCGTTTTGCTGGCAACCGCTCTGTGAGTGGTGTCGCTGTCAATTTGATCCAAATAGCACAGCATCGCTTAGTTGCCGTCAGTTCGTGTCGGCTCCGTCTCGGAATCGGCTCCTGCTTCTGGGTGGTCACTCTCATCGCGTCCGAAACCGGGGAGCGCTGGAATGCGTCCCTCGAGCCAGGCTGAGAGCGACCAGCGGCCAACGAGTGCCCCCGCGAGGGCGACACTGATGTAGGCCAGTCCGATGCCGGCGACGACGTCGATTGCCCAGTGAATCCCGAGATACATCGTCGAGATGGCGACGGAGACGCCAAGGCCGGTCGCGAGAAGGAACCACTTCGGATAGACATCGCGCGTGCGGTAGGCGAGGAACGTGACGGTAACTGCAAGCGAGGTATGCAGTGACGGGAAGACGTTCGTATTTCGGTTGACCTGTCGGGTGAGGTGTTGGTACTGTGGGTACGTATCGTACAGCAGTGCCTCGACGAGTTCCGGCATCATGTTTCGAGGACCGTACGCGATGATGAACGTATAACAGAGCAGTCCAAGGACGTAGTTCAGCGTGTACGCCGTCAACAACTCTCGAGCGGGACGCGTATTCGAGAGCGCGAAGTACGCCATAACGGGGAACGCGAGCAAGAAGACGTAGCCATAGATGTAAATAAACGAGAAGTACGCGGTGATCTCAGGCGTTGAGTACGACTGGAGCCAGAGGATGAACTGGCCTTCGATGTCGTAGATGGCCCACGTAATATTCCACTCGACCAGTCGCAGCCAGGAGAAGTCAGGGCCGTACTGTCTCGCAACGCTATTGAACAGCAAGACCCCACCAAGAAGGAGCGTGATCGGTGCGATTGCACGGACACGGCTTCGCCACTCGGTGAACGTCGCCCGGAGTCGGTAGCGGCCGACAAATAGGGCAATCGAAACCACGCTCATAAGGGCCACGACGATAACCAGTCGAACCAGCACTTGGACCAGCATTAGTCTCTCACCCGTAGATTCCCGTCAGTGTCATAGCTGAACCCAGCGTCTTCGAACAGGGCGCGTGCAGTCGATCCGTCTACGTCACCGTCCGTTCCAGCAAACGGGGTCTCCGGATCGTCGCCGTCCCATGCAAGCGAGTCAGGCGTCCACTCGTCCGTCACTGGCGTTGCAATCGGCCGAGCATGGCCATCAAACACCGATTCGACCAGCCACTCCTTATCGAGCAGTTGCGCAACGGTTCGCCGGAAGTTGGGGTTTCCAAACGGCGCTCGCCGGGTATTAAAGCCGAGATGATAGAACGACCACGACGAGGACTCGAGGACGGCCACATCGTCGCCAGTCTCTTCGAGGACGTCATCGACGACGTAGCTCTCGAGTGGGGTTGTCGTCACGTCTGCGTCACCGTCTTCGACGAGCGTCAGCGCGGAGGTACTGCGGGGGTCGATCTGAATGCGAAACTCCTCGACGGTGGGTTCGGGGAGCGAAACATCGTCTCGAAGTGTAAAGTGGTCGTCAAAGCGTTCGAACGTGACGTGTTCGCGGTCGGTTCGGCTCTCGAAGGCGAACGGGCCGCTGCCAATCGGTGGGACGTTGTCCGTGACGAGTGCGTCGGTCGTTCCCGGGGCGACGTGCATGCCCGGAACGCTCGGGGCGCTTGCGCGCTCGCGCCAGATATGTTCCGGGAGGATGGGGACGGTAAGGACGCGTTCGCCGACGATCTGGCTCGCCGAGACCGTTATCTCGAGATGGTAGTCGTCGGTGTCGTCCAATTCGATTGCGTCGATAGCGTCGACCTGCCCACGGTAGCGTGGGGTGGGTGCTGGGGCGCCATCAGCACCGAGTGTCGTATCGGCCAGAAACTCGTAGGTAAAGGCGACGTCTGACGCGGTGAGTGGCTCGCCGTCGTGGAACTGACAGTCCTCGCGGAGCGTGATCAAAAGTGTCTGGTCGTCCCACTCCCAGTCGGCTGCGAGCCATGGAACGAGTTCCGGCGTCTGGTTTTCGTCGTCCGCCGCATCGTCCTCGTCAGGCGTCTCCGTCGCAGCAGTTTCCTCGCCGTCAGCAACTGCTGCAGCCCCCTCAGAATCGAGCATCTGCGTCTCGAAATTCGTCGCCGACTCGAGTGCGAGCGAGTCGTAGACGAGATCGACGACCAACCCGCGGTCGCGATACTCGACTGACAGCGGGTTGAGGTTCTGCGAGGGGCGGGCATCCGTGTGCGCTGCCCGCAGTTCGAACGGGTCGTCGCCAGTGTCCGCCGTCGTCTCGAGGCCGAGATAGCCGTGTTTGGTCGCTGGATGGCGATCGTCCGCTCCCCAGCCTTCGACGCGGTCGGTTCTGGCGACGCGATACTCCGTTGGGGCACAGATCGGAACAAACGGCTGTTCCATCGCGACTGCCTCGAGCGTCTCCGTGACAGCGGCTGCGCGCTCGTCGCTGGCTGCGGTTCGCTGGGTCTCGAGACGGTCGTCGACGGTGAGATTCGTCAGGCCAAACGGGTTCTGCCAGCCGGCTTCTTCGGCAAACTGCGAGTGAAGCATGTCGTAGAGAAACGCTGGGTCGGTGTCGCCGGGGTGTGCGCCGACGTAGAGGTCGTAGTCGTGATTAATCAGAATCGAGCGTCGAAACTCCTCGTCGGCACGCATATCTATCGAGACGTCGATGCCTGCCGTCTCGAGGACGTTTCGGATTGCTCGAGAAAGCTGGATACTTTCGCGGTCGCCATCGGCTGGCAGGGTCGTAATCGTCAGCGAGAGTGGGTCGTAGCCGTCGCGGTTGACCGCGCTGCGGAACTGGCGGATACAGCCGCTGAGTGAGACGGTTGTGCCAGCGGTCGCCGCCAGCATCGTGCGGCGGCTCAGTGAACTGGTACCAGCGTCGTCGGCCGAGCGCGCCGTCGAAAGTAGGTTGGACATAGCGAGTGAGCGGAGATGAGAGCGAGGCGTACTCGCCGCCGGTGACTGATAGCGGCGACTCCGAGTTGCTACTCTGTTTGCTACCGGCGATATAACAGTATTGTGTTCGAACTCGAGTCGAGAAGCCAGTGATTGGTGGTTTCCTGTAATGGTCGCTCGTGTGGACGACGGAACACAACATCAATAGGCAAACCGCCCAAACCGGTCGCTATGACGATTGCCGCCGAGCGAATCGAACGGCTGCACGACCTCGCGAAAGCGGCGGCAGCGGACGGGAACGACGACAGAGCACGAGACTACGTTCGACTCGCCCGCCGCGTTGCAGAGCGAAATCGACTCACGCTCCCTCGAGAGTTTCGACGGTTTACCTGCGATTCGTGCGACGTCTATCTTCGACCCGGCAAAAACGCCCGCGTCAGGCTGCAAGACGGCCACGTCGTCATTACCTGTGACTGCGGTGCCCACGCGCGATATCCCTACGAGGGCTGACTCGAGCGGTGAAGTGTGCCCGACTGATTCGCGAAGATTCAACTGTCTTCCGTTCATACTCGAGGTCATGGATATTGATAAGAAGGAACTGGCAAAGCGGGCACACGATCTCGATGTGACCGTCTGGGTCGGCAAAAGCGGCCTCGAATCCGTCGTCGATGAACTCAATGATCAACTCTCGAATGCAGACCTCGTCAAAGTCAAGTTTTTGCGGGCTGCTCGAGCAGGTAGTTCGACCGAGGAACAAGCAGCGGATCTTGCCGATCGTGTCAACGGGAAACTCGTCGAGACGCGCGGGCACACCGCAGTCATCTATCGATGATCGGTGCATCGGCAGCCACAACCCTCCTGCAGGCTGGCGAGGGCGCACAGGACCTCGGCCCAATCGGTCAGGGACTCGAGCCGCTACTTGGCGGGGCGCTTGCAGGAACGGCTGCAGGTGTCGTCCGGTTCGCGATTGCGTTCGTTGCAATCTGGATGATCGGTCGGCTGCTCGTTTTGCCACTCGTTAGGCGGGGATTCGATCGACGAGAGTTAGATGCGCATGCCCAAAAGCCGCTGTTGAAACTCACACAGTTTGGCCTGTTGTTCGTGGCAGTCGCCGTCGCGTTTGGCTTTGGCGGCTACGGTAACTTCCTCGTCTCGATGGCTGGGATCGCAGCGGCCGGGGCGCTTGCCGTTGGACTGGCGTTACAGAACGTCATCTCGAACTTCGTTGCCGGTGTGTTCATCTTCACGGACCGCCCGTTCAAAATCGGCGACTGGATCGAGTGGGACAACGGCGAGCACGCTGGCGTCGTCGAAGACATCAGTCTCCGCGTCACGCGCGTTCGAACGTTCGATAACGAACTGTTGACCGTGCCGAACTCCGCACTCACCGAAAATACGATCAAAAATCCCGTCGACGCGGACAAACTTCGGATGAAGTTCGTCTTCGGCATTGGCTATAGCGATGACATCCAACAGGCGACAGACATTATCATCGAAGAAGCAAAACGCCATCCAGACATTATGGACGACCCCGGCCCAA
Organism: Natronolimnobius sp. AArcel1; assembly: GCF_011043775.1. Lineage (NCBI taxonomy): Archaea > Methanobacteriati > Methanobacteriota > Halobacteria > Halobacteriales > Natrialbaceae > Natronolimnobius > Natronolimnobius sp. AArcel1. The sequence continues at coordinate 15,927 of NZ_JAAKXY010000009.1, read as the reverse complement.
GCGTCCGACTGACCGAACTCAACGACTCCGACGTTGGCCTGCAGTCGCGCTTCTGGATCGCAACCCCCTCGAGAGCGGACTTCGTCCGCATCAAAGGCGAGTACATCACCGAGGTCAAACAGCGCTTCGACGAGGAGGGCATCGACATCCCCTACCCCGTCCGCACGCTCGAGGGTGGACTCGCACTGGAGGGCTCGGCAGCCGTTGGCCAGCCAGCAGAGTAAGCGCTCTCCGCTCTCAGTTCGGTTTACTCAATCTCGTAGACATCGACGTCATCCGGCGGCTCGAACTCGAACGTTTCGTCCTCGAGGCCGGAATTGAACGTCACTGACTCGAAGCCTTCGGTGATCTGATACTCCGAGCCATCGTCTCGCTCCCAGACGACTGCTTCCTTGAGCGGATAGTTGTACTCTGCATCGAGCCACACAGTATGTGAGACACGTTGCAGTTCGTCTTCGTCCTCGTAGTCAATTGTCTCGAGTGCAAAGACGTACGTCGACTCGCCGACGAGGACCGAGACACCAGTCTCGACGGATTCGTTTTTCGGCTCGAGATCGAGAACGTGGGCCTCTCGGTCCGCAACCTCGTCAGTGCCGCCGTACTCGAGGTCGTAGCGCTCGCGTTCCGTCTCGGCCATCGTGGTTCGCTCCGATTGAATCTCATCGTCTTCGTACGGTGCGCCGTCGGGTACGTAGTAATCGGCCTGTTCCAGGTCGGGATAGTACCACCAGCGCGTCGTGTCGTTCGAGATGAGCACCGGCGTTTCCTGATCCGTCGCCGACGACTCGAGCGTTTCCGTTCGGGAATCAGTGTACGGTCGTTCCTGAATATGCTCGCGCTCGGAAAGCGTCTGATTGTAGCCCGCCCACTCACCCGTGACGACGCCATCGACATCCTCGAGGGCGTCATCGTAGACGTAAATGCCTTCGAAGAGCGTGTCGGGATCAGGCTCCGTTTCGGAGCCAGGGTCATCGCTCGAGGGAACGGTAACACAACCGCTGACGAGTGCGATCACCACGAGGATACCCAAAAGCGCCGCAACTCGTCTCGTTGTCATTACAGAACTCACGTCTGAGAACGCATCTAAGTTTTTCCATCCGCGAGTTGCTCACAAACCGCGCGACAACCGGTGGTACCGTTACTCTCTGAGGTTAACTGAATGAAGTATGAGTGTGGAGGCCGCAATTGCCCGGCGTTCCGGCCGGGGGAATCCCGGTTGCCTTCTCCACCCCGCGACCCGTCGAGCGACAGGTGTCCGACGGTCCACTGCTCGCTTCCGCGCCTGATGGGCTGTCGCCGACTAACCACGATGGGACGTCCCTGCGGACGGCCATCGTGGACCGCTGTCCCCGACGGACGAGGCTTCTCTGTTGGCTCCCGAGGCCCCGGCCGGTCTGACCGGACGCCTGCGGTATTTGGTCCCCGCTAATGACCATAGCGCGGGTAGTGAGCAGGGCCAAACTGCCCGACCTATCCACTCTCCTGTAGGTGGGTGGTCCTTAAGGGCCTTTCGCCTCTCTTATCGCCTGCTGGCGATTCGGCCGGCAAGCGAGTGGTAATCACGCAGTGTGATTACTCGAGGTCACCGTGTTCTGCCTCGCCGGATTCGCCGCGTTCTTTCGCAGAGTGTGGGATCGCCAAGACCAACAGCGCGATGAAGTAGAGGGCAACGGCCGCGACGACGACGATACCACTGACTCCCGGCAGGCCCGCACTCTCGAGGAACGGCTCGTCGGGATTGAACGCCCAGATGTGAAAGACCCACCCGATCAGGACGGCACTCATGAGTGGTAAATAGACCCGGCGCAGGCGGTGGCTGAACGCAGCACGGTAGCTGAGTTTCGGGTCTGGATCGCGGTAATCCTCGCTCAGATCTGCGCGCCAGGCGTCCTGTTCGATCCCCGCTGAGGGGTCAAGCGCGTTGGCAAAGAGATTTTCTTGTAACACTCGCACGCGAGAGCGCCAGATATCGTAGTCGCGAAAGCGGCGGGCTTCGATGAACAGGAACACCGTTCCCATGACAACTCCTGCGAGGATCACGGCGTGAGAAACCTCGCCCGAAAAGGCGTACGCGACGATTGCTGACATTACCGTCACCGCCCAGTTGGTCGTCGTATCCAGGCGTGCTCGCCATTCGACAGTGCGTTCCATCTCGCCGCGATAGAGGTGAGCCGCGACGGAGCCGAGGCCGGTGCTCTCATCGACCATCTCGCGACCGATCTCTTTCTCTTCGGTCGCCTCGGGATCGAACTCCGTTTCCTCGGACATGCGGGAACTGAGGCGCCGACACTGCATTGAACTTTCCACCCGCTAGCGGACGTGAGAGTCTTGTTTCGGGGATTCTCAACCGATGATGGCTACTCGAGTCCGTTGCTACGCTGTCTCGGTCGCCCCCTCGTTGCTCTCGTCATCGCCGTATCGTTCGCGAAATCGCTCGAGTTGGTCGTCAGTGCCTGCCACGATGAGACGGTCGTCGACAGTAAACTCCACATCGTCGACCTGCGAGTAGATCTCGCCATCTCGCTCGAGTGCAACGACGGTACACTCCGTCTCATCAGCAACTCTCGCGTTCGAGACTGTCTCTCCGACGAGTGCGGGCGCGTCTACCTCGAGCAGTTTCAGGGACTCTTCTAACGTCATCACTTCGCGGTCGAAGATTCGAAGCGTGATCAGACGCCCCGCAACGTTCGGCAGTGCGAGGACGTAGTCCGCGCCCGCAGTGCGCAACGCGTCGACGACTGTGGCGGTGCTTGCACCCGCGATGACCTCAAGATCAGGGTTGAGCGCGCGAGCGGTTAGCGTCGCCAAGAGTGCGTCAGTGTCATCCTCGAGTGCGACCAGACAGGTGCCAGCGTCGGCGAGTCCTGCCTCGAGCAACGTCTCCTCATCGGCCACGTCACCGTGGACATCGACGTGGTCGTCGGCCGTCGAATCGACGACGGTGTACTCGAGTCCGGCGCGCTCGAGCGTTCCGGCAGCCGTTGTCCCAATGAGGTCAGAGCCGAGGATAACGACGGGGTCGCGACTCGCTCGATACTGGCTTCCCGTCGTGCCAGTCGCGTCGCCAATCGCCTCGAGGTCACTGTCGGTGCCGGCGACGAGCAGTGACGTGTTCTCATCGACGGTCGTCTCATCGGAAAGCGAGGTGACGAAATCGCCCCGAACCCACGCGCCGAGGACCGTCCCGCCGGCATCCTCGAGTTGCTGTGTCGCGGCGAGTGAGTCGCCAAAGAGGTCGGCGTCAGGATCGACGTGAAACTCGGCAATATCGAAGGCCGTTCCGAGTTCGAGACTACTGAGATCGGGGCTGAGGACGGTTCGGACGCGATCGCCGAGTGCCTTCCCAAGCCGGTGTCGTGGTGACACCACCTCGTCAACCCCGGCGTAGCGAAAGTATCTGGCATCGGCCGGATCGTGGACCAATGGAACGACTGTCGCATCCGGATCTCGCGTTTCGATCGCTAATACTGTTCGGAACTGCTCGCGCTCGGTCGCATCGACGATGACCGCGAGTGCGTCCTCGAGACAGGCAGCCTCGAGCGTCTCCGTAGCCGACGGGTCACCATGCAACACTCGGAAGTCATCCTCATGGAGTTGCTGTGCACGGTCTTCGTCTCCCTCGAGAATCACGTACGGCGTCCCGCTGGTCTCGAGTTCCTCGACGAGTGTATCACAGAGTGCGGTGTAGCCGACGACGATGACGTGCTCGGAGAGGTGATCGATCTGTTCCGGCGGCGCTGGCTGGATGAGCGTCTCGAGCCACGGAACGACGAACTGCGGAATCGCGACGACGATGTAGGCGATGCCAGTAATTTGGATCAGCATGACGAGCGCGGTCATCTCGAGTGTTTGCCAGGGGGCGTCCTGGCCGTAGCCCGCTGTCGTCATTGACTGGACGACGACCTCGAGGGCCTGATACCAGGTACGTGATTCGCCCTCGTAGACGGCCATTCCCCACTGATATGCGAGCGAGTAGACGCCGATCAACACGAACAGGGAGGCGACGTAGATCACGAGGCGCTTTTGGAGTGCAGCCACGCTGCTCACCACCGACTGGCGCTCTCTGCATGGGCGTCAGTTATCCTCCTCATACGTCACCTCTCATCATCTCGTGGTATCGTTCTTGGCCGCGCATACGACGCCACCCGTCTCGTGAGGATCTCAGAACAGGAACCATCACCAGTAGATTCACCCACGAACCGTCACGGAGGAAAAGGCCCATTACAACGCCGCTACAGGTACTGGGTATGGGACTTGGCAGCACTGCAAAGAAGATTCAGGGAATCTCCGACCGTGCCGAAGCGATGTACAAACAGGTCCAGCAACTCCAGCAGCGAATTATCGGCCTCGAGGAGGAGATGGACGACACGCACGAGACAGTCAAGCGAATCGACCATCAACTCAGTGACCAGCGCGAACTCTTGCTCGCGATTGCCGACGAGCACGATCTCGACGGCGAGGAAATTCTCGCAGAGGCCGCCATTGACGACGCCGAAGAGGCCACAGACGGAGACGCCACAGACAAGGATGGAGGCGCAGCATCCGCCGACAGCGCCGACGACGCTGACACCGATGCGGCGTCGCCAGACACAGCCGAGTAGTCCTCGAGCACTCAACGAGTTTTTCGAGAGCGAGCGCGCCGAGTAGCGCCTGCTGCAATCAACGACAAACACTAACAGCAGTGGCAACATTTGCCAGTACGATGACGACCCACGAGCAGCCGTTGGAGTCGGTGCTCGAGACGATCGGCCAGACGCCGCTGGTCCGGGTACACAATGGACCCGACGACGTTCCCGTCTACGCGAAACTCGAGTCGTTCAATCCAGGTGCGAGCGTGAAAGACCGCATCGGCCGGTACATGCTCGAGCGAATGCTCGAGCAAGGCGATCTCGAGCCGGGTGGAACCGTCGTCGAGCCGACGGCTGGGAACACGGGAATCGGACTCGCCATTGCCGCCGGGCAACTGGGGCTCGAATCCGTCTTCGTCGTCCCCGAGCGCTTTAGCGTCGAAAAGCAACAGCTCATGTCGGCACTGGGCGCACAGGTCATCAACACGCCCACAGCGGACGGCATGGGCGGTGCAATCGATCGGGCACACGACCTGGCTGATGAACTCGAGAACGCCGTCGTTCCACAGCAGTTCTCGAACCCGTTGAACACCGAGGCTCACTACGAGACGACAGCCCCCGAAATCTACGATGCACTCGAGGGCGAGGTCGGCGCTATTGTCGCCGGCTGTGGCACTGCGGGGACGCTCATGGGACTGGCCAAGTATGCGAGAGAGCACAATCCGGAGACGTATATCGCCGCCGTCGAACCGAAAGGATCGCTGTACGGCACCGTACTCGGCGACGACCTCGAAGAAGGCGACTACAAAATCGAAGGAATCGGGACGCATGACCCAGCGACGAACGACCTCTTCGATCCATCACTGGTCGACGAAATTACTGCCATCTCCGATGCAGACGCCCACGCAGAACTCCGTCGGCTCGCTCGCGAAGAGGGCCACCTCGTCGCCTCGAGTGCAGGGGCCGCAAGCGTGGCAGCCAACCGCGTTGCCGAACGGATTGCCGCAGGAGACCTCGAGACTCCACATGACACGGTGGTGACGGTCTTTCCGGACTCGAGCGAGCGCTATCTCTCAAAAGGGATCTACCGTTCGCTCGAGGAATGGGAGTCTTAGTAGAGAGGCCAACCCGCAGTTCTGGGGGGAGACAAAGACAGTGTGCAACTCAGTCGAGACTTTGCACATCGCTCGAGCAATCACGCCGCCTCCGTGAGGCGCAGGCTGCGTTAGCTCGGCGAAGATTGATGCAGCGTTGTTGCATCGACAATATCGAGCCCCTCATCGCGTTCTGCCTCCCATACGCGCAAGACGAGATGGGCTTTACAGTGGTGCTCGACGAGTTCGATGCCCGTTTTCCGGTTCCTGAGGACGAGTTGGCACGTGCCGTCGTTTGAACAACTCCCAGACCGGTCACACATGGGTACTGCTATCGCATACTCTCGTGGCAGATAAGTCTCTGTCGGTGGTGACGGATTTTCTGAGAATTACTTTCCAACGGTCGAGAGAGTCTCGTTGCGCTTGAACGTCACTGTACATCCGAGCACAGGACAGCGTTGCGATCGGTGCGTACATCGGTTCAAGCGCGACGATAGCCACTGCAAATCAGTGTGTGAACAGTTTCAGGTGGTCCTATTGCAAGACACATCCCAGACAATCGAGTGTCCCGCAGCCGGTTCGACTGCGAGCCAATCTGCGGGCAGACCGCTACACCGGCGCGAAAACTGTCTCAGGCGACGAGTCGTCGATGCTCGACTTTCATACACCGATCCTGGACGACCTCGCGTCCCGACTCGAGCACCCGCTCGGCCGCCGAATCGTCTCGAATCCCCAGTTGCGTCCAGACTGCATCGACATCGTCGCGCTCGAGGACTTGATCGACGATTTCGCTCACCTCGTCGCTCGGGCGAAAAACACAGACGACAGCAATCGTCTCGGTAACTGCCTCGAGCGAGTCCGGAACTGACCGGCCGAAGATCTCGTCTGCAAATGGGTTCACTGGTATGACGTCGTATCCGCGTTCGTGGAGATACGCCGGCACGTCGTGGGCGGCTTTCCCCGGGCTACTCGAACAGCCGACAACGGCAATCGTTTCGGACTCGAGAATTGAGTGAATGTCCGCATCGGATTCGACTGAGTCGATCATACACACTGGTATGCGTTGCTGGCGTAAATGTGCCATGGCAACACACGGATTGGAATAAGAAGTCGTTATGTCGACGTGAGCCCAGCTGTTCGAATCTCCGGCTCCGAGTCACCCGCTTGAATCTCGATGATACCATCGAAGAGTTGCTTGAGCGTGTTCATCGTCTGGTCATCATGAGCCGTCGAGTCAATGACGTAGATACCGAGTGCGTCAGCGCTTTGAATTCGGCCAGTAAAGACGTGCAGGAACCGAAACACGGTCTGTAAGTCTGAGTACATAAGCAGCGTCGAGACCGAGTGCAAGAGGACGCGATTCTCCGTAACGCCACGCCCCTCGTAGAACTCCTGTAAGAATGCAGAGAGCTTGATACCGATACCGGTCATGTCGACCGGCGAGGAAGCGTACTTGATCCGTGGGTCGTCCTCAACAGTGCCGATACCGCGCTGTTTCGTCACACAGTCGACGACTCCAACTGGTGAGTCCTCGTGACGGCCATCGTCATCGAATCGCTCGAGCACTTTATCAGCGCTGTCTTTGGTTGTGACGACGATTGAGCCGTTACCGCGAGATGCGCCGCTCGTCAGGATGTCGTAGGCGACCTGGCGCTTGCCGGTCATGGGTGGCCCCGCAACCAGCACGTTCGTCCCCGGGTCAATTTCGACATCAGGGAGGACATCTACGAGGTCATACATACCAAGTATTCACATCTGTTCCTGCCGTGGCGACGACCACTCCGCACACTACTGTCTCCTCGGCGTGTGATATGAGAATACAGAAACCAGTTTATAGACCTTTTGATTAATTATGCACTGCTATTGGTGATTGCAACCGGTTGAGTCGGCTTATAACGGTGTTCTCGGCTAGATGCCACCGACCTCGAGTGCACCACGACCGATAATAAACGCCACTGCAGCGAGGAACATGCTGTACTTGAGATGACGTTGGCTGGCTGTTGGGTCAGTAAAGCCCTCATAGGCGGCATAGAACATGAACAGCGCCGCTGGAATCACGAGTCCCAGATAGGCGATGCCGAAGTACCCAAGCACGTACGGCAGTGGGCTTGCGATGACGGCGACGACGAGCAATCCGGCCGCGATGAGGAGTGCCCGCCGCTCGCCGACGGCGATCGGGAGCGTGTTCAGTCCCTCCGCTCGATCACCCTCGATATCCTCGACGTCCTTGACGATTTCGCGAGAGAGCGTTGCTGTCCCGGCCAGCACCGCGAGAACGACCGCCGGCCCGATCTCGCCGACTGCTGCCCCACCGAACAGAAACGTACTCCCGACGAGATAGGCAACCAGTGCGTTCCCCACGCCCGGTAGCCCTTTGAAAAACTCCGTGTACGCGAGCAGTGCTAGCAAATTGATCCCTGCAATTGCAATTGCTGCCGTCGGCAACAACAACGCGCACACGACCGCGAGCGCAAAGAGCACCAGACTAAACACGAGCGCCCCACGCGGGCTGACGGCTCCGCGAGGAATCGCTCGCTCTGGCTGGTTGATCCGATCAATCTCACGATCGAAATAATCGTTGATCGCATTGCCACCACCGACAGCCAATCCGGTCGCCGCAACCGCCGCCGCAACCATGGTCTGATTGTCGGCAACGCCACCGGCGACAAATGCTCCAATAAATGTCAGAACACTTGCTGCAATTACGTTTCCCGGCCGTGTCAACTCGAGTAGCCCACGGATCGTCTCCCCGACTGCCATTGACGGACGTGCTCAGGCAGACGGGTTAAACGGCACGGTCCACGACAGCATTCACGTAGCTATCGCCACTCCTCGAGATCACAGAGAGTGTCGGACTCGACAGACAGCCACATCGTCACCCGCTCCTCACCCGAGGCGTTGGTCGGCACAGCCGTCCAGACGTCCGCGTCGTCAGTCAGCAACTCAAGCGGCTCGTCGGTGGACCCGTCTGGAACGGGCGTATCGTGTACCGTCATTAGCCGACTGTAGGATCCCGTCGTATAGGCCCCCATCGCTCGTTTTCATGCCGTGGGAAGGACCGCAACTGCGACGCAGTGTACGCTCGAGGTGGCACAAAACCCCGGGACAGTCTGCGTGTCGATGCCTGTCGGATGAGGTGAGAATCGAGCCACTTATACGGACCCATCGGATACGATTGGATGCGGGCGCTTAGCTCAGTCTGGACAGAGTACTTGGCTTCGGACCAAGCTGTCGCGGGTTCAAATCCTGCAGCGCCCATGTTTCTGTCGCGAACAAATCCGTGAGCGACAGATACTGGACCGCGAAGGATTTGAACGAGGCGAGTCGCAGCGCGAACGACGTGAGCGACCGTCTCGGCGTTGTTCGAATCCTGCAACGCTATCCTCCAACTTTAACGTCACCAGCAACGCCCCCTCGAGTCCGTATTCTGTCCCACCATCCACTGTTATCCCTCATACTCACGAATGAACAGCTATGTCTGAGACGTTCGTCATAATTGGCGGAGATGCGGCCGGGATGTCGGCAGCGAGCAAGGCGAAACGCGATGATCCCGACCTCGAGGTGGTCGTCTTCGAGAAAGGTGAGTGGGTCTCATACGGTGCGTGCGGGTTGCCCTATTACATCAAAGGAGAAATACAGTCACTCGCGGAACTCGTCTCGGTGACGCCCGACGAGTTCCGCGAGAAGCGGGATATCGACCTGCGGACCGGCCACGAGGTAACGGCAATCGATCCCGACGCGAAGTCGGTGACGGCTGTCCACGAGGGTGGGACGCTCGAGCAAGGCTACGATCACCTATTGATTGCAACGGGCGCAGAAGCGGTCGTCCCACCGGTTGATGGCGTCGATCTCGAGGGTGTGTACACGCTGGGGTCGATGAGTGATGGGAAGGAACTGCGCGAGTACGTCGCTCGAGCGCGGTCGAACGAGTCGTTTCAGCAGCCGGATCGGGGGCCGGCCTGCCAGTATCTCGAGACGTGTTCGGGACCGGTAGGGGTCGTGGGCGGGGGCTATATTGGGATCGAAATGGCCGAAGCGCTGGCCGCGAACGATTTCGAGGTCCACCTGTTTCAACGCGGTGAGCGGCTTCTGAAGGGCTTTAGCGAAGAAACCAGTGCGGCCGTTGCCGAGCATCTCCGCGAGGAGGACGTCGCTGTCTATCTCGAGTCAGACGTTGAAGACCTCGCTGGCAACGAGCGCGTTGAGGCGGTCGTCACCGACGAGGACCGCGTTCCGGTTGAGATGGTGTTACTCGGAACTGGTGTTCGCCCTCGGACAGACCTTGCAGCGGATGCAGGAATCGAGTGTGGCGAAACTGGTGCAATCGCCACAGACAACTACTGCGAGACGAACAGCTCGGACATCTACGCAGCGGGCGATTGCGCAGAGGCAACGCACACCGTGACCGGCGAGTCGGCGTACGTACCGCTTGCGTTGACGGCGAACCGACACGGACGCGCAGTCGGGCAGACCGTTGCCGGCCGGCCAACTGCAGGCGGCGATATCGCCGGCACGGCAGCCGTCAAAGCGTTCGACCTCGAGGCAGCCCGAACGGGTGTGCTGGATCACGAGCGCGCTCGAGACGCCGGGTTCGACCCTGTCACGCGAACGATTGATGCGAACTCACGGGCTGGGTACTACCCCGAGGATGGCACAGTCACGGTCACGCTTACTGCGGACCGAGACTCGGGCCGACTGCTGGGTGCGAGTCTCGTCAGCGAGTACGGCGAGGGAGCCGTCCACCGCAGCCACGCACTTGTGTCGGCACTCGAGGAGGGGGCATCTGTCTTCAACCTCGAGAATTACGATCTCGCGTACGCGCCGCCGTTCAACACGACGTGGGACCCCGTACTCGTCGCTGCAAAGGTGCTTGCCGGAGAGCTTCACTGAGACGAAGGCGTGTCGACGACGAGCACCGGCCGGTCGGCGTGTCTGAGTGTGGCATCGACGGTGCTCCCGAGCAGTGCGCCCGTAAACGCTGACCGTCCGCGGGCCCCGATCACGATTGCGCCAGCATCCGTCTCGCCTGCGTAGGCTCGAATTTCCTCGTGGGGAACGCCTGTTCGTATCGCTGTCTCGGCGGAGACGCCATCCGCCTCCGCCATCGACTCGAGGTCGGCAAGCGCGGCTTCAGCCCGTTCACGTTGGCGCTGGGTCGCTTCCTCCGGATCGACGATTGCGTTGTCGTACGCCGTTCGACTCTCGAGGACGGCAATGGCATAGAGTGGCACCTCGAGTCGGCGAGCCAGTGTGATCGCATGCTCGACGGCGGTCGTTGCCCCATCACTGCCGTCGGTTGCGACGAGAATCGAGTCGTACATACGCTATCCTCGAGCGCAAGCAAGAAAGGATTGTGCCGTACTTGTCCTGGCGTCGCGTGTCGAAAAGTCGTAGCACTATATACCCGCGTTGTGCACGTGGGCATATGGACGAGGAAGTTCCGGTGCGTCGGCGCGATTTGGTTACACTGGTTGTGCTCTCGCTCGGCGGTGGTATCGCACTCACGTCGTGGATGCTCTCGCCGCAACTTTCGCCCCAGTTTTTCAACGCGGTACTGGTTGCGACGATGTTGCTCGCGTTTTTCCTCTTTATTCCGGTAATGGGAATCCGGCTCTTTCTCGAGGACGAGGAGTGAGACGGATTGTTGTCCCAACGTACCGGCGTCCCCGCAGTTTGGGTCGCGGGTGCGCCGGAACTGACGTATAGGAAACCGTATCGAGATCTAGTTCCGGTCTGGCATCGTCGAGAACCGTGCGGTCCCCTTCATATCTGCGCGTTTCGATGGTGACGGTGCCATCGTCGAATGCCGAGTGCCGTCCCCACCAGCGCTGTTTCCTCGCTCACCGCCGAGATCAGGCTCGAGGTCTGCCTCGAGTAGGTCATCGTCTTCCTCGCCCTCACTGTCAGCCGTACGCTCCTCGTCGGTATCAGGCGCGCTCTCATCGTCATCGGTCGCGTCGCCATCGGCCGCGTCGCCGTCGCTTTCATCCGAATCACTGAGTCCCGACTGGACCGCCTCGAGGCCGTCCTGCAGAGAGCCGATGTCCTCGCTGAAGTCACTCAGTGAGGACTTCATCGACGACCGAAGTTGCTCCGTCAACTCAAATGTGGTATCGGAACTGTCCGATTCGTCGGGTTCGCCGTCGGTGTCTTCGGGTGTTTCAGCCTCGGCGTCGTCGCTCGAATCTCCGTCTGAGTCAGCTGGCGTCACCTCAGCTTCAGCATCATCGTTATCGTCTGTCCCAGCATCGATTCCATCACGAAGCGACTCGAGCGCCCCATCGAGTTCGGCGGCGTCGTGATCGGCCAGATTCGCGAGGCGAAGCAGTTGCTGGAGCGTGGCCACATCCGCTTTGTCTCCCTCCGCAATCGCCTCTGGAATCGACGACGCGTCGCTTCCGTCTGGGAGCGTATCCAACTCGAGTGCCTCGAGTACGTCCCCCGGCTCGTTCGACTCGAGGAGGTCACTGGCATCGTCGGCAGCCTCGAGAAGCCCGCTCGAATCCGTCTCTGTGTCCCCATCTGATTGCTCATCGGACGCAAGCAGCGACTCGCGCTCAGCCGAGGCCCGATCCAGAACGTCCGTTAGTTCCTCGTGAAGGTCCTCACTCATGGACGTGTCTTTGCCATCGTCGCGGGTTAGTTGTGTGCCGGGGTACGCAGGGACGCCCCTATCCGCCGATCCAGAGATGGTCTCAAGCCACGAGACACGAGAGACTCGAGTACGACATACGAGAGAGGCGAGGGTCGACTAGTCAGCCTCCGACTCCGCTGTGTCGCTGTCGTCTTCCTCGCTCTCACTCTCGCTCTCACTCTCGCTTTCGGTTTCGTCGCCGCTATCGCTTTGCTCGCTCTGTTCATCGTCGGACTCCGACTCCGTCTCGCCGTCCGAGACCGTCTCGATGATCTCGTCGGTCATCTCGTCGCGGCTCAGGTTCGCCTTTACGTCGACGTCTTTCGCAACCGACTGGAGATCGTCGTAAGACATCAGCCCGAGGAAATCCTCGAGTGTTTCCCGGCGCAGGCCCTCGAGGTCTTCGGCGTCTGCCCCCGAGTCGTCGCTCTCGTCGGAGTCGGCATCTGCATCCGCTGACTCATCGTCGTCATCTCCTGGCGCTTCCTCATCACCGGCAGATTCGTCGTCCTCGTCTGCGGTCTCCTCGTCAGCAGACTCGTCCGCATCGTCTGTGTCGTCATCGCCCTCACCCGCGTCGTCGGACCCGCCAATATCGAGTTCCTGGTCAAGTGCATCCTCGAGCAGCCCGTCGTCATCGCCATTATCATCGCCAGTTGCAGATTCAGCCAGCGAGGAGACTGACTCACCGACGTTGCTCTCGGCGACTGTGTTGCTGACGCCCGCCTGCACTGCACTTGTGACGGCAGATCGTAATGGCTCAGGCGCGGCCGACTCATCCGACTCGTCATCGTCGCCATCCTCATCAGTTGCCATCCGCTCGGTCATCGTCTCGTGCATCTCGCGGCCAATCGACGCCCCGAGTTCTCGGCCGACCTGCTCGCCGAGTTGCCGCCCAACAGCCGCGCCGAGGTCGCCACCATCGAGTTCATCCTCGAGATTTCCATCACCAAGCAGATTCGCGATGCTAACCTGATTGCTGATCTCCTCTGTGACGATGTCTTTCAGTCCCTGTGTCTCACTCATCGTAACCACCTCGAGCCGCAGGTACTCGACTCACAGCGATGCAGGCGCGCATAGTTACTCCTCTGCAGACTCATCTGTTTCATCGTTGGCGTCGTCTGTGGATTCACTCTCGCTCTCTGCCGCCTCGCTCTCGTCGCCTTCTTCGTCTTCCGTTTCCTCGGCTGCATCTCCCTCAGCGTCTGTCTCGTCTTCGGCTGACGCATCGTCTGCGCTGTCTTCCTCGCTTTCCGCATCGTCATCGCCCTCTGCAGTATCTTCCTCGCCCTCCTCGTCTTCATCTTCGTCATCGTCGTCAGCGCTCTCTTCGTCGTCACTCGCTTCCTCATCAGCATCATCGGCCTCACCCTCGTCTTCTTCACCCTCCTCGAGTTCGGGCTCTTCAGCACCCAGTAACTCCTCGAGTGCGACATCGCCGACGGACCGACCAATACTCTCGCCGACTTTTCGACCGAGAACGGCCCCGATAAGCCCGCCGAGTGCTTCACCGAGTGGCTGTTCCTCGTCGATCTCGTCTTCCCACTCAGTTCCCTCGACCAGTTCGGCGATATCGATGTTCTCGGCGATTGCTTCGTAGTCGATTCGATCTGCTATCGCGTCGGTACTCGAACTCGAGTCATCGGCCGTTGTAGTCTCGTCACTCATGATTGTGCCTCCGCCTGTGTCTCAGCGTCAGATTGCTCGCTTGGCTGGTCGCCACTCTGTTTCTCTGCCTGTTCGATCAACGTCTGGATGCTCTTGCGAACGACCATCGCAATGAGATCCTCAATCGGCAAGCCCGGTATCAGGCCCACGAACTTCTCTTTCACCCAGTTCGCAGCCGACGCAATACCGGATCGAATCCGCTCGAGCACTCCCGAAATACGTCCACCTTCGTCGGCCTCTGACTCCTCGTCACTCTCGGGTTCGGCCATCTCATCCGTCTCTTCTGACTCTGTCTCCGCCTCGTCTGCTTCTTCATCCTCGGCCGTCTCTTCGTCAGCCTCACCGCCACCGAGAAGCGATGCCGGCTTACTTACAAGCGACCGAAGGAACTCGACTGGCTTGCTCACCACGGACTTGAGCAATTCGGCTGGCTTACCCACCACAGACTTGATGAACTCGACCGGCTTACTGATGAGCCCGCCGAGTTTGCTTCGGACTCCCTCAAAGAGCGACTGGAGCAACTCCTTGGGCTTCCCAAGCAGCGATTTCACCTTCTCGAGGAGCGCACTCGGGCCATCGAGCAGCCCCGAAACCGCTGAAAGCAGGTTTCCAACAAGGTTATTCTCACCCGGCCGTGCAGACACGTCGAGCGAAACCGGATTGAGATTCACCTCGAGTCCGAGCAAATCGAGGTACAGCCCATCCAGGTCGAGATGTAAGACACCACTTGCCTCATCGTCGTCGTAGACGTCTTCTGCACTCTGATCGTGGCCACCCTCCGTGGCATCTGCTTCCTCATCGTCGTCCTCCCCATTGTCGTCTTCTCCATTGCTGGTTTCAGACTCACTTTCCGAGTCCGACTCAGACTCGGCGTCATCCTCCGTGTTATCTATTGGTTCATCCTCCGATTCAGCTTCCTCGTCAGCTACCTCCTCGTCAGCTACCTCCTCGTCGTCCGCCTCCGATTCGTCTGTCTCAGCAGCTGATTCTTCGTTGTCTGGCTCCGATTCATCCGCCTCATCCGAACTGTCCTCATCAGCTGTTTCTTCGGCCGCCGCCTGACCACCGTCGGTCATCACCCGGCGGGCCGGTCGGCACGTGCAGTCGTACGGAACACTCGAGGAACCACCCGCTAACCGGGGTTCCTCAGAGCCGTGATCTTCTCGGCTCATTCGTTATATCCGGGAAAACAGACCATCGGCAGCGTTGTGGTGATTGGCCTTGCGTATGCGTTCGCACTTGCCCCGCAGGTTTGACGCAGACTCTCAATAACTCGACTTTGTATGTTGTACATTCTATAGGTGAGATCGTCAAATCAGGAGGAGACTCGCTGCCAAACAGGTGTTTTATTGTTGATTAAGTAACCAAACACGTTGATCCCGTACTGAGTGAAGCGGAGCCGATGACAATTCGCTTCTGTAGAGGTCACTGATTGGTCAGACCTTCCAGTATACGCACTCCTGTGGCTGTTTATTAACCAACCGATGATGTATTCTATCTAATATGAAGGGATGCGTCCACAGAAAAATCACTCCAAGTCAAAGGTCAATGACGCGTCTCTCAGATTGTGTTTTACGCTGTGGTTCATCGAGTTCACTAAGTGTTGGAGGTCGGATTCTCCAGTGGCCCAGTCACATTCGTAAACTGCCTATATTCCAGTATTCGAAGTGCAGGTAAGGCTCGTGCGTCAATGTACTGTGGTCTTTCGCATTTGAATTCGAGCGTAATTCAGTATCAGCCATTAGTCTCTAGTTAGTACCTTCTCTGAATACTAAGGTATTAATTGACGATGTGCTATGGCAGGTGGTAACTCAGTGAAAGACGTCGGCGTTCGGATTGTGGAACTCCGGATAGAAGTCGATGTAATCATAGCCACGAGCGGCCATGAATCGCCCCATGCCGAGCACACGGAACTCTTCTGGTGGATGAACGCCCATCTCGAGGAACGAATCTCTGATTTGAC
>NZ_JAAKXY010000008.1 GCF_011043775.1 Natronolimnobius sp. AArcel1 | reverse complement strand
TCCGCTCACGCTCCCAAGCTTCATCAAATTCCGCCGCGTATGACTCGCTGAGCAGGTCTGCGAGCTGCATGATCAAACCAACTCTACGACCTGCTCACTTCTCAAACCACGCTAACTAGACGGTGCCTTTTGACCCCCCTTTCTTTTTCCTCAAGGTGAGGGCTTGGACGCGGTAGGGAGGTATCATAGACCAGCAAATATCTAACCTTGCGTGATTATACGAAATACAGGAAAAAACCTACGGCTTTACAGTAGTTGCTGATTCGATTCGGAAAGCCGCAGAGATTGAGGTCTCGTCTCGACTCCGGCTTCATGAAACCGTGCTCAGTGCTGTCCAGAGAGTGGAATAGCTGCCGAAGCTTTCTGTCAGCCGTTGTTCTCCCAGTCTTGCCAGTACTGAGGGGCGTAGTGACTCGGGCCCTAAGCCCGAGTCAATCGCCGAGACAACCGCTATCCGTACGGTATTTGACCGAGAAACGCCCGACGTGGAGTTACGAGTAGATTCGTCAATACCCACAGATTGTACAGCGCAATGGCGAACAGGAAGTAGAAGAGCCGTACTGAGAATGTTGGGGAAGACGTTCTCGGGAGTAACTCTGTGATCTTTCGGTAGGACGTCTCGATGCCCCAGCGACGACGATATGCTTCAGCTAGCGGACGAGCGATCTCGACGTCAGTGCCGACGTCGAGATCGCGGTTGGTGACCAAACAGAAGTGATCGTCTTCTCGTGTTCGATGCGGAACGACGACTAGCCGGACTGTCGTCCGACCCGTCGGCGGGTTCGACCGAGCCATCTCGTATTCTGCGATGAACGTGTCGCTATCGTGGTCATCGATGAACTGCTGTACCTTCCGTGTTTGCGGCGCACGCATCAAGAACTCAACGTCGAGTTCTTCGAGCACTAATGCAAGGTGAACACGATAGAAACCACGATCGAGGTAGAGCCGGTTGATTTCGACGTACTCGCGGGCTTCTGAGACGAGTTGGCGGAGTGCATCCGCCAACTCGTCGGTATCGCTGCCCTCCAAGGCTACTGATCCAAGCGTGAAGCGGACGCTCGGATCGACGATACAGACGGTAGCGAACTTGTACGCGCGATCGGTGCCCTGCGCTGGATTCGTTGTACAGACGTGAGGAGTCTCTTCGTCCCCGTAATAGAGCCAGTCGTGAACGTCGATGGTGACGTCGACCGGCCGGGTAAACATCCGGTTGCGAGTTGCTTCCTCGAGGATCGCCTCGCGGACGCGGTCGAACTGATCGTCGACCGCGTCCGCGTCGAGTCCACGCAAATGATAGAGGAGTGCTCGTGCGAGGGGATTTCGAGCGGTCGCGTCAATAGAAATATCGTCGCCACGGGCAAGTTGATAGGCTTTCGCACCAGTATTTACGAACTCATTATCGAAGGCGATCCGAGCGAGGACTCGCTGGAAGTCCTCGCTCGGATATGTTCCGTTTGCACCGATCCCAAATTCTAGTTCCGGAAACAGCAGTGATGAAGCCGCACGAGTCACCTGCGTTGCCTCAGTTGTCTCGACCATATCGAGACAACGACCGCAACGACAATCGTTGCTTGGCTACTTCAGCAACTACTGTTTAGCGGTGGGTAGCTCAATACGCGAGAGAATATGACCTTGTGACCGTGGAGGACTTGGACGTGAAGGGGATGTTCGAACAGTCGCACAACGCTCGCAACAAGCAGGACGCGGCGTGGCGACAGTTCATCACGCTCCTCGAATACAAAGGCGACCTGCACGGAACGCACGTTGTGCAGGTCGAAGCACGAGGCACCACCAAAGAGTGCGCGTCATGCGGTGTGGAGACGGTGAAACCCATCTGGGTGCGGGAACACTCCTGTCCGAGTTGTGGATTCGAGACAGATAGAGACTCGAACGCGGTCGTCAGACTACGTCTGACGGGCAGCAAAATCGCACGCGATTTTGCGACGGCGATGAAGGTTCTCAAGCGTGGGTTTTCTGAGGTAGGGCTGGGATGGCCCGAATCGACGCCTGTTGAGACTGTGACCGCTACGGACACCTCTGATTTCCAGCGCGTGTCTGCAAGTCACGTCCTCGAAACAGGAAGCCTACCCTCGTGAGAGAAGGATTCCCCGCGCTACTGTGCGCGGGGAAACATTCAATGAATTCCTGTTCATAGCATATATTATGAATCGAAGAGAGTATATAGTAACAGGTATTGGATCGTGCTCTATAACAGTTGCAGGCTGCACAAGCAGTGATAATCAAAATGGTTCTAATGAATCTGTAAGTTATGACGATCAAGATAACACATCTGCTGATAGTGGTGATGACGAACCCTCAGAGACTGACGAAAATGGCGATGGGTCTGATGCTGGTGATGTATCCTGGTCTGTGACCGGGGAGTTTCCAATTAGGCTTCAATCGGACTCAGAGAGTTGGTACTGGAATCCTGTTGAGTTTGAGCAGTACTTTGATTATTTAAGAAATGGTGTTTATGTTATGTTTTATAACGAGGACAGTTTATCGACTGATATATTAGATGATCCTGACTTTAGCCCGAAATTTCCTTTTGATGACAAAGACTTCTATCTAACAGGTGTTTTTGAACATCCGGAGTCTAGAAGAAATCCGGCATTCTATATTGGTGATTACACAGGTTCCCAAGAAGAGTTATTTGATAAGTTTAACTCGGAACTTGATGACATTGACTTACAAGACCAATCAACAGATGACGATGGGTTGATGATTATGGAAAGTGAGGAAGGGGTAGTTGCTGTTGGGGAGTCTACTTTTGGGTATGCTTGGATGTCATTGGAGGATCACTCCGAGGGCGTCGAACAGGTGAAACCTTACCTTCTTGATCGGATCTACACTCACGAATCAGAAGCCACTCCAGACAACCAACCAACGTGGTTTACAGAGGCGACCGAATTGCTAGGTCGGCCTACAGCAATGTACGTTAATCCAGGGAATAATTCTGAAGACTATGGCGTTGCATACGGGTGGCAAATAAATAGTGATTTCGTGGTTATGAGAACCGTCTTTGGGAAATCTGATGGATTTGATCAGACTGATATTGAAGAAATTGAAAACACACTATTTGAGAATGAAGACGAGGAATCATTGTTTCAGGCGTATGAGCCATTGGGTGAAGAAATGGCAGACCAATGTTTGTTGTACGACTGGAAAATCTCTGTCGAAAATTTCAATCTGCTTGATCCGGAACCGATGGGGGCGTCAGTGAATCTCCGATTTTCTGACGTTGAAGAAGATTTGTATATGATAGAACATACTGGCGGTGACATAGTAGAAGCCGCTAATACCGAAATTCTAATTGATGGCGAACCAATAGATATTCAATTTGATGACGAATATAATAAACTAAAACCCGGAGATTACATTGAGATCGAAGTTGAATCTCAGACCTCTATTACAGTCGTTTGGGAAAAGGATTCGATTGAAGAATATCTACTAAATACAGTTGTACATTAAGATAAACAATCTGACTTGAAGGTGAATTAGAATTCAGACGAGTCAGGTGAACATTTTCTTAATATATCCTATTTTGATATATTCCTATTTTACAATAACTCGAACGAGAACAACGCAAACTCCTACTCGTTAGGTACCTGACCAAACACTCGAGTGATGACCGCTGCTATCACGATGGCCACGACAGCGATTGAGGCACCAAAGCCAGGAACTTCATCGGCACTCACTCCAACGACTTCATCGTCTTCTGATGAGTCATCTGGTTGTTCTTCGCTATCCTCTTCAGACTCTTGAGCAGTACTGTCGTCCTCTTGTGATTCTTCATCAGTTCCGTCTTCACTATCATCTTCTGCATCTTCTATATCCTCTTCTATTGACAATTCAGTTGTGTATTCATCACCAGTTGTCTCAAAGACTATTTCATACTCTCCTGGTTCATCTGGAGTTGTAACTTCAAAGGTGATTGTTGTCTCATCACCTTCCCCAAGCGCCCCAGTGCTCGAACTTTCTTCGTAGTCGGCAAACGAGAGGGTGACATCTGTTATCCCAGCTGTTTCGCCAACATTTTCGACTGGTACTTCAATTTCAGCTGTTGTCTCTGCACCGACATCGCTTGGTACGTCTGCTGGTCCAAGTTCAAACACTTCGGACTCGTCCGACTCGTCCGGGGGAGACAATCCGGGACCTCCATTTCCATCACTTTCTGTTTCGCTTTCAACAGCCAACTCTGTAGCGCTACTCTCACTACCGTATTCAGCTTCTATTGTCACATTCCCCTCACTGTTTCCAGTCACTTCTGTTTCTTCAATAGTAGCAGTATCCGAATCAGAGCTTTCAATTCTCGCTACATCTGACACATTATTGACTGTGCCATTTTCATACTCTGAAGATACGATTAGTGACGTTGTCTCATTCACTTCAATTGGCTCATCTTCTGGTTCAATACTAATATTTGGCTCACCAGAAGGTTCTACTGTTGCAGTCTGTGTTTTGGAAGCACTTTCTCCATCGGAGTCTATAGTCAGATTTACAGAGGGTGCATCGCCAGTCTCTGTTTCGTAAGTTAGCGTCTCGTTTGCAGATGTATTTTTATCAAGATCAACTATAGCTTCATCCGCAGTTGAACCATCGACTGCCATTGAAATAGTCTGTTCGTCAGGTTCATCCCCGATATTCGTTGTCGTAACTGGAACCTCGAGTTGTTCTCCTTCGACCGGTTCATTTGCTTCCTCAGTGGCGAAATCAAAGAAGGGTCCATCCCCATCTGGTTGAATTTCAACTGGTATATCAGTGCTATCGTCTTCACTCTCGACAGTCACTGTGTGTGTACCAGCGTCTGAATCTGCACTTTCGAGTGTGACATTCTCTGTTGTGGATTCATTGCTGTTTATTGTCGTTTCAATGGAGTCACTGCCAAGGTCGCCACCATCAATTTCTATCGTTTGCGTATCGTCTTCATTCCCTGTATTCTCTATTTCTACTTCGAAGTTGAGATCTTCGCCTTGTGTATGTTCAACTGACTCAGTATGTTGTACACTGAAGTATGATTTATCGTCATCTAGCGATACCTCAATCGACTCTTCGTCACCACCAGTTACTTGTACATCGTACTCTCTGGGTTCGCTAACAGTCGTAGACAACAAAATGGAGTCTGATTCATCTGCCTCAACAAAGATAGACTCTTCATCGACGGACTCACCATCCACGAAGAATTCGACTGTCATTTCATCATCTTCTTCCCCGGTGTTTTCGATCGTTGTCTCTGCAAGAATTTCTGCTTCCCCGTTACTACTATGGGCACTAAAGTCGGATTCAGTAACCTCTACATCCGTTCCTCGTTCGTCTTTCTCGTGTAGGTCCACATCGATAGACTCTGTCTCCTCTAACTGGACCTCTTCAGATTCATACCCATCCTTATCGACAGTAACTGTCTCGTCTTCTTTGGGATGGTGCTCAATTTCAACCGGGGTTGTTCCGACGTTTTCACCATCGACTGTAACTTCTGCACCAGTTGGCGAAGAGACAACATCAATAGCCGATTCAAGAGTTATAGCTGAACTTTCAGTTCGTTCTATTGTCTGTAGTTCGGTCAATGACTCTCCTTCGGGGAGATCTGCAATTACAGATACATTGTTTATTCCCTCAGTAGTGTCTGGAATCTCTGTTGTAAGAGTGACCGGCACTTCGCTCGGACAGTCAGCATCACAGACACCCTCTTCGAACTCTGTCGACTCGACTTCTGCCCACTCGTCACCGATCTGCACACCAAACTCGCTTTGATTAGCTACTTCCTCTGGCGAGATGTTATCCGAATACTTGGCGATGGTATCGATGACCATTTCGTCTTCTCCATTTTCGAATGGGTCATCGGTAGTTGGATTCTCAATTGATAGATCTTCGACACGCAGGTCTTGACCGACAGGTTCAACCTCGACCCTGACGTCGTCTACAGGGTCATCATCCACATACGCTACAAGTTCTATCTCTTTTTCTTCGTCGTTCTCGAGTTCAACAGTGAAATATTCATCAACCCCTTCACCCGGATCTACTTCAGCAGTTTTTGAATCCCGGGCTTCGCCATTGACAGAGGCTTCAAGGATCACTTCACCGGTGTCGTAACCAGTGTTTTCAGCGATCCCTGCCATCTGGAACTCATCTCCAACCTCAAACTCTTCAGCTGGTTCCGTTTCCAATTCAGTTTCAAATTCCACATCCCTATCTTCTGACGTAGTGACTACTACTGGTTCTACACTGTAATCGGCATCAAGCCTCGTCTCGAGGTCATCGCGGTCAGTTTCTTTCCATACTGACGTGTATAAGTCGAATTCTCCGCTGGGAGTATCTTCTTCAGGAGACCATGTGAGTGGAGTGGTCTTCGATTCGTTGGGTTCGAGTTCTACCGTTGTTCCTGTCGTTCCATCGTTGTCAAACTCGTTACCATCAGGTCCGATTGCGGAATACCCGACGAAAAACTCCTCAGATTCAACGCCCGTATTCGTGACCTCAACAGTGGCTTCTACATCCTCATTATCACTGACATCGATCTCGGAGTCTGGCTCATCGACAAATGTGATAGATGCGTCTTCAGGCTCGAGTTGTTGCTTTTCAGCCTGGAGGTGCTCTTCTATTGTTACTAATTGCTCGAGAGCAACTTCTTTTGACACTTCATCAGCCGTTTCTACCTCTTCAAGTTGATTACGCCAAGTCTGTACATCATCAAGTGCGTAATCGATTGTATCCGCAGCTTCTGCGTCATCTCCCTCGTTCAGCTGTGTCTCTGCTGAGCCAAGTGTTTGATGGAACTGATCAATGTCCGTATCGCTCTCGTTAGCGGACTCAGCTAGTAGAACACCTGTTTCCATGTCTTCAACAGCTCCAAGCAGTGGAGCAACACGGTTGGTATATGTGTCTGCTAAGACTTTCAGGGGTGACACAAGCCCTTTTTTGCTATGGACGTTTTTCAACATACTCGATGTTTTGTCCATTGTATAGGTTGCGGGATCCTCGATACCGGTTTCGTCCAAAACGGACACAGTTGCGGTATCGCTCCACCAGTACGGCGTAGTAGTCCGATTAAAGGAATCAAACGCAACTGAGCGGGCTCCCTCGTCTGTCTCGTCAACGACTTCCATTGACAACTCGTTCGACTGTGAAATATTGCTGTCCGTCGTCTTACTCGTGACCTCGAACGAGTGTTCACCCATTTCTAAGTTTTCGGTATCAATTTCAACTGGTGTGGCATATCCCGTAGCTCGTTGATTTGTCAGTGGGAAGGTTGTCAACAATTGATCTTCTGGACGATCTATTTCGTATGCGTCGTCTGGAAGCCCCTCAATGGCTAGTTCAACCTCGGGCATATCCGCTGGTGGATCTGTTTCAAACCCATCTTCTGACATGGGTAACAGATACAATTTGGTCGTATTACCTTGCATAACCGTTTGAGAAGACCAAACTGCACCAATATCGTGGTCAAACACCTCCACTTCTGGATCAGTTTGAATTGGGTACGTTCCGTCTCCGGGGGATTGTTCCCCTTCATATATACTTGAGGAGTTCTCAAATTCGACGAAAACGTTCACTGATTCATCAGTATCGGTTTCCCCAGTATCCCATTTGATTGTGAACTCACCGTCATTATCCGTCTTTGACGTTGCAAGTTCATCGTTGAGAATAGTACCATCGGCGACTAGGTCAACTGGCTGATTACTGACTTCGTCTCCAGTATCTTTTTCCAGCAGTTGTCCATCAATTCGTACAGTGTCGCCATCTGTCTCTGCTGGCAGATCTACATCCAATTCTGTTTCGGTGCGGTCACCAATCTCAACAGTATGCGATGTGGTGGTATCATCTCCAATTTCGCCATAGAGTGTAATTTCGTCTCCAGGGTCGAAATCAGTGGTCTCGACTTGGGCAGTTTGTGAAAATTCACCATCTTCAGTTTCTGATGCTAGTGTCCGATCCACTATCCGTGATTCACGCAGTTCTAAGTCGGTTGCGCTGTCGGCTTCTCCCGAGAGTGTTACTTGGAAAGTATCACCGTATTCAACTTCAGTTGGTAGTTCTGACTCCCATTGGACAAAGGTTGTTGGTGGGGCTGCAACAGTTTGTGCTGATGTTTCATCATTCGGTGCAGAAACAGTTAGATCGGTTTCATCACCTGGTTCGATTCCAAGGTCGTCTTCTGCATCAACGCTGAAATCAACATCAAACGAACCAACTTCGACGTCCTCGCATGTTTCATAGCTTAGGTACCCGGCTTGATCAAGACAGACTTCCCCATCTTCGGAAGTAGAACCGGAAACAGCCACTTCGAAAGTCTCGCCTTCTTCGACTTCTTCGGGAGGTGTTTCTTCCCATCGGATTTCGTCAGCAACATCTCCGACTTGAACGGTCTTGACCGACGTTGTATCGTCTTCGGTACCCCACCATCCATCTTCTTCAATCTCCCCATAGAGTTCAATCTCGTCACCGGGTTCTACCTCATCAGTGTCAACTTCTGCAGTACGTGTAAATTCCCCTTGCTCGTCATCTGATGCAAGTGTCGTATCAAGAAGTCCTGACTCACGGAGTGTAAGTTCTCCCTCACTTTCAACTTCACCTGCAAGACTCACTTGGAATATTTCTCCATGTTCAACCGATTCAGGAGGTTCAGTATCCCATTCAATGTATGTTGCCGGTGGAACGCCTACAGATGTAGTTGAGGTTTCTGCATCTGGTGCCGTGGCAGTTAGTTCAGTTTCCTCTCCGTGCTCAACTCCTAGGTCCTCGGTGACATCAATGTTGAAATCAACTTCAAATGATCCGGCGTCTACTTCTTCGCACTCATTGTGACTCAGAAACCCGGATTGCTCAATGCAGACCTCTCCAGCTTCAGTTGTCGATCCACTAAGGGAGACATCAAAATTCTCACCATTCTCAACCTGATTCGGAGGATATTCTTCCCAGTGTATCTCATCAGATACGCCCCCTATTTGGACTGTCTCAATCGACGTGGTATCATCCTCAGTACCCCACCATCCGTCCTCTTCGATTTCGCCGTAGAGATCAATCTCATCACCAGGGTCAAAGTCGGTGGTGTCAACCTCTGCTGTTCGCGTAAACTCATCTTCCTCTTCGGCTGTTGCGAGAGTTGTATCAAGGATACTGGACTCTCGCAAAGCGAGTTCACCTTCGTTTTCGACAGCCCCCTCGAGTGTCACCTGAAATGTCTCTCCATACTCAATTGACTCGGGTGTAGAAGTGTCCCACTCAATGAACGTTTTTGGAGGAATACCGACTGTTTGAACAGATGATTCATCATTTGGTGCTGTCGCAGTCAACTCGGTTTCATCACCGGGTTCAAGTCCGAGGTCTGTTTCTGGATCAACTGTGAAATCAACCTCAAACGATCCAATGTCTACCTCTTCACACTCCTCGTGGCTGAAGTATCCAGACTGGTCAAGACAGACTTCCCCAGTCTCAGAAGTAGAGCCTATAACAGTTACATCCACTGTTTCATCTTCCTCAACATTGTCTGGAGGTGTTTCACCCCATTCGACTTCGTCTGGTATATTTTCTATCTGTACTGTCTCAACTGACGTGGTATCATCCTCAGTACCCCACCATCCGTCCTCTTCGATCTCGCCGTAGAGATCAATCTCATCACCTGGATCAAAGTCGGTAGTATCAACCTCTGCTGTTCGCGTAAACTCGTCTTCCTCTTCGGCTGTTGCGAGAGTTGAATCGAGAATACCGGCCTCTCGAAGGGCAAGGTCTCCTTCTTCCTCAACTTCTCCAGCAAAAGCCACCTGGAACGTCTCCCCGTACTCTACTTCAGTTGGAGGTCTCGTCTGCCAATCAATATGTGTTGCTGGAGTAACGCCTACTGTCCGAGTAAGCGATTCGTCAGTCGGCGTGCTCACCGTTAATTCAGCATCATCACCAGGCTCAAGTCCAAGGTCATTATCACTATCAACTGTGAAATCAATCTCGAACGAACCAACATCTACCTCTTCACACTCGTCGTGACTAAAGTATCCAGATTGGTCGAGGCACACTTCCCCCTCTTCAGATGTCGATCCGGAAACTATTATCGTGAATGAATCACCATCGTCAACCTCTGTTGGCGGTGCTGTTTCCCACTCAAGTTCATCAGCAACATCTGCTATTTGGACCGTTGCCGCCGGTGTAGTATCAGTTTCACCACCCAGCCAACTATCCTCTTCTACCATTCCATACAAGTTCAACTCTTCCCCTGGATCAAAATCCTCAGTGTCTACGGTCCAGAATTCGACAAAAGAACCTTCAATATCTGTGCTGTCGATTTCAACTCTGTCACCATCAACAAAATCGTTAATAGTGTGTTCGCCAGTATCATCAACTTCACCGCTGAAGGCTACTGTAAAGGTATCACCGTATTCTACTTCTGCAGGTGGTGTTGTGTTCCATCCAACATCTGTACTGGCAGCAACGACTCCTACCCCAGTAATCAGAAGAAAAATGACAACCCAGGTGCCGATAAAAGTGGATTGATTATTCATCTGAGTCCCCCGGAGTAACGGAACTCGCTCTGTATCCCGTCTTGATTTTTGAACGTTTTCTCAAAGATATTTTACTTGTACTACTGCCCGAATATGTAGCTCCCCCGAACATACTATGAGATATATTTATTCGTGTGTATTAAATCATTTGATCATAACACATGTCTGCCCATTCATTTGAATTGGCTGTGCTGATGGCGCAATGCTAGGGCTATAGACGGCTAAAACCGATAACTCGTTATTAGTGATTGAATGTTTGATTAGCGTCACTTGCCGATAATATAGGTTTTATTTCATGTATTTGTTGTGTAGGTATCTGGATTGTATTATTAATCGGTTCGACGCATGTGCGCGATTTCAAAAATGCGTATATGTCTTTGATAAAGAACTCTACACAAATATGATATCTATCCTACAGTGATACTGTGAAAATGATAGTGATTCAATGTGAATGTATGTGTCTTCTGCTACAGCCCTTCAAGGACTCTCAACGAATGTGGTTGTATGACCGTACCGTCCAGAGTGACATCCTCCGAGCTGTTAATAACCCCGACTTCAAGGGTTGGGTATCCGCTCTTGCTCCACCAAACTCCAATCAATTCAGTCGATATACCCGCTGAGGGGATCGATTTTTCACACGGCCACCACAAAACCTCACCGCCTCACTTTTCACACTTAACGAAACAGCGCTATACAGCCGTTTGGGCCGTCACTCACTTCCGATCGGTGTTGCCTCGCGTCGGCGTTTCTCGTAGACGGTCCACGTATGCCTCTTTGTGAACCGCCTCGGAATCAAGCCCCGAGGCACTCGACCTATTCCGCCAGTAGACTTCCTCGACCAATTGATTGCGTCAAAAACCCCAGTTGCAGTGTCCTCGCTAACGGTCTATAGGAACGAATACAAATAGATACATACGATGCCGATCTCCAAAGACAAATTCCAGACGATTGATGAGGATGGGCCAACGTTGGATCTCGCCCCCGACACGACACAAGGGAAGGTTTACCAATTCCTCCTCGAGAACGCCGACAAGGCGTTCCGACAGCGGGAAATCGTCGACGCTGTCGACGTGCCACAGGGGAGCGTCGGGCCGACGCTCAATCGTCTCGAACAGCACGGGCTAGTCAACCACCGTGGTCAGTACTGAAAAATCGCCGACACTGAACACTCAGTGGCATCAGCTACCCACCACAGCGCCACCGCGGTTGACGCGAGAGACGGTGGGTTCTCCGACAAGGAAGTCGAGATGTGGATGGAAACCGCCGTTGAACCCATCACCGAGCGCGACAAGAGTGGGGACGCCTAGATGGCGTCACGAGGGGAGGGCGTGTGGGCGCCCGACCCGTTCAAACCGGGCGGCGGGAACCCAAGGCCGTGGTTAGTCGTGTCAGCCGACCGTCTACCCTATCCCGATGAAGAATCGATCGTCGTCGCGTTCACTACCCAGTCGCACCGCCCCGGCAGTTTTGCGGTACCGAGCGAGGCGAGCCTGGGGCACAAAGCAATGTCTTCCCGTGGTCAGTGGCAACGGTGAAAGACGACATCCACATCGCGGGCGTGCAGGGCGTTATACTATCTTTTAGGAACTTCAGTGACAGCTGTTGTCTTCAGGTTCACCTTCGATCCGTATCCCACATTGTGACCACCGACAACCACTCGAAAAACATACCGACCGGTAATGAACCCGCGTACAGCCGCGTACATCTGTGAGTTAGGCGTCTGAGAGAGTCAAACGGCCCGTCTCGAGGCCCTCTCTAACTGACTGTCCCCGGTCATCCGAGGACAGCAGGTGTCACCGGCTTCTACTCATCACCTGTCGTCTCTCCTGGAATCTCGGCGTCTTCGGGGATCACGAGACGACGCTTCGTGTACTCGAGACCAGCTTCTTCGCGTAGGTGTCGCTCACACCGGGTTTTCGCCGGCGGATCCAGTGTTTGAGGTCGCTCGCCTTGACGTACTCTTGGACTTCCTGTGCCACGCACTTCCACGGATTGTCGCCCGACCCTCGAGTCGATCACGATCCTCTTCGAGGTGGGCGATGTGCTCGTCTCGACTCGAGAAGCGACGGGCGCCCGAGACAGCAAGTACCAACTACGGCTGATTAAAACACTGCCTACGTAGGAACACTTTTCCTGCCCTCGTGTGTATAGATAGATATGGGAAAGCCGGGACCGACACCGGACGTCACACTCGAGGACGTTTTACACGTGTTTGATGAGCGCGATGATCCGACGGAGCCACTAACTGCCCCTGAGATTGCAGAAATACTCGGTTGTTCACGGCGAACGGTGCTTGAGAAGTTACACACACTCGAGGACCAGAGTACGTTGAGGGGGAAAACGGTCGGTAGCCGAGCCGTGGTCTGGTGGCGACCTGATGCTGCTACCGACGAGGAGGTGGCACCCGCAGAACCATTGCGTCAGATCGTCGGTATACTTGGTGATGATGCTGCGGACCGGGCGGAGGAGCGCTCCCGAGAGTGGAGAGAAGAGTTCAACCAGCAGATGGACGGGAAGAGTTCGTAGCTGATGATCCTCGATTCGACATTTCTGAATGATCTGGTCAGGGAGCACCCCGTTGCAGTCGACTTCCTTGAGCAATTGATTGGGTCAAAAACCCCGGTTGCTGTCTCGTCGCTAACGGTCTATGAGGTCGGGATTGGATTGCGGGGTGAATCCAAACAATATCAGAACCAGTTCGATACGATGATCGAAGAGATGGAGGTGGTCCCGCTTGGACCGAGTGAGTCCCGTCGAGCGATCCAGATCCAGGGCTCACTGAAAGATCGCGGCGAGCAAATTGGAGCGGTTGATATCCTTATCGCCGCTACAGCCGCCGAACGACCCGATTCAAGAGTTCTTACCCGGAATGTGGATGAGTTCAGTCGTGTTGATGAGATCAGCGTCGAAACATACTGATCCCGAGAGACTCCTGTGACAGCTGTTGTCTTCAGGGTCTCCTCCAATCCATGTCCATCCGAGCGAGTTGCTGAATTGGGAGGAGGTCGCCATAGGCTAACGAAACGTCACCGCGCTCGAGTGGGTCTGCCTGCTCGGGCAACCAGAAGTACTGTTGGCCATCGTCTCGTGATCTGCTCGAGGCGGCCCTCGGTGGCATCGACGGCATGCTCGTCGACGGTGTCTTCACGCAGGTACGCGCCGTTCTCGAGTTCGCGGCTTTGGAGTTCCGTACACGATTCTTATTTGCGGTGGCTTTGTTCATTCACCGAAGCCCAGCCGGTCGTTCGTCGTTCCACTTGACTGCAGTGACTGCATCGGGGAGTGATTCGAGTCTTTGCTCGACCACGTCGAGCGGGTGTGAGTCGATGAAGTCGGCTGGTTGATGGTCCACAGCTGTTGCGCTATCGCTCACTTGCAGGTGAACTGGTCCAAGATCGTCGTGCGTATCGTCCTGGTGCCATCCAACCAACAGTTGTCGTTCCGGTTCGATCCAGTTGAACCAGTAGTACTCGTACGGTTCGCCCGTCTGCAGTTGGAATCCGACTTCGATTCGTGCGATCGTCGTCGGATATGTTTTCTCATCTAGGAACTGTTGTGGGTTCACTGTGCCGACGACGCGGTACGGTCCAGCCTCCCGTGGTTCGGTGCGGCGTCGGTGAACGTCATCGAACTCGGCACTGATCCGATTGCGGATGCGATCGTGGAGCCGTTTGCTCTGTAGATTGGCTCGGTTCGCGAGAAAAACGACCATTAGGCAAACGAGGAGAAACTGTTATTTTTGGCTGAGGTAAGCTCGACGACATCGCCATACAGGTGGAGCGCATGTTTCACGAGCGCGAGTTCCGTGTTGACCGTCTCCCATGTAGCGATCACATTCCGCCGTTCGCGAAGTTCCGAAGCCGACAATTCCTCTTCGGCGAGTTGTTCCCGAAACTCCTCGAGTGAGCCGGCGTTGAATTCCGATGTTAACGCTTCTTGTTCGTCTTTCAACTCCGTGAGTTGCTCCTCTAACTCTTCCCGCGTATGCTCCTCAATGAGGGTGCTGACCTCGTCAAAAAGCATCCGAACTGGATTCACGTCGTATGCTTTTGCCCCATCAATTGTCGTTTCAATGACCCAGTCGTCATTTTCCATCCGCTGGAGTTCATCGTCCGCTGTTGTCCGTGACACCGCTGCCCGATCTGCGATTTCTTGGACAGGTGTTGGGTCACTTAGCGTTTCGGCGACTCCGCGGACTCGTTCACGGCCGCTCATCTGTTCTGTCCACCTCCCCTGATCTGATTCTCCCATATCCACCCTATAACTCGTGCGCTCAAATAATTTACTCCAGTCCAAATATATGAACACTATATCGGAGTCGGCCGATAAAGGGAAGTTCGTAACGATCTCCAGTGACAGCTGTTGTCGTCGAAATATCCTCTTCAACCCCCGTCCGTCACTATTCTCACCGACGACCACTCGAGTGACACACCAACCGGTAACCACCCCTCGTACACCCGCTGTCCTAGTGTGAATTAGGTTTCTGAGAGAGCCAAACGGCCTCTCTCGAGGCGTTCTCTCGCCCCCTGTCCCTAGCTGTCCGAGGACACCAACTATCATGGCTGATACTTATCTCCTGTTTCACCCGGAATTGCTGCGTCGGTGGGAAGCATGAACCGATGTTCTGTGTACCCGAGACCCGTTTTCCCGTAACACAGTCTATGGGGCCATCTTTCAATCTCGACCGAGAGCTTTAACCAACCACTCTATTATGCATTGGATCATATTATCTCGTGCATAATGATTAACCGCGATGAAGAGTTCCAGTGGCTCACCTCACACCTCACTCGGGATGAGCGCCAATTACACTACGAGAATTCATCAAACAACGATTCCTCGTCGGCAGCGGCGAATCGATAGCCATCGGCATGCTGGAGGTCGTCACGTATCGCCGTGAGTTCGTCGACGGTTTCGATTGCATCAACCCGGATTGCAGCTTTGAGAAACAGCGTGAGGTCCCAGACCGTCACGTCTCGTTGCTGACCGACCGTTCCGACATGAGCGTCGTCGGTAATGAGGCGTCGATTTCGTTCGGATGCAATCGCGAGACACTGCGCATCAGTCGTCGACAGGGCGTGATCTCGAAAATCGTCCGCAACCTGAAGTTCTGCTTGTGTCGGCGAAAGGACCTCCAACCAGCCATCGTTGTACGACTTTACCGACTCAATACGAGAGACGAATTCGTATCCCGAAGCCTCAGCTCGGTCAAGCTCACCGATAACCCCCGTCGGTGTGCCAACCGTCTCGAAGACCTCCGCTAACAGAGAGCAGCGCTCAATCTTCGCCAGCGCACTCAATACGTTGTTATCGACGATCGTCATCGACACACCACTACCCACTGAACTCGTTGAGTTCGCGTTCGCGATCGGCAGGGTCCAAAAACCCGGCTGACCGATCGATACCGCGGTCGGTGAGTTCATCTTTAAGCCGTTCAGTCGACATATCTGCCAACTCAGCCGCTCGATTGAGACTCACATCTCCCGTCCGGTACTTTTCGATTGCAAGCGACGTTCGGAGTTCTGGCCGCCGCCGCAGCAGTTCTCGAACCGCATCCTCGAGAACGTCGTCGGTGTCGTCGTAGCCACCGACTGCCGCAATCGTCTCGACGTCATCCGCAAAGTGAGACATTAGGTAGTCGTACGGCTGAGTCACAAATAAACACTGGGACGGATCAAGTAGTTATTCGACGTTATTTGGTGTGTTGAGATTGCGTGACATCCTCCTCGCCGTAAACGGCGAGGCTTCCCACGCATGGAGAATACCAGTTAGTCGTCGCTGGCAGAGGGTTCCGACTCTTCGTAGGCCGTGAGCGTCATCTGCGCTGGTACGCTATCTTCTTGCAGCGAGAGAATCCCGCCGTTCACGGCGGGCGTGAATCGCGTCACTCCACTACGTAAACCACGAGCGACAGCCCTCTGAATACCCAATGCCGACACGAACCTTTAAGGTACGAGAAAACGTACCTAAAAACGGATGCGAGTTGATATCGCCATCAACCGTGGAAGCGACCTCCACGAACGAGTCAAAGAATATTCCCGAGAGAACGGTCTGCGAATGGACTTCGCATACGCCGAACTCATCGAACAAGGACTCGACGCTGCTGAAGAATGAGTGAAGAGTGCAAGACGCTCGAAGCGTACCTTGCCCCACCCACCCAGCACAAGCAGCGTAAGCTCCATGATGAACATGATCGATACGAATCGTTGCTCCGTCGCAGCTTCAATGGCGAGTGCGACACGATGACTGCGGTCAACGAGATCGTCACTGGTGAAGACCTCAACTACCACTCCAAAAACGCACTCAAACAATACGTCCCAAACCTGCTCGATGAGGACACGTATGATGCGAAGCAACTCGCAGACACCCATCCAATCCGCTACGCAAACACCGCAGCCGTCTTCGACCACGACGACGACCGACACCACGAAGTCTGTTGGGAAGTCCCGCTCCCCGGTCGCGGGACAAATTTCTGGATACCACTCCAATTGAACCCCGAACAAGAAGACTGGTGGCACTCACTGATCGACGACGAAGACGACAGCGTGTGGTCGGGCGAACTCCGCCTACAACGCGACGGTGACAGATGGGTGTTGCATGTCACCGCGAACTACGAAGTCAAACCAGACCACTCGTGTTCGTGTGACAGTGACGACGTGACCCCTGTCGGGTTCGACGTGGGTGAATCCAAACTCTTGGTGGGCTGTGCCCTCCGGGACGACACGCCCGTTGACCCGTTGTTCGTGGATGGTGGCCGCGTCCGACACCTCCGACAGAAACAAGCCAGTACTGAAGACCGGTTGAAACCACGATATGCGTCGGACCTCTTGGACGATCTCGTGTGGGGGCGGTGGCAAGACGCCATCGAAGACGAAGTAGAGAAAGCCTCATATCGGGCCGTCGAATACACAACCCAGTTCGAAAACCCGGTCATCGTCCTTGAATACCTCGACGGTATCACCGACGAGGACATCGGGAAGTACTGGAATCGACGCCTCGGTAAGTGGCTGTTCTCCCGCTTACAGTCACGAATCGAAGATAAGGCAGCGGAACACGGGATTCCTGTGGAATACGTGCATCCGCACCACACGTCGAAAACGTGCCATACGTGTCAACATGTCGGGTACAGACCGCATCAAGGCACGTTCAAGTGTACGAATGAGAAGTGTTGGGTGTCGGAATATCAGGCGGATTTGAACGCAGCAGCGAATATAGCCAATCGGCTAAATCCGTGGGGAGAGAGCCTGCCTTGGAAATCGGCAGACGATGACTCGCCACAGAGCGGGGGCCAGTGGCAGGCTCACCAAGACACGCCACCGAGTAAGGAACTCCCGTCCGAGAGGCGGGCTTCCGATGACAAGGTTTCGTCCAGCTCACCAGCAGTGGGAGCGGGGACGGAGCCGGAGACCGGTGACGCGCACACGTCTTGAAACCTCAATCCAGCACCTTGCTGGTATTCCACCTGCGGTGGAAGCCCCGGCGTTCACGCCGGGCGAGGATGTCACACCGGTCAACCGAACGGCTGATTTGGCGTGGCTTGATTGAAACAAATGAGGTTGATTTGCTGCATCCATCCTCTGTATGCAGCAGGCGGATTTTGACAGTGATCATAGAGATCGATAGCTACTCCGGTACCTGCTTGCCCTGTACTTACAGCTCGTCGGGCAGTCACAGAAATGCAAGGAGGAAGCCCACGACTTCAGTCGTGGGTTACTGACTCTCAAGAATAGCAACGATATCAGATAGATCGAAGAGACGAAGATCATCACGCTCGTCTGCAGCTTCCTCGACGGAGCGTTTGAATCCAGAACGGCTGAACAAGGCGAATTCATACGTCGGCTCACCACCTCCAATGGGCGTCCAGTCGATGTGCTCCACGTCGCCTTCGAGATCCGTGAGCACGTCATAACCAAGGGGGGTGTTGGTAAATTTCGCTTCGCCAGCGATCAGCGTTGACTCGTCAGTTGGTGCGACGACATCTACCTCCCGGCCCTTGTACCACCACTGACTTGGCACCTGTGTGAGCTGGTAGTCTGCATAGAGCGCCGGTACCGCCTGGTGACAGAGCGATTCGAACGTTTCGCTGACGAAGTCGGGCAATTCCGGTTCGATGAGATCCGCGTAGGCGTTCTCGCCGTAGAGTTCGTACTGTCCCCCGCGGCCGTAGAGATACCGGAAGTAAAACCGGAATACGGGATCTCGAATCTGGTACCGAGTCCGCTTGCTGCGCGCTGGGTCGGCGAGCGCCGGATGGTGTTTCTCGATGATCTGGAGTGTTTCCAGCCGGTCGAAGTAGTACGATGTGTTGGTGCTCTCGATGCCGGCTCCCTGGGCGATCTCGTTTCGACTGCGGCTCCCGCTGGCCATCGATTCCAGTACGGAGAAATACGTGTTCACCTCGTTGAGCTCCATCTGGAGGACGGTTTCGGGCTCGTCGTGGAGTGGACCATCCGGGTCGCACAACAGCCGCGTGATGTTTTCTCCGAGACTCTGTGATGGATTGAGAGGGCTGAGATATCGGGGTGTGCCGCCGAAGACGCCATAGACGAACACCCGTTCTTCGGGATCGTACGTCGGCACGAACTCTTGGATGGAACGAAACGGCAGCTGGGTGAGTTCGAGGCGGCCATTCGGTGTCTGGGATACCCGGCCGTAGAGTGGCGCACCGCCATCGAGGACGTGGGTATGAATCATGCCGATTGCAGAGCCTGTGAGTACGAGCGTCGCCTGACTCTCCTCGACAGCTGTATCCCACAAGTGTTGAATGACCGATGGAAGTCCCTCATTCGATTCAATGAGGTACGGGAATTCGTCGATGACGATGATGGCGTCTCTGTCGGTGAGATACGTTAAGAGTGGTTCCCATTCCTCTTTGACAGCAGTGATGTCTGGATAGGTCGTCGCTGCTGCCTCGACGAATCGTCTGAGCTGTGTCGTCGCTGTTCCTTGGACTGCCTGATAGTACACGGCATCGTCGCGGTCGACAATCGATTGGCGGACGAGTTCGCTCTTGCCGATCTGGCGGCGCCCATAGATAATTGCGAGTTCTGCAGCGTCACTCTCATAGAGGGCCTGCAACCGCTCGAGTTCATCGATACGATTGACGAACTGGTCCATACTTCTAGTCGTGGTAGGAGATACATATGTGCTCCGGAGTTACGAGCAGAACTATAATAGTCTGAACTATAATAGCCGAAACTCTAAATACTCCTCCAAGAGTGAGTGGTTGATAAGTTGGAGTCTCCAGAGACAGCTGTTGTCTTCAAAATCCACTCCAACCCCTGTCTCTCAGTCCGACCACCGACGACCACTCGAGCGACACACCCACCGGTACCCACCCCTCGTACACCCGCTCTCGTGCTGTGAATTAGGTTTCTGAGAGAGTCAAACGGCCCCTCTCGAGGCGTTCTTTCACCCCCTGTCCCCGGTCATCCGAGGACAGCAGGTGTCACCGGCTTCTACTCCTCACCTGGAATCTCGGCGTCTTCGAGGATCACGAGCCGACGCTCAGTGTACTCGAGGCCGTTCTTGCGCTCTGTCTGTTTGCGAACGGCTACTCGATGCTTCGAGAGATCGAGTGTAGGCAAGCGGGACTTCGCCTCGCTCGAGTGAATCTGCCTGCTCAGGCAACCGGAAGTACTGCTGGCCATCGTCTCGTGATCTGCTCGGGGTGGCCATCGGGACCGTCAACGGCGTGTTCGTCGACGGTCGCTTCACAGAAATGCAAGGAGGAAGCCCACGACTTCAGTCGTGGGTTACTGACCTGTGTTGCCTCGGTTGTCTCGACCATACCGAGACAACGACCGCAACGATAATCGTGGCTTGGCTACTTCAGCAACTACTGTGAAGCCGTGGGTGGATGTCAACCACATCGAGTGCCTTCTGCCGTATCGGCCGGAACGACAGTGAATCCTAGCGTATGGAAATCGTCTGGATCAAATGTGAAGACATGTTCAATCTCGTATTCACGAGCGAGTGCACCGCCAAGGTGATCGAAGAACGCGATTTCTTGGTCATCGTAGTCGACGAACCGCTGGTTTGCCGCGTCGAATATGTCTTCAGTCATTGGAACCACATTGATGGTCTCTGAGGCCCGGAGCTCCTCGATCGTCGAGACAGCGTGGTAGTGGCTTTTCCGGTAGAGGATCACGGTCGCGAGCTCAGCAAGAACGTACCGGCTCGTGAAGATCGGTCCGTATTTACCAGCCTGAATCGCGTCGAACACAGCTGAAGCTCGAGCATGGTTAGCGTCGTCTTCGACATACGCCGCGTAAAATCCGCCAGTGTCAATAAAGAGTGGAGTTGGTGTCTCCTGGCTCATGCCAATTCAGCGTCACCGTAGAGGATGTCATCGATGCGTTCGGAGGTAGTGGTCGGCTCTCCTGCCTCGAAGGTCTCGCGATCAAACAGTGGGTCGTCTGGGTTGACGTCACTGATCAGTGCTTCGCTCGCCTGCTCACTCTCGGTAGAGAGCCACCATACGACAGCTCTCCCTCCAACCTTTGATCGCTCGAGAACGCCATCGTCGGAAAGATGTTGGAGTCGTCGGTAGGCTTGCGAACGATCGATACCGAACTGATCGCTGATTGACTGTGCTGTCTGGATTGGGCGATCCTCGCGAGCAATGAATGCAAGGATCTCCTCATCCGTTACCGTCGATGAATACTCACCTCGATCATTCCGACTCATGTAGCTCACTACGTAGTGTACCGGTATAACTCTGTGCACTACGGCTCACAGCGTTCCGGTGACAGCTGTTGTCTTCAGAGTCCTCTCTAACCCCTGTCTCTCAGTCCGACCACCGACGACCACTCGAGCGACACACCCACCGGTACCCAACCCTCGTACACCCGCTCTCGTGCTGTGAATTAGGTTTCTGAGAGAGTCAAACGGCCCCTCTCGAGGCGTTCTTTCACCCCCTGTCCCCGGTCATCCGAGGACAGCAGGTGTCACCGGCTGTTACTCATCTCCTGTTCTACAGAGATACAGCGAGAGTGCCTTGGGGCTTGTTCCCGAGGCGACTCACCCGGAATTGCTGCGTCGGTGGGAAGCATGAACCGATGTTCTGTGTACTCGAGGCCGTTCTTCCTCTCTTGACGCTTCCGAACGGCAATGCGATGCTTTGAGAGGTCCAGCATCGCGTCGATCACTCTCGAGACGAGTTTGTCCGTAACGCAGTCTGTGGAGGTCATCTTTCGATCTCGACCGAGGGCTTTAACCAACCACTTTATTATGCATTGGATCATATTATCTCGTGCATAATGATCAACCGCAACGAAGAGCTACAGTGGCTCACCTCACACCTCGCTCGGGATGAGCGCCAATTACTCGTCGTATATGGCCGGCGTCGTGTGGGGAAAACGACACTGGTATCCAAGGCTCTGGAAACGCTCGAGATGCAGTCTCTGTATTATCTCTGTGATCAGCGTGGCTCAGCTCACAACGCTGCGCAGTTTGCTAGTCACTGTGCGGCGGTTTTTGACGACATCACCCCTAACGTTGATGGGTTTGTTGATGCATTCCAGTATCTCAAAAACCGAGTTGATGGACCATGTGTTGTTGCTCTGGATGAATTTTCGTATCTCGTTGAGGCTGACGAGACGATCTCTTCTGTGTTTCAAACTATTGTCGATGAGGTACTCGCAGGCACGGAGATCTCCCTTGTTCTTCTCGGATCTTCAATCTCGGTGATGGAAGAGGGTGTATTGAGTTACGAAAGCCCGCTGTACGGTCGACGAACCGGCCAGTGGGAGTTAGCTCCGCTCTCATTCGCGGACATGCGGGCGTTTTTTCCGGACGATGATATTGATACGCAGATCCAAGCCTACAGTGTACTTGGTGGAATTCCGGCATATCTGGAGCAGTTCGATCCTGATCACTCACTGCTGGCGAATATCGAGACACACATCCTCTCAAAGGGAGCGTTCCTGTATGAAGAACCAGAATTTCTCTTACGGCAAGAGCTCCGAGAACCGGCAACATACATGGCCATCCTCGAGGCAATTGCTGCGGGAGCGACCCGTGTGACAGACATCGCGAACACGATCGGAAAAGATGCCAGCGGTATCTCTCGGTATCTCAAAAACCTCTCGAAGCTAGCGCTTGTTGAACGAGAGACACCAGTAACTGATCCAGACGGGCGTGGCATATACCGGATTGCAGATGATTATCTTCGGTTCTGGTTCAGGTTTGTCGCTCCAAATCGGGGAACACTCGAGCAGGGGCAAACGGAAGTAATTCGAGACTCGCTTGCCGATTCACTCCCGAAGCATACGAGTCAGACGTTTGAAATTGTGTGCCAACAAGCAGTCCAGACACCGGCATTTCCGGTTGACTGCTCTCGTGTCGGTCGATGGTGGTACAAGGAGGAAGAAATCGATGTCGTTGGACTCGATTCACAGACGAATACGCTACTACTCGGCGAATGTAAGTGGACTACTTCTGCTGTCGGAACCAGTTTGCTAGCCGATCTCGAGTCACTCGAGGAAGACGTTCGATGGCAGGGTGATGATCGTACCATTGCGTATACCCTGTTTTCGCGTTCCGGGTTCACAGATGAATTGGAAACGCTTGCAACGGAACGTCCGGACCTCTATCTGTATACGCCAGAAGAGCTCGCCGCTGTTTTTGCGTCCGGGTGACGTTCCCAGCTCTTTGTAGAACACAGAGCGACGAGTTCGAGACTCCAGTAACAGCTGTTGTCCTCGGAATCTCATCCAACCCCTGTCTCTCAGTATGACCACCGACGACCACTCGAGCGAGACACCAATCGCTAACCAATCCTCGTACACCCACGTGCATCCTGTGAGTGAGGCTTCCTCGAGAGTCATGCAACCTCTCTCGAGCCGTCCACAAACCTACTGTCCCCGGTCACCCGAGGACACTATTGTTACGCCTCGCCTCCTGATCCACCCGGAATCTCGGCGTCAGCGGGGAGGATCAGCCAGCGTTCGGTGTACTCGAGGCCGTTTGTCCGTTGGGTTCGTTTGTGGACCGCGAGGCGGTGATTCGAGAGCTCGAGGATCGCGTCGATGGTTCTCGTCGTAAACTTTCGTGAGAGCTGGCTCGAGTGGGGTGGCCGATCGTCACGAGCCGTACTACGCTATTGATTTCGAAACCACGCTGCGATTTCCTGCTGAAATCGATCGATCCATTCGAGATCGTCCTGTAATACATCGTACACCAGATCGTGATCGACATCACCGTATAGGTGCGCGAGGTGGTTTCTAAATCCAACCGCATCTGCGAGCTTCGAGCCGGTTTCAGTGGAAATAATCTCGGCGTCGACCAGCGCTTCGATTTCTTCGCGAGAGGTCTCGGTATTGCCGAGGCCCTCTGCCGCTCGGATGTGACTCGCCAGATCGATACACGACTGAATTGCGTTCATCAGCGATCGCTCGACAGCACGTTGGAGCACGATATCATCGAGGTACGTCGCTTTGGAGACATCCTGCATCTCCTTGCACTCGTTGTATACTGGTTGATCAACTCGAGGCGATCGACAACGACGTCATCGTCGACCATCAGACGTTCCCCTCGGCAAGTCGATCGGTGAATCGCCTCGGGGTTAAGCCTCGAGGCTTCCTGTTTCTACGACGCGCTTTGCAGACATCTGAGTGGTGTCCGTAGGGAACGCAGTCTCCACAGGCGTCGATTCGGGCCATCCCAGCCCTAACTCAGAAAAGCCGCGTTGCAGGACATTCATCGCCGCATTTGCATCCCGGTTACACTCGAACCCACAACTCGGACAGGAGTGTTCCCTGACCCAGATGGGTTTCTCTGTCTCCACACCGCACGACGCACACTCTAGCAGCGAGCCGAGAGGGCAGCGAAGACGTCGTTGCATGCAGCATCTCGTCGTCCATCTTTGCGAGTTGCTGAATCGGCAGCAGGTCCCAATACGCGAGTGATTGACTGCCGAAGTTCATATTTCTGGATTGGAGATGACTTTATTGGACTGGAGTGCGTAACTCTCTATATGGACAAAACAAAACGTGGTGTGGATGCATGGCGGGAGCACACAACGGCTTTCGATAGGGTTCGATCGATTGCAGAAGGTGTTGACCGTCCTCGGACAGCGAAGTATATTGCAGAGGAAGCTGCGGTTTCTAAGACGACAGCCCATGAGCACCTCAAGCGTCTTGCTGAAATGGATATCATCCGGCCAGTAGATGGAGAAGATGCAACGCGATATGAACCTGATCCACTTTACGCTCGGTTCAGGACACTTCGACGTCTCATCAACGATCATGACCACGAAGAACTTCTGGAACTCAAATCAGATCTCCAAGAAAATATTGAGGGGTTCCGGGAACAGTACGAGGTCGGCTCACCGGAAACGTTGCGGGAACAGGCGGCAGAAACTGAGTCATCGACGGAAACAAGAGAGATCATCAGGGATGCCAGTGATTGGGAATTGGCTCTTTACCATCTCTCGATCACTAACGATGCAATCAACAACTACAGTGAATATGCAGACTTGGATAACCGCCTTCACGCTTGAATATGTATGTTTTCGACGGGGGTCATGATTCTCGCCAGATAGCACATGAAGCACTACGACAGATCCGCAGGGAGCTTAATCGCCATCCTGTCATGAGTGTTAAGGGGCTTCCCCACGATACTCTTCATACCGAATTGAGAGCAGAAATTGAACCATCACACATTGGAACAGATACTCCGAGTGGAACACTGACTGTCCGGTGGTTCGTAACTGAACCGAATGACCGTCCTGAATTCATTTTCCACTATTCGGACGAGTCAGGGTTCGATTGTGGGTGGCATCATCACAAACAGGATCACGTAACCGGGTGGGGTCATTACCAAGAGCGGGAGTCTGGGACTGATGATTACTCGTATCAAAGGTTCCAGTTTGGTAGTCAAGAGCCAGCACGGGTTGTGTGGGAAATTCTCGACGAACTTCAAGCGCATCTTCAAGAGTGAGTCGTCGACAAGTTGGAGTCTCCAGTGACAGCTGTTGTCTTCAGTATCTCCTCCAACCCTTGTCCTTCAGTGTGACTACCGACGACTACTCGAGCGAGACACCCACCGGTAACCACCCCTCGTACACCCGCTCTCGTGCTGTGAATTAGGTTTCCGTGAGAGTCAAACGGCCTCTCTCGAGGCGTTTTCTCACCCCCTGTCCCCGGTCATCCGAGGACAGCAGGTGTCACTGGCTTCTACTCATCACCTGTCGTCTCTCCAGGGATCTCGACGTCTTCGGGGATCACGAGCCGACGCTCCGTGTACTCGAGGCCGTTCTTGCGCTCTGTCCGTTTCCGGATAGCCACCCGATGCTTCGAGAGATCGAGGATAGCGTCGATCACCCTCGAGACCAACTTTTTCGCATAACTCTTGCTGATGCCAGGCTCTTGCCGGCGAATCCAATGCCTGAGATCACTCGCCTTGAGGTACTCTTGGATGTCCTTGCAACCGGTCTCCCAGGGATTGTCGCCGACGCTCGGGTCTGCTCGAGCTCATCATTCCCAGAACGAGTGAATTCGCTCATCCAACTCCGATAATACATATGAAATCACTTCCCGCCAATCGCTAGCGAACGCTGTATCTTCTCTAGGTGTTGGCGCATCTGGCGGCGGATGAATATGTTCTCGGTCGTTGTGACTGTTCGGATGCCTATCCCACCGACACTCCCACGTTTCCCTATCACGGTACTGCTCCGAATAGTGTACATTGAAATCGTCCGTCTCGAACCAGCGAATACGAAGATACGCACGCTCAACATCCCGCGGAAAATACCCGTCATCAAAATCTGCCACTACAGCGTTCGGTGCATACGCAGGCCGATATTCAACACTTGAGAACCGAGCGCTGCTGCGCAACCGCCGACCAATTCGCTCTAGGACGTCACTATCGATACCGCCAATGTCATCTGATTCTCCCTCAGGCATTGACTTCCCCAGCGCGTCCACTCGACAGATCATCACGGCGTGCCGCATCTAGCAATGCCGCCCGTTTCTCGAGCGTCTTCCAGGTAGATACCGCCTCCCAGACGTCCTCAATAGCTCTTTCACGGCTTTCATCAACCAGCGACACCTCACTCGGAGACGTCGCATCGAAGCGTTGGCGGTATTCCTCAGTTGCGTCAAGCGTGTCTTTGAGTTGCTCGACGATCTCTGCTTCCGAATACTGTCCGCGAATCTGCTCGATCCT
Source organism: Natronolimnobius sp. AArcel1 (assembly GCF_011043775.1). NCBI lineage: Archaea > Methanobacteriati > Methanobacteriota > Halobacteria > Halobacteriales > Natrialbaceae > Natronolimnobius > Natronolimnobius sp. AArcel1. The sequence continues at coordinate 82,164 of NZ_JAAKXY010000008.1, read as the reverse complement.
GCGCCACGTCAGATACGAATTATTCCGCTCGTACCGCACAGGTCGACCGGACAGTTCACGGACCATTCCCATCTCCGTAAACCACTCCAGATAATCACGCGCGGTCTCCGTATCACAATCTGCACGTTCAGCAATCTTTGATACCTTCGTCGGCTCCCGCAACTGCATTACGACATCAAGCAGCCGCTCTCTCGTTGGCTTCCCCGCTAGCAACTCTTCAGGAGATTCCCAGGCATCGAAATCAGGCGGCTCTTCGTCCTCACCGGGTATTCCATCAGGCGTATCAGTTATTTCCATATACTCACTAACGGGGTACTCTGTCATATATCCACCGTGCACAGAATTATTTCAGTACACAGGTGAGGCCTCTTCTTGCTACATTGGAGTTCAGGACGAGTGGCTCAGTCTTCATTGACATCCACAATCACCTCCCTTCCATTCCCGTTGTCCGCTTTCCAAATTAGTTGGCAAGTAGGCTTAATATGGATCGTTCCTATTTTTGAAATGGCAAGGGGGTGGGGGATTGTCGTTGCCACCGGCATCCGTGCGAAGACATCACCCCCTTGCCCACGCACCACCGAAGATGGCGCTCAGCCGTCTTCGAGAATCCCACCTTATGCAGACGACACTCGAGTCCGTCAATGCCAGCCAGAGGTTTGCTGCGAGCCGTGTGGGCAGGGTATTCACCATCGTTCGCAACATTTTGCCATCTGTTCGTGCTAATTTCTGAATCGGTGGAAGGTTGCCATACGCGAGGGAGACGCCACCGTGGTTGAGCGAGTCCGTATTCTCAGGCAGCCGGTAGCACTGCTGGCTATCAACTTTTGTCAGCTGCCGACGTTAGCCGCAGGAGAATGTCAATTGCTGATGTTCGGATTTGGCCACAGAGAGATCACCAGTAAAAATTTATAGCGGGACAGGCTAGGTAGGAGCGATGAAAGAAGAGGGCCTCTCCATAGCACGCGAACACCGTGAAGCGAACAGTGATTTCTATCTCGCTATGGGTCGTGCTGAATACGCAGATACAATGGAATCTGTAGAATCTGCAGAATAGTACTATCTACAGCATTTGGCGGGCGTAATTAAGGACTTGTCGAAGATGATGTTCTGGTGGGTCATGTCTCTGAGAGCCATCGTCACACAGTAACCGAAAATACCGATGCCAAACACCATAAAGGGCATCACGTTTCCAAAGAGAGTCAAATCTGACATTGCTGAAGAGATGGCGGGCGATTTTCGATTCTAGTACCACGCGTTTAATATTTGGACCGACTGGCAGTCGCTCACCTGTTAATGTATTATGTGACATCCTCCTCGCCGTGAACGGCGAGGCTTCCCGACCGCAGTTGGGATATTTATGGTTCGCAGTTGCTCGCCTGTTGAGCGAACATCCCCTGTCCACAGCTGGGGTCGTGTTCTCCACGACGGAACAGGTTGACTACTGGACGTGCCACACGCCCGCTACTCCTATCCTCGGATGACCGAGGACTCAGAGTTACCTTTTCTGCTTGGTCTAACCGAAGTCGAATGTTCTCCGCACCATTCGAGTCGGCGTTCATCACGGCTCCACACCCTTGACAGACGTACAAGCCACGCTCTACACGATTAGCGTCTCGTTTCTCCCCACAACACGAACACGTCTTCGACGTGTCTCGCTCGCTCACTACAACTACGGTGATGCCTTTGGCTTTCGCCTTGTAGGTGAGCAAGTTCGTAAAGCGGTCGAACGCCCATCCGTGCAAGCCTTCGTTGCCACGGTCGCCCCAATTGCGGGGCTCACCTGTCTCGTCGTCTTTACGGATACCTCCGAGGTTGCCGACAGCAATTGTTCCGATACCTCGTTCAACACACTCGGATACAATGTGTTTCGTGACGGCGTGCAAGTAGTGTGACCGACGCTCAGATCGCTTCTTACGGAGTCTTAAGGCTTTGTTCGACCGTGACGAATTGCACTTCGCTATCTCCTTGGCGAAATACCGTTCGTCGGTCTTTAGAAGGTTTCCCGGATACAACTTGTGGCCTCCCGTGGAATACGAGACGGCAGCGAAATTCGAGATCCCAAGGTCGATCCCAGCAGTTTCGTCGCCAGGAGAATCAGCCTCTATCTCGTGCTTGCAGACGATGTGAAGTTCCCATTCGTCTCCATTCCAGACCGCTTTCACTTGACGAACGTTCTCGACAGTAACATCTGGTCGGGTTTCGATCTCGCAGAGGATGAAATCAGACCAGTGCTCTTTGAGATTCCGACCTTTCGAGAGACGAATCCGATTGTTTTTGCTGTCGTGTTTGAAACCGTCTTCTTTGAACGTCACCGTCGACCGTGGGTGGTCATCACCACTTTTGCGATACTTCGGTGGGTTTGCGCGGTCGTCCCCGTTTCGGCGTTTGGCATACCAACTACCGAACGCTTCAGCGAGTTCTTCAATGACTCGCTGACTCGACTGAGAATTGAGGTCGGCGTAGCGTTCGTGGTTCTTCAAGTATGCCTTGAGCGGGCCATCCTCGGGGATTATTCCTGTTTCGTTCCAGATTCGGTCGCACGTCCAGCGTGCGATGTTCCAGAGCTTCGAGGCGGCAAACCCTAGCGAGTCCAGATCACTCTGTACCTGTTGCTGATTTTGGATGGAAGCAACAGAGGTTCGAGTGACTTGAATCGCCATACATAGTCTATGTAGATAATCCTACTTAATGATGTGGATTGGTCTTGAATATCCGGCCTGCTATTGACGGTCGACTGTAGAGGGATTGTCGGATTCACGCCCGGCGTGAACGCCGGGATTCTCTCCTCGTAGAAAGATAGAAAAGGCCGACGAATGACCATACACTACACGTAATATCGAGTTTCACTAACGCAGATAACGGAGTCGATCTGGTGCGTGTTACATCTGTACTGATCAGATGAACACGATTTGTCGGATCAGCTTGGTGGAAGAGCATCATCATATTCGCCGTCAAGGATTTCGGAACAATCGACGGGGATACTAGTCCACGCGTTCTTCACAACCTCGTACCCGGTCCACCCTTCTGCCTGAATCATCTCCACGGTTGCCTCGCAGAATTCAGGCTTTTCGATGAGGTCGTTGTCAAGTAGGATGTAGAGGAGATACGGTGGTCCGACAACGTCAATGTCGTACGCGTTGTCGTCAATGAGACGCCGAATTGACCGTCTCGCAGCTGAGTCAAGAACCGTTACGATCTGACACGAAGAAGCATGCTCAGAAAGTTCTTGCTTGAGCGATTGCTCGCCTGCGTCTGGTCCATGCAGGCGGGGAACGACAGTGACGCACGACCACGGCGACGAATCCTCGTCTAGATGTTCAAGAACACGTTGGCTCCCTCGTTTCAAGTGGTGCTCACGGCTGCCCTCAGGCGGGTATTTGTTCGAGCTGACGTGGTTTTGAAGTTCGTGCTTGCAGACGTTTGTCGTTGTAAGGTGGATCGCGTCTTTCAGCAGTTCCCACTGAGTGGTGTTCGCAACCGCGATCAAGGAACTCGTATCAGCCAGTATCGGATAGCGAGCCTCACTCGCCATCGCTGCCCGTCAAGAATCCAGACGTGTCTCGTTCCATAGCCGCCTCGAACGACTCTTTCTCCTCTTCCATCCTATCGAGTTTCTCACCGAGAAGGACACGGGTCACGTCCTCACTGATCTCACCACGACTGTATCGTTCGTACACCGCAATCCTGTCTTGTTCATCTAATGACTGTCGGAGCATTTCGACCAGGCCGACGCGGGCGAGTTCGCTCACGTTGACGCCACCGATGTGGATCTCATCGAGGAGTTCCGCGGCCTCTTTTTCGGCTCCGGCACGGAACTGAATCGTCTTGTCATAGCTTGATCCGCTCATACATTGACGTTCGATGTGAAGAGGCATATATGTTATGACGCGTACTTACTTGTCATTACAAGTGGCCAAAAACGTAGCACTACCATACAGGTCTCCCTCTCTCAAGGGGTGCATATGAGGTAGAGATCGGGTAGAACCATTATGATCTAATGAAATAAGGGAAAGCTAGTGAACTCGTCCAATGAAAATTTGAACGGTAGCTCGCTACGGTGGATGAAGAGTTGAGTTAGCGATTTTCGACATAGACAACACTGAACTGGTCGACTAACTGTTCGTTGGTGTCGGTCGTGTTGGTGAATGCAGACTCCGTGTCGTGTATTCGGCGAACCGTGGCTGGTTAGCGCACGCTGCTAACCGGATCGGCAAGCTGTCTACGCTGGCTTCTACCGGTCCGAGTGACTGCTGTCGTGGGGTTAGTGATCGACAGTTGGACGGATCTGGTCTAGAACGACTACTTGGCGTCTCGATTCGAACTGTGGCCCGGATGCCGACGGCGACGAACGGTCCCTTTTGGGTCGGTGGTGGCCGAGAGTGTCTCGCGGATTGTTGTATGGTGATTTGATTGGACATACAAACACACCTAATGTTGGTTCTTATCCCAACATTCATGGTGTTGGGCCGAGATCCAACAAATAGGGATGGTCGGATACACGGTACTGTACGAACAGCGCCATATCGAAGCGGGAGTGATTGAGAAAGTCAAAATCGGATATGCAACCGATATCGAGACGTACCCATCCGGTGACCGGTACTCAATGCATATCGGCACGTTCGACGGAATGACGCTACTCCGCTACGATAACTCCCACGAAGCGACGAAAGGCCATGAAAAGCACACTGCTGCCGGTGACACGACTATCGACTACCCCGGTTTGGAATCACTGCTGGTGCAGTTTTATTCCGAATCGGACGCCTACTGGAAGGAACTTGAAGGCGCTGACGGGCCTGATCGCTCGTTCTGAACTAGACCCGGCCATCCACTATACCACACCCATGCCATCCACACTCCACATCACTGTCGGCAACCGCGAACAGATTCGTGAGGACGCACTTGAGGTCGCTCGAGTGATCGATAGCGCTGACTCACCCGAAGATATTGAGGACTCGGTACCGAAGCATCTCACAGATCGGTCCGTGCTCCAGTTTGGGAGCTACGACGATCTCTACGAACATCTGTCCCCGCTGCGGCTTGAGCTCATCCAGGCAATCGTCAAGAATGAGCCATCGAGCATCCGCGATGCAGCTCGCACTGTCGATCGGGATGTCTCTGATGTCCATGCAGATCTGCAGCGACTCGAAATGCTCGACGTCGTCGAGTTCGATGAGGGCGGTCGCGGCGGCGCGAAGAAACCCATCGTCCCGTACGAACGGATCGAGATGCACATCGACTACCCGCTCGTCGACGACGATACTGATGCTGACGCTGCTGCTAGTGCAGACTGATGCCAATCTTTCTTAATGAATCTGAACGGTGAGTGAGGCGCTCCAGTGACAGCTGTTGTCTTCAGAACAGCCTTCAACCCCTGTCTTTCAGTGTGACCACCGACGACCACTCGAGCGAGACACCCACCGGTACCCAACCCTCGTACACTCACTCTCGTGCTGTGAATTAGGTTTCTGAGAGAGTCAAACGGCCTCTCTCGAGGCGTTTTTTCACCCCCTGTCCCCGGTCATCCGAGGACACCAGGTGTCACCGGCTCCTACTCATCACCTGTCGTCTCTCCTGGAATCTCGGCGTCTTCGGGGATCACGAGCCGACGCTCCGTGTACTTGAGGCCGTTCTTTCGCTCCGTTCGTTTTCGGATAGCCACCCGGTGCTTTGAGAGATCCAACAGCGCATCGAGCACCCTCGAAACCAACTTTTTCGCATAACTCTTGCTGATGCCGGGTTCTTGCCGGCGGATCCAATGTCTGAGATCACTTGCCTTGAGATACTCAGCAATGTCCTTGCAGCCGGTTTCCCAGGGATTGTCGCCGACGGTCGGGTCTGCTCGAGCCTGCCAGAGTTTTGCGGCCAGCCGTGTGGGCAGTGCGTTCGCCGTCGAGCGTAACATCTCGTCGTCCATGCGCCCCAACTGTTGAATCGGCAAGAGGTCTCCATACGCTAACGAGACTTCACCTCGCTCGAGCGGGTCTGCCTGCTCAGGCAATCGAAAATACTGCTTGCCGTCGTCTTTCATGATCTGCTCGAGGCGACTATCGGCGACGTCGACGGCATGCTCATCAACGGTTTCTATGCGCAGGTGTGCGCCTTTCTCGAGTTCGCGGCTTTGGAGTTCCCCAACCCGGTCTTTGTTCACATTCGCTTTGTTGAGTGCAGCCGTCGCGAGGCTTGTGGTCTCGTCCTCGAGGAACTTGATGCGGTCTTCGAGGTCGGTTGTTCGCTCTGCGAGGCGATTACGATCGTTTCAGAGTCGAATTGTTTCGCCCTCTTCACCGTTGAGGCTGGTCGGCACGGTGAGTTCCTGACTGATTTGGGCTCCATCATGAGTGTAGATTGTAATCACTGCGTCATCACCGGGTTCGAGTGGTTGGACTTTTTCCTCGAGGTCAAGGGTGATCGTCCCACGATCGGAACTGTCCTCGAGTATCGTTCCCTCAGAGCCGTCAACAGCGACATGTTCGCTTTTGATATGGGCGTGTTCGCTTGGTCCGAGATAGTCAATGATGATATCCCCGAGGTCGATGGAGTTCGATCCAGGTCCTAAACTGACAGTCATATCGACCTCCTCGATGTTTCCATCTTCATTGATGGTTCCGACCGCGGTATATACGCTCAGTGTGTTTGCTATCTGTGCCGTACTTTCTTGTCCAGTTACTTCGGCTTGTGACTGAAGGACGCCAGCAGTGTTCACTAGGACACCCGCCGCGACAACGGCAACGAGCACCATCGCTACGAACAGGATGAGTGTTCCAATACCTGCTTGCGCGCGTCTTTCTTCGTCAGAAGCCGATTTCCACATTGTCTATCTCAAAAAATTACCGGGGACATCACTGAGGCGTTGCTTACAGCTGATTAGAGGTGAACGTCTCCGTCATCATCATCATCAATGACGGTTGGGACGTTCCACTCTACAGTTGTTTGTCCGCCATCATTGATGGCAAACATGAGCGTTGCGTCATCACCTGCTTCGAGATCACCATCGATATCCTCGATTGTGATCGTTCCACGGTCGGCCCCAGATTCCAACACCGTTCCATCATTTCCGTCTATGATGTCTTCATCAACCTCGATATATTGTTGGCCGTTTGGCCCATTGTAATCGATTACAATGTTCTCGAGATCGATTGGCCCGGATCCGGGCGCAAGCCCGACTGATATTTCGACCTCCTGAATGTCACCATTGTCGAGATCAGCAATCGACGAGTGGACATTGAGGGTGTTCGAAACCTCAGCTGTGCTTTCTTGCCCGGTTGCTTCAGACTGAGACTGGAGTTGGTCAGCCGTATTGATCAAGACGCCTGCCGCGATTGCTGCGACAAGGACCATCGCGATGAACACGATGAGCGTCCCGATTCCGACTTGACCTCGTTGATCGTTCTCAGCACTTCTTCCCCACATCAGTTATATTAGAGCGTCACCGCATCATCCGTCAGCGTGGATGGAGCCATCAGCACTTCGACCGTCTGGGCACTGTCTGCAGTGGTAATGGTGAACGTTGCATCATCGCCTGCGTAGATCGGTGAGAATTCACCATTGAGGTCTAACTCAATCTGGAGATTGTCATCCGACTCGAGAACTGCGTTCCCGTCCGCGTCAATCTCGTTGTTCTCCATGTCTAAGATGTAGAGATCATCGAGATCCTCTGCAGTCCCTCGAACAGTATCTTCGCCAACGTATTCGTACGTCGCTGCGTTCAGGTCAACTGCATCCGCACCTGGGCCGAGTGATACCATCATCGAGACGGTGTCAATTCTGTCGTTGACTCCGTTATCGACTGCTTCGTAGTTGCTCTCGAGTGTGAAGTCATCTGAACTCTCGTCTACCTCGACAATATCGATAGTGACTGTTTCACCCTCCTCGTGGTAGTCTTCTGGCAGTGCAATAATCAACTCATCATCTGCGTCATCATAGTCTCCATTACTCGCAGTCTCTACTAGAATTTCTGTCTCGCCAGTCAAGTCGAGTTCTTCGAAGTCTCCTTCCTCAATCAATGAATCATCTGTTTGAACATCTTCACTAACAACTTCAGAGCCATCCCCACCTTCATCTGTGATGGTTATTGTAACTTCATCATCAGCATCATCTTCAACCACATCGTCCTCATTATTGAATGCAAGGTTAACATTTTCTACAACTTCATCAGGCTCAGCCAGCTGATTCACCTCACCAGTAGCTGAGCTGATGTCCACGACGTTCGAGACCTGTGCCGTACTTTCTTGACCTGTTGCCTCTGCCTGCGACTGCAGCAGACCAGCAGTGTTGATCAGTACACCTGCCGCGATCGCTGCGACAAGCACCATTGCGATGAACACGATGAGTGTACCGATACCCACCTGACCGCGCTCTTCTTCGTCAGTTACTTTTTCGAACATTTTATTTAGTTATTGTTTTATCCGTGTTTTTAGAGTGTGACTGCGTCATCAGTCAGCGTCGACGGTGCCATCAGCACTTCCACTGTCTGAGAACTGTCTGCTGTGGTGATAGTGAACGTCGCATCATCACCAGCATCGATTGGCGTGAACTCTTCGTGGCCAAGGTTCAATTCAATCTGATATTCGTTATCTGACTCGAGCACTGGACTGATGTCATTGTGTTCGAGGCTTTCACCGTCAAGTTCCTGAATATCGAGATCATCGAGTTCTGCTGCAGTCCCTCTCTGCGTGGTATCTCCAACGTACTCGAAGGTTGCAGACTCGAGGTCAACTGCATCTGCACCAGGACCGAGTGACACCATCATCGAGACGGAACTGACCGAGTCGCCGACCTGAGCATCTTCATTCTCGCTTACCAGCTCGATCCCATCGACATCTCGGTCTTCACCGGTTAATCCAATTACAATCTCGTCCGAGTTTGTATCAACGTCGTTGAGATCAACAGTGGTTACGAAGTTTTCTGGATCCTCGTCGTTATGGTCAAATTCGACTACGACTTCTTGACCCCATCTGAGGTCCTCTTCGTCAATGTTAAAGTCTCCATCCAGATTATTATCTGAGAGGTCCACTTCGGAATCTGGAGACTCATCGCTTGCGTCATTGTCATTGATTGTAACAGTGACTTCATCGTCACTATCAAGACTAACGTCTTCTAGCTTATCGATTTCAACCGAGATATCACCAAAGTCGTTAATATCTCCATCTCCAACTACTTGACCAGTAGCTGAATTAATATCGACAACGTTTGAGACCTGTGCTGTGCTTTCTTCACCTGTTGCCTCTGCCTGCGACTGGAGCAATCCAGCAGTATTGATCAGTACCCCTGCGGCAATCGCTGCGACAAGCACCATCGCGATGAACACGATGAGTGTACCGATACCCACCTGACCGCGTTCTTCTTCGTCTGTGATTCGTTCGAACATAGTGTTGTGTTTGCGTCCGGTTCCAGTTTCGAAGACACCTATGCCTTCACTGGGAACTGCCGGAGCGTATCAGTTGATTCGACTATTATAGCTTAAATCTATTCGCCGATTTTGACATGTTGTATTTAACTCTACTTGCCGATGGCCCTCTGGCTGCTGGTCGAAATCAAAATAACCATTGGTTTCATATCCGAAAATCTGCGTGTATTCAACCCATGGACGGGGTAATGCTTTCTTCGACTATTCGTTTGTCATTGCAACATCTAGCGAATGATTAGGCTTCAGAAATAAACGAAAGTAGATATGTACTCGGGCTTAGAATTAGTTACTACGCGTATGGGTGGGGTACTCAATTCCTGCTTCATCGAGTGCGTCATCCCAAGATCCGAATCGCTTCCGGTATGTTCCAATACTATGTGCTCCGTGTTCGTTCATATCGGTTGTCGTGGGGGTCCGACCAAGCGTCTCTGCGAGTCGGTTTAACTCTCCAAGTAACGTTTCCTTTGGAATATACCCTTCGCCACTTGCCTCGAGGCCAGCTGCATCCAAGGCTTCATCCCATGACCCGAACCGGTCTGTGTACGTTCGGTTGTGGAATTCCCCGTCGCTAACCATTTCATTTGCAGCCGGTATTCGCCCAAGATCGTCGGCTAATCGATTGAGTTCCTCCAGGAGTTCCTCATCCGTGACTCGGCGTTTGCGAGATGCCTTGAGATTAACCTCATCAAGTGCTTCACTCCACGATCCAAACCGTTTGTTGTAGGTCAAAGCGCTGTATTTGCCGTGCTCGTTCATTTCTGTCGTAGTTGGTGATCGGTCGAGATCATTGGCAAGTCGTCGGAGTTCCGCAAGGAGATCTTCGCGCGGGATCTTCTGGGGCATATCGGGAGATTGACCCCACAACCTGCTAATAGTTTTCGGGTACTATTCCAGATGCTGTTCACCCACCTCACTCCACGTAGTTGACCTCCTCACGCACCTAAAGTCGCGAAAAGCTCACCATAGGAGTTCAGGACGAGCGGCTCGGTCTTCATTGACATCCACAATCACCTCCCTTCCATTCCCGTTGTCCGCTTTCCAAAATAGTTGGCAAGTAGGCTTAATATGGATAGTTCCTTTCTTTGAAATGGCAAGGGGGTGGGGGATTGTCGTTGCCACCGGCATCCGTGCGAAGACATCACCCCCTTGCCCACGCACCACCGAAGATGGCGCTCAGCCGTCTTCGAGAATCCCACCTTCTGCAGACGCCACTGACTCTACTGTTCAATGCGGTGAGCGTCCTTTTGACAGCATGTTGTTCATCGATTCTCGAGTACTTTTTCAACCTGTAACGGCAGCCGTCGGGGCCAACGATATGCCACTTGCTGGAACCGGGTCGAGCAAATGCTGGCCTGATTAATGATGTGGATCACCGCGGAATATTTGGTCTGCCATTGAGCGGTGAATTGTGTATTTGAATGATGCGGTTCACGCCCGTTGAGCAACCCGATGGTTTGCGATACCCATCAGAACGCTTGCGTTCTGAGGACGTCACCAGAAGTCAAGACTTCTGGTTGGCACGCAAGATCTGCGGTCTTGCGAACGCCGTGAAACGGCGGAATTCTCTCGCTGTTTAAAAATGGTCTCAGCGGACCGTGCCGAGCGTCCGCGCCGCGTCCGCTGAGATAATGATATCCCGTTTGCCCAGGTGTACGCCGTCGCCTGCCACGGATTCAATCAACGCAGAGAGGGACTCGAGATACTCCCGATTGCGCTCTTCGCGCACCGTGAGTGTGTCCTTGTTTGGCCGTTCGACCGCCCGGTTCTCGAGATACGCATACACGAACGTCTCGCACACGTCCGTCGGTGCATCCTCGAGATACGCCGGTAACTCGAGGTGGCGGTCTGTTTTCGGACCCACGGGCGCGCCAAGGGCTGCGAGTACGCGCCCAAGCACGGTGCCGTCCTCAGTCGGTCGAATCTCATCAGCCCGCCCGTCCCGATCGTCGATGAGTTCGTACTCCGCGCCCACAAGCTCGAGGGCGTCGATAACGTGGCTGTCTTCGCCGCGCTGGTTCAGCGCGAACGACGGCCTATAATCCTGTGCGCCGATAGAGCCGCCGGAAAAGACGTTCGCGACGAGTGCGTTTAGGCCCGTGAACGTTGGGTCGGAGAACTCGCACTCGAGCCACCCGTGGCGATGTGCGGCTTCGATTGCGTTGACGGCATCCGGCGCACCGCCCTCGTCAACCCACAATCGAATGCGCCCGCGTGGGAGGCCCGTCGCCGAGGCCGTCGCGCCCGACTTGGCGTCGTTGCGAAACGCGTAGCTCGTCGCGCGGCGATACTGGTGGACGGCTTCATAGGCATCGGCGTAGGCCCCACCGTCATACGTGCGCGCGAGCGCCTGTTCGGTTGGCAACGGTTCAACGTCAGACATGTGCGCGTGTGGTGGCGAGACCGGCAAGTAAGTGCCGGATTGTGTTTCAAACGTGAGAATGGCAGACGGCGCGGCTTCAAGCGGTCGCTGTGGATTTTCTGTGCGGGCCTGAATATCACTGTTGAAAGTCTTTAGGACAGTTTTTTGATTCGATAATATACACTATCGGGAAATTATATATACCTCTGATTCAGTGGTTTGTATCAGCGCCAGAAAGGACGGCAGGGAAGGGTGCGACGGGTGTGTGGAACCCCCATCCCGTGCGGGTTTCGATACTCCTGCATGGGGCATAGGCCTTCCGACCGTTTATGGTGCGTGATAAAACACATGTTTGATGGAAAATCAATCGCGAACAAATTGGTCGGTTCAGAAGACGAACGTGCAGTTTCTCCTGTCATAGGGGTTATACTCATGGTTGCCATAACGGTTATCTTGGCAGCTGTAATCGCAGCGTTTGTCTTGGACCTTGGTCAGCAGACTGGGAGTGCGCCAGTCAATGCTGTTGTAGGAACGGATGTTACCGAAGATCCCGACGGCGACTACGGATACATTGAGTTTACCTTAGAAGAAGACGGTAATGCTGCAGAGTTCGTTGTCCGCGGCGACGATGGTAGTGACTTTCACGACAGTGATCAAGGTGGCGAAGTTGAGTTGAGTGACTTAGACGGAGTTGGGACGACTCATACTCTCTATGAAGACGGTGGCTCTGAAAACGATGATCTGGCAGAGGATGGAGACCTAAATATCGTCGCTATTAGCGAAGATGGTGAAGAGAGCGTTATTGGAGACGTAACTTGGAACTTCGACTGAGTTAAAAATAATATAATTCTTTTTCTTTCGAGTACAGAGAAATCCCAATGATAGTGAAAAATAACCCGAGAGTGAGAGTACTTACTGGGGTTCGAGCCACGACAACACCGACGCGGTTCTCGTCAGTTACGTAGTCGACGCCAGTTACCTCTTGATCAGTGTATGGGTTCGCATCACCTTGGGTGACGTATCCAGACCCGGTTTCGTCGGCAACACGGTGGACCGGGCGGTCGTCAGTTAACTGCCCGTCTTGCTCGAAAATCACCACGTCCCCAACCTCTGGTTCGCTGTCAACCCATACATTGACCATCATTCCGTCGTCGCCCATTGACGGCCCGTCCGATGCGACAATTCCGAACGGCAAGCCTAGTACTGGACCAGCGAGAATCCAGGCTGCGGCCAAGAGCGATGCAAGCAAACCAACCGCGTAGATCCGCCGGTCATCCATACTCGAGACTGTCACTCGAATCTATAAATTACTCCCGCCGATAGAAAGCCCCGGCGGATGCCGAGGCACCGACCGTTCAGGTCGGCGTGCATACAGTGGATTGCCCCGATACGCTCGAGGCATCGGCATCAACGAACGTCGCCCATATCAAGATTCCCCACCAACCAGCCAGTCACCGAAACTATTATATCAGTCGTTGTGAACGTTCGAAATAGCGCGGGAGTCGGACTGTCGTTGCCAGACTGTCCCCTCACGCTGCGCCACCCGCCGGTCCGCCCGACCGGCCCTACTGCCCTTTCCATGACTTGTCGGTTCAGATTTGTTCAGTATACACAACTTTAAGTAAATATACTTGTGTTGCATAGTCATGGATACTGACGAATATATCGAGGGCGTGCGGTTCAGTTTGCAAGATCACGAATACAAGACAGTTGAAACCGATAAGGGCCAGTTCGAAGGTATATATACAAAGACGAAAACAGTCAGTTATCTGGACAGAGGTCGTGAGTGCCGCTGTATCGCACCAGCTATCGTCGGCGGTGATTTGTCACTCGAGACAGTTCGTTCTGGGATTGATGCACTTGAATCGGTTGCTGAGAGTGGGTTGAGTAGCGACACAGTTGGTGTTGATAAACTCTCGTCAACACCACTGTTTCCGGCATTCATCACTAATGAGCCGATTGACGGGGTTATCAAAGAACGCGTCTCAGATATGGATAGTGCGAAGGGTAACGATCTCAAAGTCCCAATTCTCGTTGAAGTTAGCGAAGGTGGCCGGATTAGAAGTGGTGGTGTTTCGCTTACATACCCTGTGCCGCCGCGTCGGCAGTTGCCAAAGCGCCGGGCTGTAAAATCACTTGTTAGTGCCATTTTCGACGCGTAGGGTGCCCGTCGCCTATACATACCCGCACACTGAACAGTTCGGACATGATTACCGGTTACGCGGTTTTGCAACCCGACGTACAACCGGATCGGGAAGTGGTCGTCCACCGCGACAGTGAGATTGACCACCTGAGTTCGGTCCTCGAGCCGCTGACCGACGGTGTGGCACCCGGCGGGGCGTTCCTATTTGGGCCACCAGGAGCGGGCAAGACCTGTTCGGCAGCCTGTGTCTGTGAGCAACTTGGCGACGTGGCTGGCGTCGAATCGGTCGTGATTGACTGTCTGTCGGCTCACTCCCGGCGAACCGTACTAAACGTCTCTCGAGTTCGCGTGACTGCAGTTCCGTCACCCGATTTTTGCTCATGGAGGCCTTGTTCAGCGCTGCTTCAGTGGCTTTTTCGAGCCGGTCACACGTCTGTTCGGTTTCCCCAAGACGCTCATCCTGATTCTCGAGTCGGGCTTCTAGAGTGAGCAACCTTTTCGGCAAGGAAGATTGCGACGAGTGGACCGAAGTACGCGAGCAAGCACCGAGATATTCTGGCTAGCCGAGGACCATCCGCAAATTGGCAGTAATACTCACCGCAGATATTGAAACTGAGTGTCCAGGCGTATTTATACGAGTAGACATTAAGATTCAACATAATTCCGAAGGCTGCTTTGGTTATCCTCGATGTTATCACGAATGGCGGCCCGACCACAGGTCGCCCCCTACCGGGACAACGACCAACGAGGAGCGTACAAACCGGAGTACCTGTGAGGGGAAAGTTGACACTGTGGAATCGGCATGGCCGAACCCCTAGCGGTGGAATCCTCGCGCTTCAACGCAGGGAGGATGTTAAGCGTCCTCGGTCGGCTCCAACGGAAGACGCTCGGGATCGACGTCCTCGTATGCTTTGTCAGAGCTCAAAATGGGATGGCCGCGATTTTCGGCAGTAGCAGCGTGGAAAGAATCGAACGCGGTCATTCCGTTCTCAAAATAATTCACAGCCTTGAGTACGATCTGGCGTTCTTCATCGGTCTCAACGGGTACAACCTCAAGCATATTCGAGAACAGCTTGATGTAGTCGAACTCGTGGCGCTCGCTGATGAGCAGAATCTCCAAATATGAATACGTGGAGGTGACAACGTCGTGCTCTTCCAACTCTTCCTCTGCTCGAGCTTTGAGCCAGTCAGAGTCTTTTGCAAGAGCGAGGAGATAGTCTGTCTCGACATACGCATTGACATCCTCACCGCGCCTAAAGGCGCGGGAATCCTCGCGTTGGGGTCTCGACTCATGCCGAACCACCACGCGAGCGACTTTCTCCTACGTGTGTAGGATACTCCGGTTCGTGCGCGCTTCTTTGGGACTTTCGTGAGAGCGTGGTGACTCCAGCCAGTCGTGGCTGTCCCACTCGAATCGCACGGGCCGTGCCATCGGCCGTGGTACGTCTGTTTCGTGCCGCCTCAGGAATGTCTCCGACGCGGTGAGGTCCGCGTGACCCTCGAAGCCACACTGACAGGTCAGCGTGTCCTGGTGCCGCGTCGTGTCCTCGGTCGAACCGCAGTTCGGACACGTCTGCGAGGTCCACGCTTCCGTACGCACTTCGACCGTGATACCGAACTCTTCGGCGGTACACGCCAGTCGGTCGATGAACGCGCGGAACGCCCAGAAGTTGTGCGTCTTCGCGTTCGTCCGAACCAGCCAGTGCGTCTCGAGAACACCGGTTAAGTCGCCGACGTACACCGTCGAAACGCCCTGATCGTACAGTTGTTCGATAAGATCGCGAGCGAGTGCGTCCATCGCATGATCGCGCCGGCGCGTCCTCCGTCGGTACAGCCGCCGAATTCGGTTCGACGAGTATCTTCCCTCTCGGAGTTTCGACTGTAGCTGGGCGATCTCTCGCGTCGTTTCGCGGAACCGTTCGAACAGGTCGCGGCCTTCGTACAGGTACTGCTCGCCGGTTGTGGTCGTACAGGCGACGATGTTGTTCGCACCGATGTCCAGAGCGGCGGTTTCGTCCGCCAGTGGTGAATCCTGTCGAGAATTGTCTACCGTGACAGGTTGAAAGGCCCTGAATTGGTCCGACGGCTCGTCGTAGTACAGTTCTAACCGGCCCTGCTTGCCGTCCCACTTCGGATCGCCAGCGACTTCGAGGCGTAGCCGTTCGGTGTACCCAAGGTCGTACTTCTCCTTGAGTTCCTTCCCGACGGGAATCTCGAGGCGGGAGCGGTCGCCCATTTCCAGTGTGTACTGGTCGTTGCGAACGTAGGTCCGCAACGTTCGGCCGTCGTCCTCATTCCCCCAGTAGCCGGGAGGAGAACACTGTTCGCCCTCTTCTTTGAGCGAGAAGAACGACTTCCACGCACTCTTACTCTTTCGGATGAGCTGTTGGGCGGTGGCGCTTCCGAGCACACCGACGTACTGTTTGCGGTAGTCGGCGGTGTCCCAGATACTTTCGCCGTCGAAGTACTGCTGGCGTCGTTCGTAGGTGAGTTCGTTCCAGAGGCTGGCAGAAGCGTCCAACAGTTTGTGTAGTAGCTCGCGATCCTGTTCGGATCGAGGGCGAACGACGAACTGGTTCGTCCGCTTCATCAACTATCTCTTGTGGCGCAAGACACATAAGTGTGTGATTTATGTGATGGTATGTGGTTGAGATTCGGATCGAGTTCGACGACGATGAACAGTACGGTCGGCTGAAAGAACTGAAGCAACACCACGGACTAACGTGGAAGGGCTTGCTCCTTGAAGGAGAGAAGCGCGTCCGCGAAGAGACCCCAGACAAGCAGTAGTCGGCGGTTGGTCGGCAGTGCCTACCGCTCAACCTCCGCCTTCAGGCGGAGGCACGCGCTTTATTTTTTATCATTCCTCGCTATCCTCCACCGCGCGTTTTCCTCGATCGAATCCCGCTTTCGCATCTTTTTTTCGCCTGCTCTTTCGCTTCTTCACGGAGTTCTTCTATCGACTCACCCTCAAATGCGTCACCGGCAGCTTCACGAATCGCCTGAAGAGGGTTTTCGTCGATAGGGATGAGTTCGAGGCGATCCTCATATTCAACCACGTGAAACCTCTCGCCATACTTCTGCCTCAGTTCTGAGGACAGGTACACCCGCCCGTGCGAATCCGTTTCCACTGACATAGGTATCTGTTTGTATGACATAAATAAAGGTTTTATCCCAAATACCGGTTGACTGTTCCATAGTGGAGATTCGCATCTCACGGAAAAAGGAGAAGATGCTGTTGGAGGAACTACAACGGAGTGATCCGGAACTGAACGACGAGTTGGAGGCTCCAGTGACAGCTGTTGTCTTCAGAACAGCCTTCAACCCCTGTCTTTCAGTGTGACCACCGACGACCACTCGAGCGACACACCCACCGGTAACCACCCCTCGTACACCCGCTGTCCTAGTGTGAATTAGGTTTCCGTGAGAGTCAAACGGCCCCTCTCGAGGCGTTTTTTCACCCCCTGTCCCCGGTCATCCGAGGACACCAGGTGTCACCAGTGTTTACTCATCACCTGTCGTCTCTCCAGGGATCTCGACGTCTTCGGGGATCACGAGCCGACGCTCCGTGTACTCGAGGCCGTTCTTGCGCTCTGTCCGTTTCCGGATAGCCACCCGATGCTTCGAGAGATCGAGGATAGCGTCGATCACCCTCGAGACCAGCTTCTTCGCATAACTCTTGCTGATACCGGGTTCTTGCCGACGAATCCAATGCCTGAGATCACTCGCCTTGAGGTACTCTTGGATGTCCTTGCAACCGGTCTCCCAGGGATTGTCGCCGACGCTCGGGTCTGCTCGAGCCTGCCACAGTTTCGCGGCCAGCCGTGTGGGCAGTGCGTTCGTACTTGCTCGTCGCATATCGTCGTCCATCTGAGCGAGTTGCTGAATCGGCAGGAGGTCGCCATACGCTAACGAGACTTCGCCTCGATCGAGCGGGTCTGCCTGCTCAGGCAATCGAAAATACTGCTTGCCATCGTCTTTCGTGATCTGCTCGAGGCGACCATCGGCGACATCGACGGCATGCTCATCAACAGTTTCTGTGCGCAGGTGTGCGCCTTTCTCGAGTTCGCGGCTTTGGAGTTCCGTTACCCGGTCTTTGTTCGCGCTTGCTTTGTTGAGTGCAGCTGTCGCGAGGCCTGCGGTTTCGTCCTCGAGGTATTTGACGCGGTCTTCGAGGTCTGCTGTTCGCTCTGCAAGTCGGTCACGATCGCGCTCGAGGGCTTCGATGCGTTCGTCTTTGGCATCGAGGTCGCTTTCGAGGGTCTCCACTCGTTCGTGGAGGGCCTCGAGTTGGTCGGCAAGCTGGTCTGGATACTGTGCAGTCGTCGAATCGCTGTTGGTGGACATTGCTAAGTGGAATCGAATTAGTGAGCGAACGATACCGAGAGGCGTAGCTGAGGAACCCGGAACTGCACTCGAGTGTGAGTGCTGTGTGGGTCCCGAACTCGAGTTCAGATTCGAGCTCGAGTTTGAGTCCAACTACGCGCCTGTGCGCACCGATGCGCGACAGGTGGTGGTTCCCACGCTTACGCTGGGTCAGTGACCGGCGGCGGGGTGGGTGTCATCGTCGAGGTCGTCGTCGACGGGTTTGTATTCACAGCCGTTTCCGACGGGTTCGAACCCGGGGACGTAGCTAAAGCGCTTGCCTGGCTCGGTGGCAAACATCACGGGAAGCGTGCCGCGGCTTTTGCGGGCCGTCCACTCCGCGGAGTACTCATAGAGATCCGAGGAGGGGGTCGTGGTCTTCGGTGCTGGGAGGTCACCACGTGCGAGATCCTCGAGTTCAAGGACGCGGACCTCGAGATGGCGGGCGAGTTGTTCAGCGCGGGTCGTGAGTTCGGTCGTATGACAGAGGACGGGCATTGCTCGGCAGGCAAACGCCACGGTACACAGTCGGTAGATCGTCCCCGGGGTGATCGTGTCGTTGGTCCAGTCTTTACACTGGGCGACGAGCCAGTCTGAAGGGTCGTGTTGTTTCTCGGTCCGGCAGGCGACGACGTCGACCTCGAGGCTGAACGCTGTCTGGCGAGTGTCGGCGGTGTAGCCCCAGCGTCTGAACGCCCGCTGGAGTTGGTACTCGAGCCAGCGTCCATCGCCTTGGCCGCGGCCCTCGACGTGGGCGTACGTCGCATCTTTGGTGTTTAGGTCAATCTCGAGGGGGCTGTTGGTGTCGACGCCGGGGAGGAGGTCGCGAAGCTCTCTGATCACTGAGAGTGCGGATTCGAATTTTTCTCCGGGGGATTCGCTGTAGCGGTACTCATCGGGGTGTTCGTTCTGTGCCAGTTCGTGACAGATTGTGAGTCGGCGTTCGATCTGTTGGATAGCCTCGTCGTATTCCTCCCAGTCGTCCTGTTCTGTATTGAGTTCGGCTGCTGGGTCCGGATCGGGGAGTATCTCACGTGCCTCCTGGAGGTTGAGTGCGACCAGGAAGAGACACTGTCGGACCTGGTAGATGTTGTCTGCAAGATCGCTGTGGGACATCGCGTTTTCTCGCAGTGAGTCGACGGTCTTTCGCAGTGGGTTGAGCTGCTCGTAGTACGCGTTCGGGTTTGGTGTGTTCTCAGTCATTGGTTTCGTTGGATTGGGGTGTCGTTAGTCATTGGTCTCGTTGGGGTTGCCACCGGAAGGTGAATTTTTGTCGCAAATTCGATTTCTTTATTTGATCTCTGGGATGATTTTCCGTGGCGATTCCACTCGTCTCCATCAGTTATCTACCCTGGCGATCCACCCCTCGTTGTGCGTTCTGACGGTGATTCAACCGGTATCACCCGCAGCTCACCGAAGCCGTACTTTGAATGACTGCCAACTCGGAGAATGCCGCTTTTGGCGGTTTTCACCGGGCGGTTACCATCGTAGGAAACCACTTGCCCATGGTCAACCGTTTGGAGCCTGTATACCTCGCGTTGCTCCAGTATCTTTTCTTTGCGTTCACGGAGTTCGGAGCGGTCTTCTTTCCACCACCACGGGACGTCTTGATCATGGACGTTCGCGTATTCCGACTCCAGCACGAATGGCGTCACGAGTTCGAGGATGAACGTCTCGCTCTCTTCAAGGGAGGAATAGTCTATTTCCTCTAAGTCAACGACGCGTGTCTCTTTCAATCGGGTGATGCCGTAACCATAGTTCCGCTTGCCGCCGAACTGAAGCCCGTCAAGGACCGCTTCATCCAGCGGAAGCACGGCGGGATCGTCAGCGTGCAGGTAGGCGTGGATGTACCACTTCGTTGTCTGGTGTTGGTACTGTGCATCCTCGGGCTTGCCCATGATCATCTCGTGGGCCAGTGCTGGGTGCCCGCTCTGTGGGCGAATATCGTGGGTGTTCAGCGCGTCTCGTGGGCGACTGTCGAGCAGCCAGCGATGTGCGGGGTTGCGCATCAGGAACAAGTCCTCGTATGATTCGACATCTGGGAGTCCACTCCCGAGATACGGGCGCACACCGCTCTGTGAGTGTTCATCCGGGAACTGCCCGAACTGGCCAGGCACAAACATCCCGTGACTGGCGTGGAGGTGCTGGTGGCTCTCGTGTGGGACGTGCTGGCCGAGTGCATGGAGGATGGCGTTCCCCGAGACGTAGTACGGGTGGCCGATGTAGTCCATCTCCAGCTCCCAGTGGACTGGCTGGATGCGCGTCATTGGTCGAACGCCTCCCGGAAGTCCTCGATGTACTGCAGTGCTGTTGACCAGGAGCCGATCCGTCGGAGGTTCGTATCGAGTACCATATCGTATTTGTCGTGGTTGGTCTCGAGCGGGTGTGCTGGCAGTCGGTTCCAAACTGATGCCCACGATCGCCATGGTCGACTCCCGAGGCGTGCAGCGGGCTGTCTTCCAGTGTCGACATCAATCCGGAGTGTGGAGTACTCGTCTGCATAGACCGTTCGGTGGGGAACGATCTCGTCGGCGTCGTCAACAACGAGGTGGAGACCAGCGAACTCGTGGTCAGCGCGGTAGTTGTCGAACAGCGCCGCGACGAGCAGGGTGTGGTACTTCAGGCTCGTGTACGGATAGTAGACACTCTCGTTGAACGCCGAGACAACATCGCTGTTCAGCCACGCCCGATGCATGGCTTCGGGGTCGTCTTCGGTCAGGAGATCCCGTATGGCGCTCTTGACGCTGTTGTGCGTGAACTCCTGCGGGTTGTACCGACTCTCGCCCTCGATGAGTGAGAGTCGGTAGTGCGTCTCATGATTTTCGACTGTTTGCTCAGGCTGGCCGCTGGGTCGGCTCAGTGCTGACGCGTCGCCGTCAGCGCCGTAGGGGACTGTCTGATTCACCGGAACGCCCGCGAACGTCTTGGGAGCGTCCTCGTGTGACTGGCCGTTCATCTTGTGAGCATCGTGGCGGTAGACCGCGACTGTTTCGTCCGGGGTGTCCTCACTCTGAACGTCGTTGCGGGTAGCGTTCTCGCTCATCTACGGTCCCTCCTCAATGCGCTCTTTGAGGTCGTTGACGAACGCCGGACGGTACTCCGCTTCCCACCGGTCGTCTTTCTCGTCCATCGGGTTCGTGGCACCCCTGCCACGGTCAAAGACGCGTTTCAGTTCTCGATCCTCGTAGAGCGGGTTGATGAGTTCGCAGTCGACGATTCCCGCGCCGAAATTGCGGGCTCCGCCGAGCTGGTGCATATAATCCGTCTTGTTTCTTTGTAGCAGCTCGATCGCTTCAATCAACAGCCCGACGAACTCCGGCTTCATCTCTCGAAAGGAGAGGTGCCAGCAGCCGTCGAGGTTCGCCACGGCGTCGATCTCCGTGTTTCGCAGCGGCTCGCGGTTGTCCTCTCGGTTACGGGAGACGACGTTCCGGTTCAACCGGCGGTAATGACCCTCAGCCTGTCCCCGTGTGTAGTCCACGCTCGAGCGAACAGGATTGAACTTGATCGGCCGGCGCATCACCTTACCGGGAATGTCGCCGAAGCCGCCAAAGAGGTCAAAGATGACACAGCCGTCGTCTTCTTTCGGGTCGTCGGTACACGCGCCCTTCTCGTGGTAGCCGGCCTCGAGGTCGCGGTCGTACACATTGGCTTTGCGGAAGTTCGCGTTTGCCTCGCCAGGGTGGCAGGCAGTAGCCCCGTAGTCACGGACGACTCGCTCCATTCCATGGCGAAGCCACCCGGATAGCGGGAATGCCGGAATAATACCGCCGATTTGGTTCTGTGGGTCGGTATCTTCGTAGTTACCGTTCGAAGCATGATGGCGGTCAGTCATTATCGAGTCGCCAACCACCAGCAGGTCGGTCTGGATGCGGACGAACACGTCTCGGTCGATGCTATCAATCATTTTGTTGATTGGATCGGATCTCTTCAAGTGTTCAGTCATGGACGATTTGTCTCGGGCGAGTCTTTGGTGGGTGACTGTGCCGGTGGGGTTCGCTCGTCGATGATCTCGAAGATGCGCGTTGGGCCTCCCCATGATGTGATCTCGACTTCGGTTTCGTCGTATGTTGGGGGGAGTGGGCCAAAACCCGTGAGGACTCTGTCGTCGTACTCCTGGAGGCCGTCGGGGATGCGAGCGTCAATGCGGTCTCGAGAGTCAACGATCGTCAGAAAGCCCTCGTAGCCGACGAAGTACGAGGGGACGGTGGTGCCCTCGTCGGTGAGGTAGAGTGGTTCGGTGGTGGTGATCTCGAGGCTTCGGAGGGGCCCGAGTTCGATCGTTTCGGTTGGCGTTGTTTCCCAGACGATGGTGCCCGCTGTGTTGGTGATCTGGAGCGTTCGGTCGTTGGTTCGGATCCGTTTGGGGGTGGAGTCCGTGACGGTCCCTGTTTTTGTGGTGGGTCCAGTGGGTGTTCCCCAAGTGAGTTTTATTCGGGTGTTTGCTGGGATGGTCTGTAGTGGGCTCGAGTGGGTGTCACTCATCGGTAGTGCCTCCGTCTGTGTCTTTGGTCGGTGGATCCCAGCGGACAGTGAGTAATGCCGGCTGGAGTTCGGCGTGGATAGTGTAGAGGCGCTCGAGGAGCCGCTTTCGGGTGGTTCTGTCTAACTGTGAATCGGCTTCGACCGCCTCGAGGAGGTTGATTGTGAGAGTCTCAATCCCCTCGAGCGTTTTCTGGTAGGTGTCTTCGTTTGGCGGGCTCATTGTCTTGGGATTGAGTCGGCGGTAAAGTCAGCGCGGTTGTACGGCGTTTCTGAGAGTCTGTGGATGGTTGGGTACCCAGCCGTCCGGAGATGACTCTCGAGGTCTGTTTTTGTGACTGCGTACCAGCCGTCTTGAGTGGGCGACCGATATCGGAGTTGGCCGTTGATTTCGGCGACCGTGTCTTCGTTGGTGAAGGTGAGGACGGCTGGATTGGGGTGGTCCCAGGTGCCGTGGATTTGGCTGATGAGTTCCTCGAGTGTTGGCGGGTCCTCTGGTGGGTGAAGGGTGAGGTCCGTGGTGTGTTCGGAGCCGCAATGGCGCCACTCGCTGCCGTTCCACTCGCGTTCGATCCGGCGGTAGCCCTTCTCGAGGGGTTCGAAGGTGAGTCGTCGTGGGAGACCGGTTTTGGGTGTCCACTGGATCGTGATCGGGTCGGTCATCGACACTCCTCCAGCAGTTTGGTGTGGGTCTGTTCGATGTCTCCTAGTGTGAGCGGGCGCTCGAGCTCGAGGGTGATCGTATCCGGGTTGAGGATCTGTTGGAGGTGGCTCGTGTAGGTCTCGAGGAGGTTCTGTGCGTCCGGAGTGAGCTGGTAGGTGCTTGTCGCTGGCTGTTCGGTCAGGTAGTTTTTGTGGGTGAGCGTCTGGAGGTCGGCGTGGAGTTGGGTCGGTTCTACGTCGGGGTACCAGCGCTGGAGAGCGGGTTTCAGTTTCGCCGGGATTGCTGGTTGGGCTGTTTGTTCGAGACACGCGATCGCGAAAAGAATGTCTCGAGTGCGTGCGGTGAGTGTGGTCCACTCCGGGTGGTTTTCGGGTGATGCATCTGGTCTATCGAGACCTTGAAGGTCTCTTGGGTTGTTAGCGTACATGGCTTCCGTACCGTGATTACGGAAGCTTCTCACGGGCTGATGCTTGTCCCATCGGCCCGTCGTATTACCGATCTGGTGAGTCAGATCTGCCTAAGCTTCCGTTATGATATTCATAGACCTCGTCGCACTTAGTTGTTTGCAAAAAACTAGCTTTTCACGGGAAACAATATTCCCTACTATAATATGTAGCTAGAGGATAGAACCTATTGGTATGCCTGGCGGACGAGAAGAAACTGTTGAGGATATTGAAATACTTATGCTCTTTTCAAAATCAGACGATCCCGCTCTATTTACTGGTGAAGTCGCTGATGAAATTGGATTCTCTAACCAAGGCACACTGCCCCGTCTTCGAGAACTTGAGGAGAAAGGCCTTCTAGAAACAAAATCTGGAGGGCGTGTCCCTATTTGGTGGCTAAGTGATGAAGGTCATGAATATCTTGATCAGAATCTGTGATGGCTATAAGTATATTTCTCTGAACGAGACCGTGATCTCTCGGAGATACACTCTATAAGACGAATTATGTTCACGTGCGCGCATCGCGATGGTAAGTAGCAACATGTAATATGCCGTCCCTTGCCACGGGTTTGCGCCTAGCCGGATACGGGGAGAACTCTCGGGACGATTCGCTGCCAACGGTACGGACACATCGCCAGTGTTTCACGGAACCGGTGCTCCGAGCCCACAGTCCGCGATGGAAGGGTTTCCACTAAAGTCTCCAATCCATCAGTAACCAAATTTCACGGATGTCTGCATTCGTCTCAACCGTCTTTCGATCGCACTCCACCTTGATGTGTCGCACCTTTGGTCCCACCAGAAGAGGTTTGATCGGCATTTTGTCGTTCATCCACAACAGTTCCGACTCACAGCTCTTGGTCCACAACGAGATGAACGATTACGCCACCAGCTGCAGCGAACGCGATAATCACACCCATTTCTCCGTCAAGAAACGCGATTGGTTGGAATGTTTGACCGACAATTCCAATGCTAAAGTACGAGATGAGACCAGTAATGAACGCGAAGGGGAGAGAGTGCGTGAATCCCCGGTGCGTGAGTATGCTGTCGAACGCATTCCCTCCGAGAAGGAGTACCGCGACACCGCTCACAAGGAGAACACCGCTACCGATCGTGAGTGTGTCACCACTCGCGCCGAAAACGTGAGCAAACTGGCCTAATCCACGGACAAATTCCGGTGAGAGCGTCGGGAGCGCAAAGACAGCGATGATAACGCTGATACTCACATACTTCCCGGCAGTACGTCGCGGCCTCGAGTCCTGGTGATCGATATCCGGAATAAGCGATCCGACGATACCGTAGATTCCTGCAACGACTGCTGCAAGGATGGTTTCAGTTCCTGTAGCACCCCACTCGAGTGCGAGGAATGCGGCTATACCGGCAGCGATAACTGCGTACTTCTTACCCGCTTCGTAGTGTTGATCGAAGTTTCCCATAGTATTGTATCTGTGTCGTATCTATCAGCCGACGGTTGATCGAGTCGTGTTTTATTTGCAAGTCGTTAGTCGGACCTGAGTTCCGTCGTTATCGTTCGAATTCGATCCGGACGCCACCAGTTCTGGCTACGGATCCAGTTGGCAACCGACAACGCGAACAATAGTGTCGGTGCGAGAAACATCACAGTGATCCCCGCGATCATGACTTGACTCTCCGCTTCAACGTGGATTGGACTCTCGACTCCACTCGTAAGTGCGCCAATAAAAACCAACATGAACCCTAAATACATGCTCGCCAATGCCAACGAGCGAATTGCGTCCGCATCGCTAAACGTGATGAGTCCTCGCAGTGAGAGATTCTCCAGAGGAGTTCCATGTTGTAACGCCTCCTTCCCTTCGGGAGATAGCGGCCAGTTTGACTCGGGATGGTTGATATAATAGATCGTAGTCGCCTTGAGGTAATCTTCGGCAACGATGTCGATCTCCCGGAGTTCATCAAGCCGATTTCGTATCGTCCCTCGATCCACGTCGGGTTTCAGACGGGACTCGAGTTGCGTTATCGTAAAGAAGGGACGGTCCGCCTCGAGCATGGTATCCACGACGTGTCCCTGCGTCAGTTTGTTATTGATATTTTCGCCGAGTCGGTCATTGATCCAATCTGATCTCGTTGACATTGATGTCAGAAAGACTGTTCGGTGAGATACTAAAACCACACCCAGTCTCAGGACGTTCCGGATGCAGTTCAGTAGGCACCAAAACCCGCTCCGTACGTACCGAATCGGTCTTATCAGTAGCGTATACAGTCGAAAATAGTAGTTTCACTTAAATGGTCTTTTGACCGTTTACAGGTAGATGTCCGATTATTACTGAGAAGGAAATCGATCGACTACCAGTTGCTGTCGATCGCTTGTCGATAACATTGCTCTGCCTGTTCGGCCACAGTATCCCAGTCGTAGCGTTGTGCTCGAGTACGTGGATCCATACTTGGACGTTCGCCCTCGAGTGCCCGCTCGAGAGTGGCCGCAACGTCTTCGGCGGTCGGATCCGCGAGGAATCCTGCATCCCCGATAACCTCGGACGCTGCGGATTCGGGATGTTCCGCCGCAATAACGGTACAGTCGGCTGCCATCGCTTCGGCGAACGTGATCCCGAACCCTTCACGGGTCGACGGTGACGCGAAGACATCCGCTGCGCGCATGTGCGTGAGGACATCGTCATACTCGTCGAGGAAGCCGAGCATCGTTACGCGGTCGGCGTGGTCTATATTCGCGGCTTGTCGCTCGAGCGCATCGTACTCTGGGCCGTCACCGATGATACCCAGTGTGGCGTGTGGGTAGGCGTTGGCGACGCAATCGAACGCCTTGAGAAGAAGATCGACGTTTTTGTTCTCGATGAGTCGGCCAGCGTACAGGACGGTGAACCCGTCGTCGGTCGGGTTGGTGGTTTCGATCTGATTGATATTGATTCCATTGGGGACGACTTCGATCGCGTCTCGCGTCGGGCCGATTTTCGTGAGTCGATCCGCCGTAACGCTCGAGACGGCGATCGGATAGTGTGGGGTTTTGGCTGTGAGTCGCTCGACTGCTTTGCCGAAGGGTGAGAGTCGACCGAGATATTCGTCCCAATAGTCGAGCCAGACCTCATGCCAGGTCGTGACCACGGGCGTCTCGGTTCGCAAAGTGGTGAGTTTCGAGGAGAGAACAGGGAAATACGGAAAGACGGAGGCGACGACAATGTCGTGATCGTCGATATTCCGTCGAAGATAGGGGAGCAGTCGAACAGAGAAATCGATCGCCTCCGTGATCGATCGGCGATCGTCGGTGTAGAGTTCTTTGGCGGGTGCAACACCGTAGAGGGTCATCCCCTCGTGCTCTATCACCTGTGGTCCATCCCAGTAATGGCGGCCATAGACAGTTACGTCGTGGCCTTGGTCGGCAAGTCGGGTTCCAATTTCGTGAATTCGTTTTTCGGCACCGCCAGTCACATACGGATAAATCACGTTTGAGACGAAACAGATTCGCACTGTGTATCCGATAGATCAGGGAAGTCAATATTGTTTCGGTCGAAGGTGCTACATTTTCACCGTCGAGAACTTGTAGCTGTACTTAAAGTGCATACGGGATTGTCCGAACTCGTATGTGAGCCCAAAGAATTCGACTAGTTCCAATAGAAGTCAAATTATGGTTTCCGGAAGAGTCAAAAGCGATCACGATTAGGTAACAGTTAGATGACCACTGACTGGGACCATATCATCCTTCTGTCAGCCGACGCCCTTCGGGCTGACCATCTCTCATGTCATGGCTACCATCGAGAGACGTCACCCGTATTGGACGACTTGGCGGCCGAATCGCTGCACTTTACGAACGCTTACAGCGCGAGTTCGCATACTCGAGAGGCCGTTCCGGCGCTGTTGACTGGTGAGTATCCCGACACCGCAATCGGCTCCGATTACCGGCTCGCGACGGAGACGATCGCATCGATGCTACGTGAGGACGGGTTTACAACAGGAGGGTTCCACTCAAATCCGTTCGTCTCCCGGGCGTACGGCTTCGATCGTGGGTTCGATACGTTCGACGACGATCTCCACTTCGGCAAGCACAAACTCATCGCGCTCGCACAGCGGGCCATCGACAAGCTTCGAAATCGGCATTACGCCCGTGCCGACGAGATCAACGAGCGCTCGCTCGAGTGGATCGATTCGCTGGAGTCCGATGAGCCGTTCTTCCTCTGGAATCACTACATGGACACCCACGGCCCGTACGAGCCGCCCGGTGAGTACGAGACGCTGTACCACGACGAAGGGTTGTCCGGCCGGGACGCCCAATCGCTATACCGGCGGGCGATCAAGGATCCCGACTCGATCACCGACGACGAACGGGAGCTGTTGATCGCCCTCTACGACGCCGAGATCCGGTACAACGACGAGCAGATCGGGGCGTTCCTTGATGAACTTCGTGAACGGGAGTTACTGGAGCGGTCGCTGCTCATTTTCACAGCCGATCACGGCGATGCGTTCGGCGAACACGGCTACTACGAACACCCGCGCTATCTCCACGACGAGATCACGCACGTGCCGCTGCTGGTTCGCCCTCCTGGCGGTACCAAGGAGACGGTGGAGACGCCCGCGAGCACGCTCGACGTCGCCGCGACGATTGCGGCGGGAGTCCGTTCCGACGCGGACGTCGAAGGTCGGTCGCTGTTCGACCTCGAGGACGAGGACCGGACTGTGTTTATGCAGGCCCGCGGCGAAAAGGAGGACAGTCACCGCCGGCGGTACGCGCTACGGACACGCGACGGCGCGTGTTTCTGTGATCGGGATCGGGAGACCGGCGCGCTCGAGTTCGCCGACTGTTCGTCCCGATCGCTTCGGGGTGAGCTGGAAGCGCACGTCGACGGACGGGTTCGGCGGGAGAACGGCGAGGAAGCAGTCGACGCCGGCGAGGTCGACGAAGAGATCGATCGGCGATTAGAAGCCCTGGGGTACAAGGAGTGATTCGATGCGAATCGCAATGATACAAGACGACTGGTGGCCACGCACCGGCGGCGGACCAGTCCACGTCAAAGAACTCTCGGTAGCACTCGCAGAGCAGTACGACCATACGATCGATATCTACACTCGTGCACTCGAAAAAGATGGTGAGACTCATACAGACACGGAGACGTTCGTCGGTGGTGCCGTCCGAGTTCACCGGTTGAAACCGTCAAGGGAGTACTGGAACCCGATTGGTCGGGTTTCGTCGCTCGTGACGCCAATCCCACATCTCGTAACGGAGGATTTTGACGTCGTTCACGGCCACACGTTCTTGCCGGCGGTTCCGACGCGAACTGCTGGAGCGCTCACTGATGCGTCGACGGTCTTTACCGTCCACGGCACAGCACTCACCTCCGGCGTGGGTCGCGACGAATCGATGCTCGCTCACGTCAAACGACGCCTCGAGCGGCAGTTCGTGCTCAATTTCGATTATGATCATGTGATTTCGGTCAATACAGAACATCTGGATTTGCTGGGAGAACACCATCTAAATCTCTCCTGTGTACCGAACGGTGTCAATCTCGAGCGGTTCAACGTTGATGTCGATCGGCGCGACGAAATCCTCTTTCTCGGTCGTCTCGCGCCCAAAAAGCGAGTCAGCGACTTAATTGAGGCGTTCAACAGGATTGCAGACGAGATTCCCGAGACCGATCTCGTCATCGTCGGCACAGGTCCGAAGAGCGACGAATTGAAAGCGCAGGCCAGTCGGTACGGACTCGACGGTCGTGTTCACTTCGAAGGACGTGTCTCGGACGAAGCCATCCCGCGCTACTATCGGCGAGCTCGCCTGTTCGTGTTGCCTTCAGTATGGGAAGGACACCCGTTGACGCTACTCGAGGCGTGGGCCGGTGAGGTCCCGGTCATCACGAGTGAGGTCGAAGGGATCGCTGAGTTCGTCGATCACAAGGAAACCGGATATCTCGTTCCTCCGGAGTCGCCGGACGAACTCGCAGATGCGATTCAGTACGCGCTGTCGAATCCGAACGAAAGCCAGAGGTGGGCTTCGAACGCATACGATCTCGTTCGCGAAGAGTACTCGTGGGAAGGAGTAGCCGATCGGACGAACCGAATTTACGAGCAGATCACGTCGCCGTAGTCGGTGTTCTTATTCCATATAACCGAGATCAGCGAGTCGGTCCTCGACGCTCGACATATCGGTCTCAGACTGGGAATCAACGTATCCGTCAGCGAGCTCGTCCCAGTCCACTCGTTCGATGGATTCGACATCATCGAGGAGCACTCGCCCGTCGGTGTTCGTATCGACCGGAATCCCGAGGACGGCCGCGACGGTCGGCGCAATATCGTAGATTTCGGCATGCTCGAGGTCGCCGAGCGATCGGTTCGAGAGAAGGATTCCCTCGGGTTTGTGGTTCTTGTGTGGAAAACGGCGGAACGTATCGAGGATCGAGCCGCTGACGTCGTATCGATAGTCGCGTGGAACGAGCACGATATCTGGGGCATCCTCGAGGTGTTTTCCTTCGTAAACTGCTTCTCGAGGCTGTACCGCGTCGAAGACGAGTTCGCCGTCCGGATCACGAACTTGCTCGAGTTTCTCGATGAGTTCCGTACGCGTCTCCTCGTACTCTGCTTGTGGAATCTGTCCATGGGGGTCTCGTCCTTGGACGTTCAGGTGGACGCCCAAGCTGTTGAAGTACAGCTGGAACGCTTTCGAGTTCGGATGATCGACGACCTGATTCTGGGCGGCCACGAGAGCGTCTTCGGGGAGGAGTCGTTCAACCGTCCCGGCGAGCCCGACCGTCGAGAGTCCGCGATGGATTCGCTGGGGTGAGAGTCCGACCCTGGACAGCGTGTTCGCCGTCGTCTTGATGGTCGTCTCGAGCGCACTCGACTGTTCGGCCTCCGTTTCGTCTTCGGCCGCCCCCGTGAGCGCGTCTTTTTGCTGACGGAAGTACTGTGCGTCACCCGTCGTCGTCTCGCAGTAGCCCTGCTCTGCCAGCCACGAGTTGATGTAGAACGTCCAGTCGTAGTCACCCATACCGTGGTCCGACGCAATGAAGACGGTCGGGTCGTCGCCGAGGTCGATGATATCGCCGACGAACTTGTCGACCGCCTCAAGGACCTGGCGAATCTCGTCGCGATCCTCGAGATCGTGGAAGATCGAGTCGGTGACCTGGAACTGGACGGCCATGAGATCCCAGTCGTAACGCTCGTCGAGGAATCGGGCCATATCTCGGCGGTGCCGGGCGACATCGACGTACTCTCGGACGGCATCGTCTTCGGTGCCGTACTTCGGGTAGATGACGTACTCGCCGTACTCGTCCTCGTATTCGTCGCGGAGGTGTTCTGGAGAGAACGTAACGTCCTCTCGTGCAAGATAGCCGGGGACGACCGCGCCGTTTTCAAGAGATGGCGCCGGGTTCGTAATTGGGTAATTGATTACGACTGAGGTTTGACCCTCGGTGTCAGATGCCTCAAAGAGGTAAGGAGCGCCGACATCTGGACGCTCAATAAGTCGCTTGTCGTAACCCTCTCGTGTGAAGAAGTCAAATACGCCGTGCTTACCTGGGTTACGGCCACTCAGAAAGGAGGGCCAGGCACAAGGTGTCCAGGGGGGGTGAGTACTCTCTAAGTCGATTAGCAGTCCTTTCTCACTCAGTTGATGTAGATTCGACAGACTCTCCGGGTGTATCCAACTGCCAATAGACGACCTACCAAGACCGTCTAATCCTATCAATATAACTGGCTGATCACTCTTCATTATTATTATGATTTTCGTAGAAACACATTTGGGCAACCACTGGCAGATGTCAATTCCATTATATTGTCAATTTCTATTTCGTTTTGTCGTCGAACTGTAGCCTCCAGTCTAAACCCTTTATTCTTCAAAGACTGAAGGAAAGGAGTAAGACTGTTCCTTGATTTCAATTCTCGTATGTGAAGTTCGATGAGTAATAAGAGATCCTTTGATTCAGAGAGGACTTTGTCCATTCCCTCTATTATATTTGTCTCATACCCCTCTACGTCCATCCTGACAACGTTCACCTCTTCTGCACTGATACCATTGTCTGCACAATATTTATCAATAGTTGTCATATCCACTTCGAGTTTATTACCTACCTCATTGTCTGTAGAAATGCGCGCCCAATTACGAGCATTACCCACTGACATCTGAGCCTTATTATTTTTATCTCCTACTGCTGAATCAATAATCTTTACCGTATCCTCAAAACCATTCCTTTCTATGTTTTTTGAAAGTAAATTTCCACTTTCCGGAACAGGTTCAAATGCATGTATTTCACTTTCTTTTCCTAGTATCGCTGCTTCTTGGAGTGCATAATATCCAATATTTGCTCCAGCTTCAATTACTACTGGACTAC
The DNA here is from genome assembly GCF_011043775.1 of Natronolimnobius sp. AArcel1. NCBI lineage: Archaea > Methanobacteriati > Methanobacteriota > Halobacteria > Halobacteriales > Natrialbaceae > Natronolimnobius > Natronolimnobius sp. AArcel1. The sequence continues at coordinate 50,002 of NZ_JAAKXY010000008.1, read as the reverse complement.
TCTCTGTAGCATTTATATCGGAAAGATATTCTCGGAATATTTTCCCAGTTAGCGGTTCGCGATCTCTATGTATTAATAGTTCATATGAGAGTCCCTGATCTAGAAGGTCAATATACATCGGAATTCCATGAACTTTAACACTTGTTATATTTTCATCGTTAGGTGATAGCAGATAAGTCACATATATACTTTTTCCTGTAACTTCATTAATGATATAGTCAATAGCTCTAATCATCTCCCCACTCTTTAGGAGTTTTATAGTGCGGAAAGAAACATCATGTGAATAATCGCAGACCAATTCTGTAGATCTAACTATGTCTCGAATATTTCGCTTGGTTATCATGCACTAATCCAGATTACACAACACTTCTCAGTCTCTTATCAAAACAGTACCGATTTTAATGTTTAGAAGTATAATCAGTATCCGTTACTAGTAGCTGAAATATATTCCTCTTCTATTTCTCTTATTATCTTTTCTGGATTAAATCCGTCTATTCGTGATGAACATTTCCTTCTTAAATCTTTGTATTTCTCCTTATTTTTGTATAGCAGATCAATTTTGTTTGCCAGGTCTTTGCTATTATTCTTTTCGAATACCAGACCTGCATTTCCAACGATCCAAGGTGGGCCTCCAATGTTCGAAACAACTGCCGGGCAATTATATTGCATAGCTTCTAATAAAGCACGGCCTGATGGTTCTACCCATCGACTTGGCTGTACAAATAAATTAGATTGGCCATAATAATTTTTTAAATCATCATGATCTACCCATCCATGGAAATTTATATTATCACCTATCGAGAGGCTTTTTGCCTGTGTCTCCAATGAGGCTCGAGCTTCGCCGTCACCTACTATATCAATTGTGAGGTCAAACTCAGAGTGCTGACTAGCGTCAAGTAGCAAATCCACACCCTTCTTCTCTTTCACTCTGCCAACATACAGAACATTAAAACAGTCTCTTTCAAAGTCTACTTTTCTCTCTGTATTTGGCTCTCCAAAATCCGGGTCATAAAAGTTAGTTATCACCTTTATCTTCTGAGGATCAATACCTGTTTCTTCATATATATTTTTCACACTAGGGCTTTGGGCGAAAAATTTATCTATGGAGTTAACAACATCCGGGATTGAGAGTGAGGATATCAAGAACAATGGGGACTTAAAAACTTTACTACCAGTACTAGATTCCGAGTGTCTTACCCTGTCAATAGTACTGCAATTTTTATGGCAGTTTCCATCCATCATCATAGTGTTAGAACAGAACATGGTATACGAATTTAGGCGACATACTACTGGTACAGAGCCCCCTAAATATCGATAGTATCCAAAAATTGGGGCGAAGATGGGATCAAATATGTGAAATATGTCTGACTTACCCTCCAATAGCTTAAACTCTCTACTATTGAATAGACTTGATATGTGTTTTTTCCTAACCAGTTCACTAATTGTGGAGACTGAATAAGGAGTATCATAAGTGAGGGCGTTGGACCCAGTCGGATCAATTGTTATCACTTCTACATTGTGACCATACTCAGTTAGGGTTCGGGCTAAGATATCCAGACTAATATTGGATCCAGCACCAGTCAAATCTAACGAACCAGCTATTATGGAAACGTGCATGTGAGGAGTTGTGTTTTTGTTCGGAAGTAGGCCACTAACAAGATTTCGATTAGATATCGTGTATTAGTATACGCTCTTGCGTAGCACATTGTTGATTTCAGAGCGTAGCACGGACAGCGTATTTGAGTGTCTCTCGCCCTGGCTTTCGGTTCTCGACGGAACTGAAAGGCTCTGAGATATTGCGTCAACTTGTCTTTGGAGATGCCTCGGTGTCGAGAGCTATCGTCGCAGAAGGACGTGTGACTCTCGCAGGTATTGACGTGCACCTCGACAGCGACGTATTCGTCGTCGCCGTAGACGACATAGTCGCAGTTGAATGCGTCGCCCTCCTCCGACGGATCATCCGCCCGAAAGCTGTCAGTGGAGAGGGTGAGCGACTCCTGCTGGTGGTCGGCCAGCAGGAGTCGAATTGTCGATTCGTCGGTGGCTTTCGCTGGGATCACGTAGCACTGCCCATTGATACGATCAACGGAATGAACACAGGTAGCTTGTCATAGTTGTACGAGCTACGTCCACGTGTAAACGGGCCACGTGAGCGCGACTCTTGGTCGCTTTCGCGCCTTTCTTCCTGGCAGTAACGTACTTCGTCGATCTCAACTGGGCTAACGAGATCGAGGAAGGTGCATCGAGCGCTCTGAGGAAGCGCTCAATGCGCCGGTGAATCGTCTTATAGGTCACGTCGATTACCCACTGTAACCGCCTGAAGCTCGCATTAAAAAGGAGGAACGTGTAGATTGACGTCAACTACTGGGGTAGGCAATCTTCGAGTGAGCAATGATTGTGCCAGTCTTGGGGTTGAACGTGCGGTCGCAATTCTTACAGAGACAGCACTGAAAGTACCATAGCTGGCGTTCTTGAACGTTCGGTCAAAACGGCAGCGGGGCAGGAGACACCGTTATGCCAGCGAACCTGCTGCAATAGGTTGGCTGTGATCAATTCCGATCCAAACAGATCTAGCAGAATCAAACGTATTGGGGACCGTCAACTCGGTGCCCTCACCATTCCCGATTCTACAGCCACAGTTGGATGCCATCAACACACTATTTTAAAACCAGTGATTAATATATTTTACTTTGATCGATTTGCGTGTAGCTCAGTAGCATAAGTGATGGTATATTGTAATGGCTATCCTCTACCAACATAATCAAAATTTGATGTGAATCTCTTGATGTTCAACTCGCCAAACGCAAATAACAATGTGAAATAAAGTAGGGAACCGAGAAAAGGTACTAGAATAATCGATTCTATATTGAATAACCTTATCGTATAGACCATAACTATGGTTGAAAGTACCGAAGAAATCAAAGTTTTTGTTGGAATAGATTGTTTTATTATATTTATGCTCAGGTAGATAGCAAATACTGTAAAAGCATACGTTAGAAGAGTAGCAAATGCTGCACCAACAACTCCAAATTCAGGAATAAGAAGTAGATTTAGTATAATATTGAAAAAAGCCCCCAGAAGTCGAACGCTGGTTACACGAGCAGTGCGATCATTCGCATCTAATACTACTGAATACATCCGGTCAACTCCACTGAGTAAAAGACCAGTTGCTAGAATAACCATTAGAGCTGCAGTTGGAACTGGTTCACCGGTTCCGACTAAGAGGGATGCAACCGTAGGACCTATAAGATAAAGACCTCCAACAGTAGGAATAGAAATCATCAAAAAATACCTTACTCCTGCATCTATATACTCCTTGCAGGTGTCTATCTCACCATTCTCAATAAATCGACTAAATTCTGGGAAAAATGTTTGTCTAATAGGAAGTGTGTAAATTCGCATACCTGTTGCGAGTTCATAGGCAATAGAATAGATTCCCACTGCCGAATCCCCTAAAAAGACACCGATAAGGATTCTGTCTGCGCGCGATGATAAGTTTGATCCGAGAGAAGAGATAGATAATGGTATTGAATACCTAAGTCCATCTTTTATATCTGGAAAGGATGGAGATGTAAACCCCGCTTCCCATATTATGTAGAAATTTATTAATAGCACGAAAATAGCCTCTACTAGAACAATAACCAAGATGACTTCACTAATCCCCATCCCTTCAAACAAGACAATATATGCAACAGATATTATTGATGCATAGGCTTTTATCCCTTCTAATAACCCAAATATTTTCATCCTCGAATCAACTCTGAAATAGTTCTTTCCAATTCGCGATAAAATATTTGTTAATATGAGTGCTGACCCAATCTGAAATGCTGCTGCATACTCAGAGGTACCCAAGGTCACAGCTGAGAGATCTGCTGAAAAATGATAAAATAATATGGCAACTATAAGACCACTCAAGAAAGACAAGAACATATAGGAAAAATATAGGTTGGATAAATCGTATTTATCCTTCTGGCCAAACCGAACCAATCCACCATACAATCCTAATCCAAAGACTAATTCAAGCAAAGAGGTTAATGCCAATATTTGCGCATATGCGCCGAATGCGCCAACACCAAGATAGATAGAAATTACTGGAATAAATACTATTCCTCGAACACGAATCGCAATTTGTATTATGCCGATCACTATTATGTCGGAAATCGTCTTTTCCTTAGAACTCATCAAATATCGTCATAGTATTAATAATCTTTTGAGCATTTTAACTTTACCAGGCGTTGACATAATCACATGTAGGAGGTGCTACTATCCGTGGGGTAGTAATAGATGAGTTTTCAAACCTTGTTCTAAGAAAGGCTATGAGTTCTCGTTCCAATAATTTTCTAACATTCGACACACTGTGTACCTTTTTCAGTTGGACCGTATTCAAAGTAATCAAAATAGTATTAGCGTTCGGCCTTCCTTCCCTCTTGTTTTTGAGAGTATGTTAAGTCATTTGCTTCGTAGGGAACGTGACTTTATGAGAATCCCGCTGAAGGTTGATCTATGATATGCACCTCCGAGTACAGGGGCGTGACGGACCTCTAACGTGAAGGAACAGGAGAATCGGGATCGCAACACGGCCGATCGGAGTAATCATATGGGTATTTAAATATTGGAATTCACCTTTTCTCCGTATGTAGGGTTTGCAATCCCGCTATATTTAAATACCGGAATGGGATCTATACAACTAGTAACTGAATGCGGGAGATTCCACTAACTGTATCTAGCCAATTGGCAAAAATCGCTGTCAGCATCTCTGCTCTTTGTCTTGCTGGGGGTGCATTTATTGCACGCTCATTTCCAGCTACTGCATACGAACTCTCGATACTGTCATCATCGCCGGCATCGATGTGGATCCTACTGACTGGATCAATCATAATCGCGACTGTCGTCAGCCTGCACGCACCCAGTGAGTGGGTTAGGTATATCTCAATCGGTGTTGGAACGTTAGCAATCGCGTCGGTCAGTGCGGTTCCCCTGCTGCGCAACTATCATTTTCAGGGCTTTTTCGACTCACTACAGCATTTGGGTAGTGTCAAGGATATTGGCATTGGATTGTTCACACTGGACACACTGTATCCTGGTTTGCACCTGTTTGCTTTCTCTCTGGGTGAAATTACGGGATTGAGCCCAGAGCGAGTATTGTTACTGACCGTCCCAATATTTGTTATTGTCTACGTCACTGGTGTCGTATTTGCAGTTCGATCGGTTGATGCTAATCAACATACGCTTGCTATCTCTGCGGCCGTCTCTTACCTGTTGCTTGTCATCATGACGGTCAGACTCCCACACCTCCAGCCGATTCCGACTGTTGTTGCACTTTTGTATCTTCCCTTTGCGGTGGGGTTTTTAAGTAACCTGCTCCAGCGTCCGAACACAAGATATGCTGCACTTTTGTCAGTGGGAGCAATCATATTAATTCTGCTTCACCCGCAGCACGCCCTTGTATTTATTGGAGGGCTCTTGCTGATCGGATTGGCTGGCTCTCTAGCCTCTCATGCACCAGAGCCGATTCCGGATAGCATTCGACCAAGTAAAAGCGATATAACAGTGAGGGCAGTGATTCTCCCTCTGACATTATCATCAGTCATTCTAGCTTGGTGGCTCTCCTCACTCGAGAATTTCGGCGCAGCAGTTGCGAACGTCGTCCTCGGTGCCTATCGTGCGCTTGGTTTTGTGCCTGATGATACCCAAGGAGGGCGTCTTGATGAGGTAGGTGGGACTACTTTTGAGACAGTTATGAGAGTGTTTCCGGCACATATTATCTTTGCCCTGACAACTACGTTAGTGCTTGCGGCGGTAATTTACCGGTTGCATCAGCGGCGCGAAACTCCGACGGACCCAATCATTCTCTATTTGAGTATAATGATTGTTCCTGCATTTGGACTGTTTGCTGTGTTCGCGGTTGTTGGACGCTTGGAGCAGGCGCTTAGATATATTGGCTTTGTGTTTGTCATCGGTACACTCATTTCATCGGTTGGTCTCGCGCAGACGACTCGTCGGATATCAAATCATCGTCCACAACTTGCCTCGATCGCACTCGCGGCCCTCCTTATCCTTTCACTGATCGCGATGGTTCCTGGACTTTATCAAGACCCATACACGTTCCAGCCAAACCCCCATGTCACACAGGGTACAATGGAAGGTTACGACTGGATGGCAGAGTACGAAACCGACACAATGCAAGTTGCGACTGTCTCATCCCAGTTCTACCGGTTCCGGGGCGGAGCAATCGGGAACGATGTCAGTGACTACGGAACTAGTGAATATGTGGATGTGCAGTCTCTTACTGCACCACCAGATGAAGACCGAGTTGATCACCCATTTGAGGCGTACACACCGTTTAATTTTGCTAACCAGTCACTCGGGACTCACTACGAGAAGACTACCTATGTCACGGTCAACGAAAACGACAGGCAGCGCAATGTCGATTTGTGGGACGGTGTCCGCTATTCGGAGAACGATTTTGCCTACCTTGATCAAAGCCAGTACATCTCTCGAACATACACAAATGATGAGTTTAATCTCTACCGTGTCGAACCGACTGATGACGACAGTACTGAGATTCCCTAACTTTAGATCTCATTCTTCGCCACCGCTGTCCATGCGGATCACGCCTTCGAGTCAGTCGGCCAACTCTCCATCGCGCCGAACACTCTTTAAAAGCAGATTGTTGGCTGGTCAGAGCTGCCATTGTGAAAACGCAGTGGGCAAGGTTAATCCGTCGGCATCAATGGTTTATGCCTCAGTTGAAATGTTCCGCTCAGAGGCAAGCGCTCCGAACCTACTGTAATGATTAGGGTGTTTTTTGAAAGTCGAGAACATTCCTTGTCATCTCTTCGCACCGGCTTCTATGATTATCTCCAACGCGAACTCAATCCCAGTCGTCTCGTAGGCCCCGCAAGTGAAGAAGTGAAAGCCGCTGTAGGCGTCGCTGACGCCGGCGACGTAGCACACGTTCAGAAATCGCGTCAACAGCGGATTGCCGATGTGCTGGTGGGGGATCGGCATCACGCCGGGTTTGATCTCCCCCCTTCAGCCGGTTTCTCAACTATATCCGGATCGGGTTTTCGAGTACCTTCAATAGCTGGCAGATTTCTTTGAAATTACTGATTATGTCGGTGTTACCCACAGCAGTATACTTGCCGCAGACATGTTTGAAAGCATATCGATACGCGTTCCGCTCTGATCGGGGTTGAAGACGGTTGAGCCATCACTCGCGCAATTCTCTCTTCCTTGTTGAGCGTCGGCATCAAGACGGTCGGTTTCGGATTATACTTACTGTTCGCAAAATGAGATTCGAAATCAGTTGTGACACGCTTTATTGAAAAATCGAATCGTTTTTGCTGTCTTATCGAAGACACATAGCCGATGCACGTCCTCGTTACTGGTGGGGCCGGGTTTATCGGTGGCCATCTCGCCAAACATTTCGCTCGAGAGGGCCACAACGTAACCGTCCTCGATAACTTTGAGCCCTACTACGATCTCGGAATTAAGGAGCACAACGTTGATGCAGCCCGCACTGCAGCAGATGAGGCGGGGTCGACCTACGAACTCAAGCAGGGATCGATCACTGATGCCGACCTCATCGACGAACTCGTCGCGGACGCAGACGTCATCTATCACCAGGCCGCCCAGGCCGGCGTCCGGACAAGCGTCGAGGAACCACAGAAGGTCAATCAGTACAACGTCAACGGCTCTCTCACTCTCCTCGAGGCAGCTCGCCGCCACGACGTAACACGCGTCGTGGTTGCCTCGTCCTCGTCTGTCTACGGCAAACCAGAGAATCTCCCCTACGACGAAGACCATCCAACGACCCCCGTCTCCCCCTACGGTGTCTCCAAGCTCGCGACCGAACAGTACGCCCGTGTCTACAACGAGGTGTACGGACTCCCGACGGTCTCCTTACGATACTTCACAGTCTACGGCCCCCGGATGCGACCGAACATGGCGATCACGAACTTTGTCTCGCGCTGCCTTCACGGCGAGCCGCCAGTCATCTACGGTGACGGTAACCAGACCCGCGACTTCACCTACATCGATGACGTGAAACGAGTCAACGGCCAGCTCCTTACGGATGACAGTGCCGACGGCGAAATCCTCAACGTTGGCTCAACGGACAATATCGACATCGAAACCCTCGCCGAAGTCGTCCGGGATGAGATTGATCCCTCCCTCGAACTCAAGTACGGCGATCCGCGCGAAGGAGATGCCGAACACACTCACGCCGATATCTCGAAGGCGAACGATCTACTCGGCTACAAGCCGATGACGGATATCCGAGAGGGCGTCTCGAAGTTCATTGACTGGTACCGCGACAATCAGAACTGGTATGACCCGTTGGTCAGACTGTCCTAATTCTAATCATCACACAATATCCAGAATATAGAACTTGGAGACCATTCGGAGGTAGTTAGTCGCGTACTTAATTAGAATATCGTAGTTTTATATGTCGAAGTGCCGGTAGCGCTGTTGCCAATATAAGCGACAGTAGTCCAGACATGGATCAACAGAAGTGATGTCACCGATCCCGACGGCAACACTCAACTCAAAAACGCCAACTGATCTTGTCAAACCTCAACAATGTCTATTACTGATCAACTGCACTCAAGAAGAACGACGAGAATACCGTCTGCAAACCAACCACAATCGCAGTAAACGCTCCGAGCGATCCAATCGTAAATGAGATTGAACTGAACCCGCTCAAGATCCACTGATACACGAGCAAACCAGCATACAGAGTACCGGCAGTGAAAACCATGAGTCCAACAGTTGCCCCACGCTCGAGTGACAATGACCCCGTCACACGTTCAGTAATTGGATCTGAAGGTTTCTGAATCGGATCGCTTGCAACGGAAGCAAACACGCCGAGGCTCGCCACCTGATAGCCGACGATAGCCAATAGACTGCCGGCGATCATCGAGTGAATACCGAGATTGACACCGCTTACAGCAAGCCCGCTCGCGGCGGTTCCCATTACGACCGTCCCAAGGAACCCCATCAACAACCCAGGAACCAAGAACAGATACCCGGGCGCGTTCACCAGCATGAACCGCACGTGTCGCCATCCGTCTTTGAAACTCTCGAGCGTCTCCTCGCCTTCCCGTTCGTGATAGACAATTGGCGTCTCGACAATCTCGAGGTCCTTCGCGCCGGCTTCCATAATCATCTCTGAGGCGAACTCCATTCCACTCGTCTTGAGGTCCATCGTCTCGTAGGCCTCACTAGTGAAAATCCGGAAGCCGCTGTGAGCGTCGCTGACACCGGCTCCATAGAACGCGTTCAGAAACCGCGTCAACATCGGATTGCCAATGTACTGATGGAGGGTCGGCATCGCGCCGGGTTTGATCTCCCCGTTCAGCCGACTTCCCATGACCATGTCCGCATCGGCTTTCTCGAGTTCCTTCAAGAGTCGCGGAATTTCCTTGAAGTCGTAGGTGGTGTCAGCGTCACCCATCGCGATGTAGTCTCCGCGGGCGCGTTCGAACGCGTAGCGATACGCGTACCCGTACCCACCCTTGTCGGGTTCAACGACGATTGCTCCCATCTCACGTGCGATTTCGGGTGTCCGATCCGTTGAACTGTCGCTGACGATGATTTCCGTTCGCACCTGAAGTTCCTCAATCGCTTCTTTGATCCACTCGAGACAAATTCCGATCCCTTCTTCTTCGTTGAGTGTCGGCATCACAACGGTCAGTTCCGGATCGAACTCGCTCGTCCGATCGACGAGTAGCTCATCCGCCGACTGATTGCCGATTACTTGCCCCTCCCGTTCGGGTTGGAGGGAGCCAGTATCATCTGGTTTTGATTTTGAAGACATATTTACAAACGTGATTGTCCGTTCTCTGGTATCTCTAGATAGAGACCTATTAATAGTAGCTATTCATATCTTCGCTACAGAACTTATATTCTGCTATCAATTAGGGTGGTTTAACCGAAAAATAAATGAATGATAACTGCCCAAAAGATACTGACCAGAGATTTTATAATAGAGCAATAACCTGTATAGTGTGTCATGCGACAACTAACTGAAAACCAGTCTTCGGCACATTCAGTTCTTGATGCACTCGAAGGGGGAGTGTGCTCATTCTGTGGTGATGGGGAACTCGTACGAAACACATACAAGGACAACGATGCGGTCGTCTGCTCTAATTGTCATACTCCTGGTGCCCAGAACTGGTGAAAAATCGAATCAGATACAAATAGAAGCAAACCACACTCTCCGAGAAACCGCATTTACTCACCGTCTCCGTCTGAACTTCACCATCTTGTTAGTCGCTACTAACGTGACTCGTTCCTCAAAGATACAGACTTAGCCTGTACGAGTTAAAAGACTGGATAGTCATTCCATAGAGTTATCAGAGATAAGTTACAGATAGCGATATATGCAGGAACAAACCATCTTGATTACTGGTGGGGCGGGGTTCATCGGTTCAAACCTCGCAAATCATCTCTCCGCAGATAACGAAGTCATCGCAATCGACGACGAATATCTCGGTACCGCGGAAAATCTTCGGTCGGAAGTCGACTATCGTAAGCACAGTGTGCTTGAGGACGACCTTCCGACGGACGTCGATGTCGTCTTTCACCTTGCGGCGCTGTCTTCGTACGCAATGCACGAAGAGGACCCCACGACGGGCGCTCGTGTGAATGTCGAAGGGTTCGTGAATGTCGTGGACCAAGCACGACAGGAGGGCTGTGATACCATTGTCTACGCCTCAACGTCATCGATATATGGCAGTCAAACTGATCCATCACCAGAGAGTATGCCGGTCGCGGTCAACACCGGCTACGAAGCTTCGAAACTCGCCCGCGAGCGATACGGCGAGTACTTCGCGAATCACTACGACATGTCGATGGCTGGCATGCGCTTTTTCTCCGTCTATCAGGGCTATGGCGGGGCTGAAGAACACAAAGGAGAGTATGCAAACGTAATTTCCCAATTCGCTGACGACCTCGCAAGCGGTGAGGCACCTGTCCTGTACGGTGACGGGACGCAGACGCGAGACTTTACGCACGTCGACGATATCGTTCGCGGCCTTGAACTTGCGGCTGAGCACGACCTTACCGGTGTCTACAATCTTGGAACTGGTACAGCGTACAGCTTTAATGAACTCGTCGAGATGCTCAATGAAGAACTTGGGACCGATATCGAACCAGAGTATATTGAGAACCCTATTCCCGAGTCGGTATATGTCCATGACACATGTGCTGATTCTAATCGAATGCATGATGAGACCGGTTGGGAACCATTGATCACACTAGACGAAGGTCTTGAACAGGTGTGCGAACCGTACTACTGATAGTAAAATAGCGCGTGTCTTAGGACGACACAACAGAGATGGTGTTACGATTTGATGGTTTTATCTTCTGAAACCGTCCCACGGACAATTGTTCCAGTTTCTATCTCGCTGTTTGGTTCAACGATCGTACCCGGGCAGTACGTATTGTTGCCATGATCTGTCACACGGTCTCCAAATACAGCACCTAGTGTTACATTTTCAAAGATCCGATCACCGAGAGCGATATCACTTGAACCACCAGGAATCGTCGTTCCATTCCCAATCCGAACACCAGTTCCAGCTACGCAATCAACAACTGTCGCGCTAACACCAACCCGTGTATCCGAGTCAATTATGCTTCGTTCAACAGCTGCATTTGATTCAACAGTGACATTCTCACCAAGACAGGTATATGGACCAACGACAGCTCCTGGTCCGATTACACAATCATTGGCAATCATAACTGGATCATGAATGACCGCTGAATCATGGATTGCTGCAGAGGATGCAATGTTATTCTCATGATTCTTACCACTGATTTCAGCATCCAAAAATGCAGACGACATTTTGAGCAAATCCCATGGATATGTTGCATCAATCCACGTTCCCTCAGAAACAGTTGCTCGAACAGTTTTTTCTGATTCAAGGAGTGATAAGATGCCATCAATCAGAGACAACTCTCCAACATTTGGATTGAGATGGCGAAGTTCATCGAAGATATCGTGTTCAAATGCATACACGCCCGCATTTAGATAATATGGTCTATCATCCATGGGATTCTCTACGAGATCCACCACAGCAGAATCCTCAAGAACAAGTCCTCCATATGGTTCAATATCTGTTCGATCTAAGGCAGTAAGGGTTGCAACTGCTGAATTAGTGTCGTGGGCATTCAGAACATGAGTTATCATCGGGCCCTCTGCAAACTGATCACCATTGACAACTAGGACCGTGCCACTGACTTCAGATTCAGCAACTAGTAGTGCGTGGCCGCTTCCATGTAATTGCTCTTGAGTCACGTACGTGAGCGGAATTGTACGATACGTTGGTCCAAAGTGTGCTTGTATACGATTTCGTTTGTAGCCAACGACGACAGTAATACTTTCTACACCAGCCGCGATGAGTTGATCGAAAACGTATTCAAGAAGTGGTGTTGTAGTAACTGGTAAGTGCGGCTTTGGCCGGTTACGAGTGAGTGGTTGAAGCCGTTCCCCTTCTCCCCCTGCAAGAACAACAGCGGAAACCGAATCCATATCTCTACTGATAGAACAGCATCGTCTTATTAGTGGTGGTTCAACGTACCTGCTACGTATACTCACCTATATTAGTGCCGATTAGAACGGTAGTTTCATTTGGTGGTAACTATCTGTACTGGATATGCCCTCGCTGTCGTCGTCGTTCTGGTGTTTTTTCGATTGAGATCCCCCATGACACACCAATATATAATATGATTAGAAAATATATTCCTCATCAAAAGCCAAAATCTCCGTCCAATACTCGGCCAAATTGCTCTATAAACAAACCAATAGCTGGATCTTCTACCTACCATCTTAATGCAGTCTGTTGCTGTTGTCTGCCACTAAAGAAGGTGATTTGTGATGTCTGACCGCAGTTCAGGGATTAGATCTCTGCTTGCTCGGTGGGCTGCTCGGATTCAAGCAGCAAGTACGATCACAATTGCTCAACTCCGACATCATCGTCTTCGCTTCGGCCTCGCCATTGTAGGGATTGGACTTGCCGTTTTAGCGATGACGTTACTCGCCGGTGCCGGTATTGGTGTTGTCGATACTGGCTATCAACAATTTGATGCAGCTGATCGAGACTTGTGGGTGTCTGCTGGCGAAACAAGGCTAACAACAGCCGGTGGTGGTGGCTTCGAGAATTCATTGTATGATTCTCGGAATGTTTCTTCAGACCTCAGCGATCATGATGAGGTACACACCGCGATACCAATGGCATTCGATACTGTATATGTGGGTACAGATCCGGGAGACAATTTTCAGACGTTTATTGGTACCGGGGTTTCACAGGGTGGACCATCTGTTCAGGTAACTGAGGGCGAAGACTTCGGGTCCGATACGTACTATGCCGATGGAAGTTACGATGGGGAACGAACGAATGAGGTTGTCGTTGATGAGGAGACTGCTGATGCTCTCGAGATCGACATTGGGGATACACTCTATGTTGGTGGTACACTTGGGAGCGCACGGGAGAATGAGGTCACTGTTATTGGGATGTCACCAACCTTTGAGAGAATGCTTGGTACGTCTACCGTTGTTATGCCCCTGAGTGAATTACACGATGTAACAGGGACGACTCAAACCGAACCTGCGACGTTCATCACAGTTACTCTCGAAAGTGGCGCTGACAGTGAAGCTGTTCAGTCAGATCTTGAGGAGTCATTTCCTGAGTATGAAATTCGGTCAAACCAAGAGCAACTTGAGAGCGTCATTCAAGAGCAAGCACTCGTACTTGCAGCAGGTGGTGCGTTGATCGCGCTTGCAGTTGGTGCTGGAATAACACTTACATTTAACCTACTGTCACTGGTCGTGTTTCAACAACGAGCAACTTTCGCTGCATTGACTGCCCAGGGTGTTTCATCATCGTTGCTAATCACCTCTGTTATCGGTCAAGGACTCGCAATCGGTTTTATTGGCGGTCTTGTAGGTGTCCTTTTTACGATCCCTGCAGTCAATGTATTGAATAGAGTGGCGGAAGCAGTCGTCGGGTTTGAAGGACTGGTTCAAACGTCGCCCGAAATTATGTTGGGTGGATTTGCGATTGCCGTTGTTATTGGCACGGTCGCTGCAGCGTTTGCGGGCTGGCGTGTGAGCCGGACTCCACCACTTGAACACCTTTGAGGGTAAATTCATTTGTTGGTTTCATGCTTATGAACCTTTGAAACACTTAGATTGCTGCCGGCAGGTGTATCATAGAATTCGAACAGTTTAATGTTCTATACTCTTGTAAGTACGTATGCAAGATCGACGTGTGCTTGTCACGGGTGGGGCTGGTTTTATTGGGACACACCTCAGTGAACGACTACTCGCTGATGGCGCAACAGTCACTGTTGTCGATGACTGTTCGAACGGCCATCGAAAATGGGTCCCTGATGACGCAACCTTCGTACAGCGTGATCTGACCGAATCGGACGCACTTGAGGGAGTCCTCACCGAAGAGTTTGATCTCGTGTTCCACCTCGCAGCCTCGAAGGCTGTCAACACGGACAGTCCCAGAGAGCAGTTTGAAGCGAACACCCAGATGACGTACAACGTCCTCGAGACGATGCATGACGTCGGCGTCTCGGAACTTGCCTATACTTCCACATCCACAGTATACGGAGAAGCACCACGGCCAACACCCGAAGATTACGCACCGCTCGAGCCAATCAGCATCTATGGGGCGAGCAAGCTTGCAGACGAAGGACTTTGTTCAACGTATGCCCATTCACACGATCTAACTGTTCGAACGTTCCGATTCGCGAATATCGTTGGTTCTAGACTTCGTGGTGCTGTTATCCCTGACTTCATCGAAAAATTAGACGAGAATCCGGATGTGTTGACCATCCTCGGAAATGGGAGACAAGAAAAATCCTACATGCACGTTTCAGACTGTGTTGACGCTATGTTGCATGTCCTCGAGAACGCAACTGGCCCACTCGCGACATATAATCTCGGAACACGAACCACAACCTCTGTAAATCGTATCGCGGATATTGTCAGCGACGAATTGGGTCTTGATCCTGATTACGAGTACACTGGTGGTGACCGTGGATGGACCGGTGACGTTCCAAAGATGCGCCTATCTATCGAGAAACTCGACGCGCTTGGATGGGAACCAGAATACGAAAGCGATGCTGCAGTCCGACAATCGACTCGAGAGTTAGTGAATGGTCTCGAACTAGAAGACGAATAGCTGTTTACGAACGCCTTTGTTAACTGTAAGTAGGCGCTAAGTCCCCTTCCTCAAGGAGTCGCCGAAGGCGGCGAGTAGGCGGGGGTAGTTCACTCGCTCTCTTTCGAGAGGTGGTGTTGTGGGCCGATCAACGCACTGGCCAGATCAAAGTTTGCAATCGATGTTTCTGTATCGATAATCGACCGCTGGATTGTTGTGGCTTCAATTGTCGCATTCGGGAAAACCACTGCATTTTCAATTTCAGCATCAACGAGAGTCGCGCCTTCCATTATGTGTGTATTTTCACCAATCCTTGTGTTTTCGAGGGATGCGTCCGGGTTGATACGTGATTCACCATCTAGATGCCAGGCGACTGCATCGAGATAGCTTTCTGGCGTCCCAATATCAAACCACGCGCCTTCGAATGTATATGCATATGTTGGTTCACGATTCTGAAGCCATTGGACGAACCATCCCGGTTCATCCGGATTATTCCCCTCTTCAAGATACGTTGGGAACAATGAGAGTGTTTCTTGTGGGAATGCATAACACGCGATGGAGACCAGTGTGCTGTTTGGCTCATCTGGTTTCTCTTGGAAGTCAACAACACGATCACCTGTAAGATCAACTAGCCCGTAGGATTTTGCGCGTTCACGAGATCCAACATCGTAAGCTGCAAGTGTTGGATTGTCTACTTTCTCAAAATAATCAATAAACTCAGAGATATCAAAACTAATTAAGTTATCTCCAGCGATGACCATTAGATCGTCGCTGATATTCTCACGCTCAATTAGCTGTGCAAGGGCACCAACAACACCGAATTTCTCGTCTTCGCCTGTTGTCTCTTCAATCGATAGTTGTGGTTTGTCAAACTCACTCTCTTCAAGATGCAACTCAAAGTCTGATGCGAATCGTTCATTTGTACTAACGAACACATCGTCAACTCTATTATCCGCTTCTAACTCGGCGAAGATACGATCTATGACTGTCTCTTCACCGATTGGCAGAAACATCTTTGGACGGTGTTTTGTGATCGGCCAAAGGCGAGTTGCGTACCCGCCAGCAAGAACAATTGCCTTCATATCACAAGCCCAAATAGAATCTGTTGATTCCCCCTTTCCATCCTAATGTGCCCCCGCACACTCATAAACTGATTATGCATTTTAGTTCCCCTGGTGACCTCATATATTAGGTATATCATCAAATACTTGTCGAAATCTCATACCACAGCGCTGGAATAATAGTTTGCACACAGTGTTTCTCGTCTCAAGGACTTGGGCTGATAACTGCTGATGGAATATAGCAGTGTTTGCGAAAAAGTGAGCGTAGTGGTCGAAACCGAACATCATCTTAAATTGTCTTCACAATGATTCCCCCTGTTATCGACGGTGACGACATCCATACTCTGATTTCACATCAACAGCAATAACACAAACCAACTCGAGATTGCCAATAACTCAGTTGGACGCGTACTCGAGCACCATGTTGTCGTCCCCTTCATCACCCTGCAGCCGTGATTCTGCCTCCTCCCGGTCCTCTGGATACCCAACATCAATACGCCACCCCTCGAGTCCAATCGCATCAATCGTCCGCCCGCTTTGAATCAACAAATCAATGGCCTCGCTGATCTCGTACTCGCCGCGATCCGATGGCTGGACCAGGTGACAAGCGTGAAAGATCGCGGGCGTGAACGTGTAAAAGCCAGTCATCACCAGATTCGATGGCGGATCGTCGGGTTTCTCAACAACGTCAGTCACTTCGCCGTATTTGTTCGTATCACAGACTCCGTATCGACTTGCTTCGTCCCAAGGAACTTCCTCCACCAAAAACGCAGCATCCGCACGCTCTTCGCGTTGGCGACGAACGACGTCCTCGAGATTCGCCTGGAACACATTATCGCCGAGGATCAGCATGAAGTCATCCTCAACATGCTCTTCAACGGTTACCAGCGCATGGGCCAGCCCTTGCTGTTCGCGCTGATGACAGTACGTAATGGGCACACCCCGATAGTCATCGCCGTAGTGATCGATGATCTTCTCTTTGAGATATCCGACAACCACGATCAACTCGCTCGCGCCGAGCTCAACGAGTTGCTCGAAACAGTGAGTGAGAATCGGCTTTTCGTTGACTTCGACCATCCCCTTGGGCTTGTCATCCGTAAGAGGACGCAGCCGCGTTCCTTTCCCTGCAGCGAGAACAACTGCTTGCATATCTCACCGATTCGATCATAGCAACAAATATTTTCCGAAGAACATGACCAGTGGCATATAATTCCAGAACGTTCATACTGGTTGCCTCGAGCACTCCAACCAATGCATATCACCGTCATCGGGAGTGGATACGTGGGAACGACGATCGCTGCTTGTTTCGCCGACCTTGGTCACGAAGTCACAGCGATTGACATCGACGAGGAGATCGTCAATACCCTCAACGACGGACGTGCACCGATCACCGAACCAGGATTGGATGACCTCCTCGAGACCCACGCCGGAGACCGGCTCACCGCGACCACGTCCTACGACGCAGTTCCCGACTCCGACGTCACCTTTCTCGCAATTGGCACGCCGTCGAACAATGACGGGAGTATCGATCTAAGTGCACTCGAGGCAGCCGCCGAAGCAACTGGAGACGCACTCGCAAACAAAACCGACCGTCACCTGGTCGTCATCAAGAGTACAGTTACGCCACCGAGCATTCCGGCCACCCTCGAGCCGGCAATTCACAGCGGAGCAAACGAGAACGACGCCATCGAGGTCGGGATGAATCCTGAATTCCTCAGAGAAGGCAGCGCCGTCACCGATTTCCAGCAACCGGACAAACTCGTCTTCGGTACCCAATCTGAGTGGGCGACCGAGCGCCTGCACAACGTCTTCGAGCCGCTACTCGAGCACCACGACGCACCGGTCGTCGAGACCGATCCCGAGACAGCGTCGATGATCAAGTACGCGAACAACGCCTTCCTTGCCTCGAAAATATCACTGGTGAACGACCTCGGGAACATCTGCAAAGAGTTCGACCTCGATGCATACGAAGTGATGGATGCAATCGGCCTCGACGATCGCATCTCGGAGCGTTTCCTCCGCAGCGGCGTTGGCTGGGGTGGCTCCTGTTTCCCAAAAGACGTGAACGCGATCATTGCAGCCGCACAAGCAGTCGACTACGATCCAGCCGTACTCGAGGGAACCGTTGAGGTCAATGACCGCCAACCCAACCGGATGCTCGAGTGCCTAATGAGCCACGTCAATCCTGAGGACGCACGCATTGCAGTCCTTGGGCTTGCGTTCAAACCAAATACAGACGATATCCGGAACTCGAGGGCGATTCCAGTGATCGATGCACTCCAGTCTCGTGGCGCTAATGTCGCCGCCTACGATCCGGTCGCTGCTGACGAGATGTCCCACAAGTTCCCCGATATCGAGTACGCCGAGTCCGCCGCGGATGCACTCGAGGGGGCTGATGGCGCACTTGTCGTCACTGATTGGGATGAATTCAGCGAACTCGACGAAGAATTCGACGCAATGGCAACACCAGTCGTCGTTGACGGCCGTCGCTGCATCGAACGCCGTAACGGCATTATCTACGAGGGCTTGACCTGGTAAGCAGACAGCCCTATTCACCAGACGAAACCCTGATCTTTAGTAGACGCTGCTGGTGAATTTCATTTGAATCCAGTGCCAATCAACCAGTCTCGAGAACTAACTACTGACTGTAAGCCAATATCCAGCTACATACGACCGCGTTAGAACTAATCCTCGAGTTCAGCGCTACAAGTCCCACAGAGATCTGGCTGCCACGGAACCGTCTTCTGGACCGGTTGCTGCTCACCACACTGTTCGCAGTAGGCCGTCTCTTGCTCTTAGGACATTCCTTATGTCAACTGCCCCGCGCACGGTGACGTGAGGCTTGTCAGTGAACCCGGCCTCTGCCGACGGTTAGTCGGACGGGACAAATCCCCGATTTGGCGTCACCGTTCCTGACTTCAGGGCGAGTTGACTGTCGCCCGTCCGCCGCGAGGACTGTAGCCCACGACGGACAAACCGCCACCCAACATTCTTCGCACCTACGTAATCCGCATTCTGAGTCGCTTCGCACGACTCACACTCGAACTCCGCCTGTCGCACCCGGTTCCCCTTACTTGTGTGCCCACACTCCGGGCACCGCCGACTCGTATTCTTCGGATTGACAAACTCGACGCTTATCCCTTCGGCTTCGGCCTTGTACTCCACGAGGTCAACGAGTTGTCGGTGTGCCCACTGGTGGAACTCCTTGATGGGCGGCGCACGCTCTCGGATATGTTTCAGGTTCTCGAACGCGATGTATTCGCAGTCGTGTGTGCGTGCTTCTTCGAGAATCCGGTTAGCGGCTTGATGGAGTTCGTCACGAAGATACCGTGACTCCCTTCCGCTCATCTGCTGAATCGTTCGATGGGCAGATTGTGTACCGGTCTGCTGAATGTTGCCGCGAATCCGCTCGAACTCTCGATGCTGGTGTCGAAGTTCCCTCCCCGACGCGAAGTACGCCGTGCTGGTGGTGGCGATGTTGACGATGCCGAGGTCAACGCCGAGAACTGTCCTGTCCTCGTCGTCATCCTGTATTTCGACCTGTTTCTCGGGCTTGTCTTTGCGAAACCCGATGTGGAGATAGTATTCGCCATCGCGCTTCGACAGCGTAGACTCCGTTACTTCCCACTCGTCGTCGTTAATGTATTCGTGTTGATAACCGTCTACTTCGTCAGGGAGGTTCAGATCACACTGAATCCGACTATCGACCGTGGAGAGCGAAACAGACCCGTCATCGAACAGCGTCATCGTCCGCGTGTCGTATTTCACCGTGTTACTGCTGAACTCCGGTCGAGACGTTTTGTAGTGTTCATCAAGGTCTTCGATTGCTTCGACACCATCAAGCGCGGCTGCGGCCTGATGAGTGGCGAGAATTGCATGTTGACTTCCGAGACGTGTTTCCCCTAACACCTTGTCGTAGGCAAGGTCTTGGAGGGAAGTTTTCCGCGTCTCACCGTGTTCCCATCCTATTCGACTGCTGATGTTGCAGGCAGCTTTCCACTCATCGATGGTGGCATCGAGCAAGTCCTGTTGCTCGGTGGTGAGAATAGGGCGGGTGATTGCGGTACGTCTCAGGTAGCCGTCTGCCACAGGCTTCAATAGATGATAGAGGTACTTAATAGGTAGTGGTCAGTGGCAGCGAGTGTCGGCTTCAACCCCGGGCACGGTGGCCGGGGGATCCGACTTGATACCTATTTGAATCTTTTGGCCCAGAACACTTTAACTTTCGTATATCGGGTAATGTGAAGAATACATATGGATAGGTGGGTCTCAACAATCCCATCCACAAAAACAACTTCCAGACCTGTTCCACAAAAGCCATACGCCGTTGCCGACATGCATCGATACTAACTCGAGATGACGACGCTGGACCCGACCAAACACCGAATACGGCACCTCGCTGCAGTCCTCCTCATCTGCGCTCTCGTCGGGCTCATGGTCTGGTACGGGACGCTTCCCGGATACGATCCCACAGCAAACGACTATCCCAACGAAGACCATGTCGGTCCGGATCCGGATGCGTACGTCGACCAACAGGCCTCCCTGGAGGGCACCGTCGTCGACACGGACCCGGTCGTTATCCAACTCGAGCACCCATCCCAACACCACGTCACAGTCGAACACGCCACCCAGAACCTCCACGACAGCGACGCCCTCGAGCGAGACAAAACCATCACCGTCTTCGGGACGCTCACCAGCACGGACACACTCGAGGCCGAGCAAACGCTCACCCGAGAACCCTGGGAAGCCACGTACATGTACATTATCTCGTTCATTGGCGGTCTCTTTGCGCTTGGCCACTTCATCCGCCATTGGCGATTCGACCGCCGGCAACTCGCGTTTGTCCCACGCGACCAGCCACTGTCGCTTCCACGCCACGAGCCGTCGGACCACACCTACGACCCGATACGAGGTGACGACTAATGGCGGATGTCTTCACCCACGCCATCGCCGGTTTCATCATCGGCGTCGGCCTCTCCTGGTGGGTCGACTGGATGCGGCCAGCCCACGTTTCGCTCGTTGTGCTCGGCGCTATTGCACCGGATTTCATCAAAATCTACCTCGTCATCCCCGATGCAGTGGTCGCAACAACACTCGGAATCCCGTTCTCGTGGGACCCACTGCACAGGCTCGGAGGCTCCGTCGTCATGGCGCTGCTCTGTGCACTCGTCCTCGCACCCCAATATCGCGCCCAGGCGATCGCCCTCTTCCTGCTCGGGGCTGCGTCCCACCACGTGCTAGACATGGCGCTCGTCAACCCGTCGGGCTACTCGTACGACGTCCTCTGGCCGCTCTCGAGCTACCACCCACCCTCCCCCAATCTCTACCGCAGCAGCGATCGATGGCCCGCGATCATCGCAACGCTGCTTGCTATCAGCGTCTGGTATCTTCGATACCAGTGGCCACGGCGGTCTTCATCTACAGGAGATCTGAATACCTAACTTACAATTCATACGAAAACATGCATATCAGGGTACATAAACGGTTAGTAAACTCCTGGACATCATGAGGACGATGAAGTCGTCAGCTTAGGCTAGATCAATTTCTGGGTATGGATCGGTCAGACGCTTCTATCACAGGCAATGAGTCTCGATTCTTCGACGACCCTACGATTACCCAATCAAACGAGTACGATTCACTCAAATCTCCAAGGATCATCGAAGTCTCAAAAAGGCCTCGTGGAGCCCGTAGCCAACCGGCGAAAGACAGTTTGCTTCAGAAGTATTCTTATGGATAGTTTGCAACTGGAGAATCGTGCCAATCAAAACGAATTCTGACCCATGGCTTGAATCAGACCCCCCGTCCCGTGTTGGTGATCTTGCACTCGAGTTTTTGAAAGAGAACGATAATATAGCATATACCGTTAACGAGTTGGCCGAGGAACTCTTTAATTTCAATGAGTCCGAGTATACTTTGGACGCCGATCATGAGTACGGCCGACTCATAGACCTTATTAAAGAGACGAGAGATATGCGCCGTAAAGAGGATTTACTCACGATAGTTAAAATTCGGTTAGGGGACCTGAAGGAGAAAGGTTTGGTCGAATCCCGGGAGGTTCCTAGCTCTGACTCGGACTACTGGGAATTGGTAGAACCAGAGATATACTACACGTATTCGGGAGAAAATTAAAAGTGTAAGATCATAGTTATTAGGGGGAGATATAAGCAGTGATCGCTTTCGACGAAGACAAAGGTGCCGTCGAATACTCGTACGGGACCGGAGGCCACCGAACGACGGAGAAGGTCCAGCAGATCGACGGAGTCGATTTGGATAACCGCGAGTCGACACGACCGAGAGGCGTCGAAACGGATGCAGTAGTACGGCACGGCAGTACGCTAATTCGTCGGTACGCGAATCGCTCGAACCAGGAACTACGACGAAGACCCCCTGCAATCGGGACAGTATTTAGTGTCTCGCTGCCACGTAATATCGTATCCGAGAGACCCACATTCATCACAGACAGCGGGAATCTCTTGCTCAAGGACGTCCTCGAGTGTCTCACAGGAGAGCCCACACACAGTACATTTCGCGAGGCACGGCAACTCTGCTAACATATCGGTTTCGAACCGGTGCTCTCGCTCCGCACAGGCGATACCCTGTGGAGTTCGAGATTCGCCTGACTGTTTCAATTTGATGCAATCGTCGCCTGCGATCGCGTGAGCCATCTCGGTGTCTAACTCACCGTTGCCCCACTGGATTTGGGCAATGATATCAGCGCCGGCATCTGATATCCCCCAATCTTCGATAGTGAGAACTAATAGTTCGCGTTTCGCATTCGTGTGATCGTATTTCGCGCCGACGAATCGCTCGGAGACGTACTCCTGTGCGTTCGTGAGTTCGTCTTCGAGTGACTCTCGTAGTTCCGCCCGGTTGTACTCCTCGGCGAGTTGTAGCCCTTTACTCGCGAATCGAATCTTAGAGAGGGCGACGCTGACATCAGTCGTTTCACGGAGCGCTATCAGATGTTTAATCGCTTCAAGCGTCGGATCATCCACTTCAGGCAGCTGATAGACGTCCATCAGTTTCTGGAGAGCCCGTGCGGTTTGATTTGCTTCGATGAACGATTTCGCCTCGCCGATGAGTTTGTGCTTGTGATCGAGTACCTCCTCGGACGATGCGAGTGTCGTTCCCTGAGAGTGACTGAACGTTTCTCGCTGCGACGTAGCAATATACTCTCTCGTTGAGATTCGACGCTGGGTTCTCTCGATGGCAGTTCGAAGGTGATTCCGTCCTTTCACGTCGGTGATCGGATCCCGTTCGAACCTGATACGGACGGAGGACTGCTCTTGCCATCCCGGTCGTTCCTCGTCTAAAACATCCCAACAATGTTCTTGGATGACGCACCAATGCAGGGTGTCACCGTAGCGTTCATACACAAGCAGTACGACTGGAACCGATGCCTGCAAGCAGTCCTCGAGGAGATACTCGGTATTGAAGTCCCACCAGATGTCGTCTTCGTCATCAAACCACCGAGAAGCCTTGAGCTGAGCGTAGAACGGTGACGGATCGACGATACCAGAATCCACAAACTCACCAACCGGCCGGATTTCATAATCAAACGCATAGTCCTCATCATCCAGCGCATTTACCACCCACTGAGCGAGTTCTGTCCGTACTTTTCCTTTCGATTGTTCTTCCAACACGTGATTCGAGTCCTTGCGCTTACCCATTGTTTCTATTAACAGATAATCAAAACTGAATGTTTGGGTCAAGATAGTTCGAGGTTAGTAGTGGCGAGTGTCGGCTTCAACCCTGCCCAAGGTGGGGCGGAATCGGCCTCGCTACCCATTTGAATGAGGCGCTTCCCACACCATCTTCGAAATGAATTCATAGAGGCAAAAGACAGGGACCGCCAGATCGGCCACCTCGACCCAAAAACAGACAGAATGTGGATTACGGATTTAGTTATGAAATGGTAAACGTCTGCTCGTCACCTATACGAGGAAGGTATCGAATAGTGACTGGTGATGAAAGAGTTGGTAGTTGAGCGAGTAGTTTAGATTTATACTTGCTGAATCGCTCAGTACCATCTTGATATTCGGGCCACCAATCAAAGAACAGAAACGTGCGCTCATGAACCTCTCCAGGGAACTCTGAGAGAGCAACGATATCACTGATTCCTTTCTCCTGTGAGTAAAAATCGTTCCCGCTTAGATTCTTTGAGTGTTTCACTTCGGCCAGAACAGAGATTTCATTCCCAGAATCAAAATAGTTGCTTGGGCCAGTGCGCTTACTCTGTAGAAGCAACGATTCGGATTCCGAAAAGATAGTCAAATCAAATTTGAACGTCATTGATCGATTTGATGGGATCCAGGAATCACTATCATGTATAAAGGCTGTTTCTGTTCGAGTTCGGGTTACCTCGCCTGCCTCTGTCGATTCAGACGCTTTTTGAACCTTCCAGGAGTCGTCTCCATATTCAACTCCGAACTTAGCCGGAAGTCGTGTTTGGTCCAGTTCCAGCTTCAACCGATGATACAACTCGGGGAGAATCATATCTTCGTTTCCGTACTCGAAGGGGTTAGCTTGAAAATCAGAATGGAGGTTTTGAAGAGTTTGAGTGAAGACATCGCCATCTGTCGTATTTGACATGCTACACACATTATTTTGGTGTATGATTAATTCTTGGGCCATCTATGTCATTCAACACTGAGTGCAGAACTGGCCCTCCCAAATCACTACACTGTGAGTTATTCACATCGACTTGTTAATTATATTCCAAGCTCAGCGGTAATAACTTCTCTAGTAAGGATTGAACACCAATTAGGACTAATCCTCGAGTTCGGTGCTGCAGGTCCCACAGAGATCCGGCTGCCACGGAACCGTCTTCTTGACCGGTTGCTGCTCACCACACCGTTCACAATACGCCGTCTCTTGCTCTTGGGACATCCCTTATTGAATCTTTTGGCCGAGAACACTTTAACTTTCGTATACCGGGTGATGTGAAGAATACATATGAATCGGTGGGTATCACCGATCCCATTCACAAAAACAACGTCCAGACCTGTTCCACAAAAGCCATACGCTGGTGCCGACATACACCGACACTGAACTCCGATGACTCCGTTGGACCTGTCCAAACACCGACTTCGACTTCTTGTTGCACTCGTTCTCCTCTGTGCTCTTGGCGGACTCATGATCTGGTACGGGACGCTACCGGGTTACGACACCGCAGCAAACGACTATCCCGACGAGAGCCACGTCAGTCCGAACCCAGATGCATATGTTGGCGACCAAGCATCCCTCGAGGGCACGGCCGTCGACACTGATCCGGTTGTCATCCAACTCGAGCACCCATCCCAACACCATGTTACAGTCGAATACGCCGACGAAAATCTCCACGAAAGTGATACCCTCGAGGACGGCGACCCCGTCACTGCCTTCGGGACGCTCACCAGCACGGACACACTCGAGGCTGAGCGAGCGCTAACCCGCGAACCCTGGGAAGGCATCTATATGTACATCATCTCGTTCATCGGCGGCCTCTTCGCACTTGGCCACTTCATCCGCCATTGGCGATTCGACCGCAGACAACTCGTGTTTGTCCCACGAGACCAGCCACTGTCGCTCTCATACCGAGAATCACCGCAGGACACTCGAGGTGGAAACTAATGGCAGATGTCTTCACTCACGCCCTGACTGGCTTCATCATCGGCGTCAGTCTCTCCTGGTGGGTTGATTGGATGTGCCCAGCCCACATTTCACTGGTCGTCCTCGGCGCAATTGCACCAGACTTTGTTAAAATCAATCTCGTCATCTCTGATGCCACCGTCGCAACAACACTCGGAATACCGTTTTCGTGGAGCCCACTGCACACGCTCGGGGGCTCCGTCATCATGGCGTTACTCTGTGCGCTCGTCCTCGCCCCACAGTATCGCACCCAGGCGATTGCCCTCTTCCTCATCGGCGCTACTTCCCACCACGTGTTGGATATGGCGCTCGTCAACGCCTCGGGATACTCATACGCCGTGCTCTGGCCACTCTCGAACTACCATCCACCCTCACCGAACCTCTATCGCAGCAGTGATCGATGGCCTGCGCTCGTCGTAACTGTGCTTGCAGTCCTCGTGTGGTATCTTCGGTATCGACGGCCGGCGCAGTCTAGTTCATCCGGAGCGTAGGTCGTCTTTTCTCAGCGACCCGTGACCGTCATCTGTCTCACAACTCGAGGAGTACTAGTCGCAGACACACTCATGCGATTGCCCACCAAGGTTGATAATCGTCACAACTTCCTGTTGTGTGAACGCTTCGAGGAGATTGTTCACGGGGGGTGCAGAATATCTTGCATTGCTTGGTATCCGAAAGTACGCTCTTCCGGAAACGGAAAATCGAGACTGATTTTCGAACTTTGCATACTATGCAATTATTTGTACATCATGAAAATACGTTGGAGTCGACCATGCGAACGCTCTGGAAGATCCAGTGCGCACGTTCGGAAGTTCCGTCATCATAGCGCTGCTCTGTGCGCTCGTCAACGCCTCGGGCTACTCATACGCCGTACTCTGGCCACTCCGAGCTATCATCCATCCTCATCCAATCTCTCCCGCAGCAGCGACCGGTGGCCGCACGTATGTGGTTGATCGCCACCACGGGCGTCCTGGTAATAGGACTGTAAGCCACCCCGAATCTACAGACCAGGCATCCGAAACACACCGGACGAGTCTTGACGACCCCTTGGTCGACAGCAGACTCGAACAACTGTGTGATGAGTCCTGAGCGGATTTTTGCCGGTTCATACGCGAAACACAGACTGCAACTTTCGAGCTAAGTAGCGTCACCAATGCGAAATCACTCAGAACCGCTGGGTGTAGATTATTTACGCATGTATGGCCGTAAAACGAAACCAATCTTCTGTGAACATTACTATGAGAGTGAAAATCAGCCTCATCTACTATGACCGGCCTATCCGATCCAACCCCATGGAATCTTGGTTGACATCCTCTCCACCCTGAAGGACGGGGCTTTCTCCTTGATTCTCCGTAACCCTATGAGTACCGAGACCATCGGTTGACACCTTCATTTGTGTGGTTTTTGGCTGTTCCTTCGAGGTGCCGAGCCAAAGTTGTCCGATCGCTTCCGCGAAAGTCGATGGGCGTAATCCGTCTCGATCAGAAATATTATCATCTATATGTCTAAACTGGAGGACATGATCGTAACGGGGGTTATCGAAGAGGTCACTAATCACCTCAGGGGAAGGGGGTGGAAGACGGAATCGAAGCAGTACCGTGACGGGATCGGAGGGATCGGCGGCGTCAGAGAGACCGATTGTGGAGTCCAGACGCTGGTCGCTCTGGTCGTGACAAAGCCAGTTGAACAGGTCACCGTAGAGAATGTCGAGCGCCTTTCGGAACTTGAGGGGAAAAACGACGCCGACGTGGTGCAACTGGTGACCGACGTCAACGTGACACCTGTGGCCGACAAGGCACTTGAAGAACAAGAGATTGAACGCATCTCCCTGACGGAGGTCGCCGCGTCGTCTCGAGACCTCACCGATGGTGGAACGGCGGAGTCAACCGGAATTAAGGATGAACGCTTCACGTTTGCCGAGTCTGAAGGAATGGCGGAAGACGAGACGAGGGAGAGCGGCGACTCCAAGCCGGAGTTGTGGTTCGATCCTCGAGAGTCTCAGGTGTCAATCTGGTACGTGACGTTGCTTACCTCTCTCGTCGGAATGTTCGCCCTCCTCCTCGTTTTCGATCCCTTACAACAGCTCTCCCCAATAGGTGCTTGGGGAATAATGTTCGCCGTTATATCTCTCCTCATTGGGTCGATGTACAAAGACGCTGAACGTATGTATCAGGCGGAATCCTGGCCACGGTTTCGAGGTGCTCACTACTGGATACTATCAGTGATACCCGGACTCAATCTGTTCTTTGTAACCGCGTACCTCGTGAACCGGACAGAAGTCTCTCACTACGGACGAACCTTACTACGAGTCGACTGGGTGAGGGGGGTTCTATCAGATCCTGTCGACTTCGTGAAGTCCGTGTACGTCGGCCTTGGGGTGCTCGTGTCGACGGTCTTTCTCACCTGGCTCATTCTCTTCCCCGTTACTGGCCTGTTCAACGAGGGGAATCCTGTGTTTGGTCTGATTGCTCTGCTTCTCTTCTTCTTACCAATGATCGTGTTGTACCTCCGTCGGTACGCGGACAGTGAGGTCAAAGGACACATCGATATCGGGCTTCGTGATCTCTCTATCCGCGTTCTTGCCGCCTATGGTGCATTGATTACTGCCACCGTTCTTCTGTTTGTACTGTTGGTTCCAATCGCCTTCTTCGTCACCCTGATTTTACCGGCCGATCTCGCGAATGCGCTCGGTCTGGGGATGCTCTATTCATTTTTCATTCTACCACTCGCAGTCGTGTTCGTCATGCCGCTCCGGTTGCTCCCGTGGTTCAAGACATTTCCATACCTCCTCGAGCAACTGACGACGCAAGTGGAATTGCTCGGCAAGGAATCCGGCCTGACGCCGTCTCGAGAGGGAAGTAGTGGAGCGAAGAAGCGAGACTACCTCCCGGTTTCCGGTCACGAACACACAAGCGTCGAATTGAACAGTACTGCTGATGTCAATTTCGGCGGGACGTACCTTGGGTATGAACCCCGTTCGATTTCTGAGGTGCGAACCCATTCGTTGCCAAGTTCGAGACGGCTAGGTGCGGTGCTTTTCGTTCCTGGCTACCTCTGGGCGAGTGCTGTTCTCGCGTACCACCAGCTGTATCCGGAGCGTGCGACGGCCTACGCCTCAATGTTACCTGCTGAGGACGTTCTCCTCGTGGGGCTATCGTACCTCGGCATTCCACAGGTCGTCGTTACGGAGGTTCTCATCCGGATCGGACTTTCACCAGAAGTCCTCTCGCTCGGATTCATTGGCGCAATTGTCCCCGCTATCCTGATGATCCCCGCGGCGTGGCACTTCGCCCTCGAGTACGAGGCGTTGCTCTACCGATCTCTCCAGCGGATCGGCGGGGACAACCACCTTTTACTGTTGTGGGTCATCCACATCATTCCTGTCGTTCCTCTGATGATTGGGTATTGGTGGTACAAAGATCGCAAGGAAGGCGACACGATTGACATCCACCCATGACTGAAGTCGCGGGATTCCTCTCGAGGGAGTCTCAGGCGTCCGAGTCCCCGAGAGCGATATTCTTGCCCAAAGCGGTACTTTGGTTTGTGTACTCCTCGTTGGCCGTTGTCTCCGCGATGGAGGGCGGGCTATGGTGTTCCCGCCAATCGTGATTGTTCCACTTGAGGTACACAGGCCGTGCCATCGACCGTACTTCTACTGTCTGCCGTCTCAGGAGCGATTCTGAAGCCACGAGGTCAGCGTTCCCCTCAAAGCCACACGGACACGTTAGCGTATTCCCGTGGCGAATCGTCTCCTCGTGGTCGCCACACTCGGGATCCGTCTGACTCGTCCACGACTCTGACTTGACCTCGAGGCTGATACCGTACTCCTCACAGACGCACGCGAGACGGTGGGTGAATATATTGGAATTTAACCATTTCTCACGACAGTAGTGATATCCTCCGAAGTCGAAGTCGTGCGTTGTCGGTTTCTTGTTCGCCACCAGAGTTTTCTCACATCACTTTGTAGCTCGCACCTAGACCATCTGATATGGCACAATTCACCGAACAAATAGGGAGCGAGGGGCTGGGAGAAGATGGCCTCCTTTACCGGGTGTTACAACGGGCTGGCCCACGCATCTTCTACGCAGTCGGTATCTGCATCCTCCTTGCCGGGAACAGCTATTTTCTCATATTCAACAGTGTCAGCGACCTCTTCTCAGCCTTGGGAGTGATCAACGTCGGCTTTTACGGCACACTGAGCGCTGTCATTGTCCTCTGTGGCGTCTTCTTGTATCGGGGAGACACCTCGAGATCGCGGTACCCGCGAGCGGCTGCTTGGATCCTCTGTGCCGTTGTATTCCTCTTCTTCCTCAACGCCCCCGTAATGGCCCTCTTGGCTGATCAAATGAACACTGAGTTCCTTTTTGGGTGGGTGATGTCGATCGTAGCGATCAGCACCACTGGTGGTGCGGTCGTCGGAACCATCGAGGCGCGATCCATTGAGCGGGCACAGCTCAACCAGCACCTCCGGACGGAGCGGGCCGCCGCCGAGTATCATGCCGACCAATTGGAGTATCTGAACAGTGTGCTTCGCCATGAGGTGCTGAACAACGTCAACATCATTCAAGGATATGCCGAACATGGCCTTGAGGGCGAGGGCACTCAAGAAGGGGCCTTATCGGTTATTTACCAACAGAGTGAGGAGATGGCCACGATCATCACTGATGTACGAATCCTCATCGCATCAATACAGGGGACGGGCTCTCTCGAAGCGCGAAACCTGTCGCGGGTGCTGACCGAGGAGTTGGAGAAGGTACAGGCAAGGGAGGAGGTTGAGGTGACGGCGAACATCCCGGATGATATCTTTGTCGAGGCGGACGATCTCCTTCCCCGCGTCTTTCGGAACCTGTTCTCAAACGCGGTCAAACACAATGACAGCCCGATGCCCAAGATAGAGGTTGCCGTTGAGGAATGGTCTGATACCGTCGAAGTTCGTGTAGCAGACAATGGGCCCGGCATTCCAGAGTCCAAGCAAGCATCGCTGTTCGAGTCAAGTATGGAAGCCAACCACGGTATCGGCCTGTATCTCGTCCACGAGTTGCTGTTGCGATACGGTGGTAATATAAAACTTGTCGAGACCGGCACCAATGGTACTGAGTTCAAGGTTGAGTTTGGTCGCCCAGCGAAGGAGGATGGTGGGTCGACCGCCGCTTGATTCGGTGATATAGTGAATGCTGAAAGGACGACGTCGGGAAGGCTACAGAGGAGCAACGTCTGTAGTTGGGAAAGCAATTACCGTCCTCGAGGTCGAACTCGCTTTAATCGTCGTCACCCCTGGACAACTCTGTGGTGGAAGCCACGATACCAACGACAGTCTCCTAAGTAAACAGCCTCGGGCACGATGGCTCGAGGCTTTTCTAGATTCCCTCAGCAGTGCGCTAGCACTCCCTATTCCGCGAGGGAACGGGATGAGGGTGAGCGACTTACACGCCCCGACCCGGACAGACGCACCAACCGCACCTGCGGCTGGGTTTTGTGAGTCCGGTAATCCGAATCGTTGCCGTCGAGTTTTGCCTTCTCGCGCCACGCGATGTTCACCGATGCGTTCCGGTCGGCGTGGTCTTGCACTACGTTACACTCGTCGTTCGTACAGCGGAACCGCCGTCCCTGCAGTGTCCCATCTCGAGGTCAAATCTCGTGGCACTTGGCTCGCAATTCTGTGGACAACGAGATTTTGCACTTGTCCAACCCACAACAGCTTATTTACGTCTGTATGGCTGTAACAAAAACTAAAAATTTCATTGAACATTACTCTCTGGGTGAACGTTTGCCCTATCTTGAGGGTGACCAGCCTAATTCTGATTCACGCGCGACCCTCAATTACTAGCAATGCAACTCCAACAAATTTCACATCGTCCTCGAGGAGAATTTTCCACCCTCAAGGCGGAACCTCCACATCAGATTAGACACCTAATACGATAGCAGTATAGGGTCGGATCGGGGGATTTTCTCAATAGGATCCGTTATACGGGAACGGGAAACAATCTGTGGGAGATTCATAGAGGTGAATCTCCAATTCGCTAACGAATTTATACTTACATAAGTTGGCCGTAATTTATTAATGGCCTTCGAACTCAGAGTCAAACGTGACAGGAGAAAAAGAAGAGAAGAAAGATGATCGCCCATCTCAAAAACCGCGCTCGACTGAGACTCAAAGGTCCGAATCAAACGATCTGATTGACCCTTTCAAGCAAGGTGAATACCTAGCTAGTCTTGAAGATGATTCCCCATCTTCAGACCCACAGGCGGCCCCAGACAACCCACCTAATCAAGGATCGCCCGACCAAGATCCCTCATCAGATGTAGAAGGGGAGTGGGAAAACCCACCCTCGAGACAGTCTAGAAAAGATATTCCTGAATCGTCTCCTATTAGCCCACACCTGCCGGGTGAGGAAGAGAGAGGCAGCGAAAACGATGACACTGAAGATTTCATCAAAGAAATCGAATCAAACCAAGAGTATATCAGGATAACTCCTGTGAGAGAGGAGATTAATTCTGAAACCGTAACCAGAGAACTCTATGGGCTTCATCGATACGGATCGGGGCGAAAACTCCCCTTGGATATGGAAAAGCACATCGACAGCATCGAGGGGATGACCAACTTTGAATTCATCATCTACAAACCCAAAGGAGAACCCCAATTCAAGTTCTACCTTGGACCCGGTGAGAAGGGGGACGTCGACTGTGATCGCCTCGAGTCCGTAACCCGTTCACAGTATCCCGAAAACTTCGAATTTGACCGAGATCAGTTCGACATCACTAACAAGTTCGAATCAGTTCCGCATATGGTTCGGTTTGACGGCATTGAAGAGAGGCGAAAGGACTGGATGACCACACTCACCACCTTCGACCTCAACCTCAGTGACCGATCCCCTCTCTCGAACATGCTCGAGACCATTGTCCAGTCGAAAGGGACGGTGCTAATCCAAATGGTCTTCGAGCCACGAGCTGATTGGTCTCGGAAAGCAGAACGGCACAAAGGCAACCTCAAGCAAGGCGTCCACAGCACAGCCGGCCTCATGCTTCGGTCTTTTATCGACGCCCTCTTCGGCGTCAGCCAAGAGGAGAAACAAGAACGTCACCGTGGGGACACTCCACATGAGATCGGGGGCACCATCCACGACTCACAAACAGCAGGTCCGCGATCAGGGACCAGCCGAATGGCTCAGATTGACCTGAAGGACCCCGCACACACGTACAACTTGACTATTCGGGCAGCAACTTCCCAAGAGAAATGCGCTCAGAACCTACAGGACTCACTGAACCAACTCAGTGGCCAGTTCTACTCCATCGAAGGCAAATACTTGGGCAAGCATAAAAATGAGTATGAGCGGATGCTGAAGCACGCTCTGACGTACCCCACTGGGTGGGAGATGATCACCCGACGGAAACCTATGCTGGTATGCAACATCAAAGAACTCGCCAGCTTCATCACGGTCCCCTCGATTGACTCCCTCCCAAAAGCCTCTCGAGGAGGGACAGGTGGACTTCCGGCAGCCCAATCCCCACTTACCTCTCCTAACGAAGAGGTGTTCCAAAAATTCTCCAACGGGATGACCATCGGTCATGCAGTCACCGCCATCCGTGATAATGACCAGGACACTATTGACATCAGCGCCATCGAAAGCAAAAACGAATGGACCCAAAAGATCAACCATAGGGATGCCCTTTCGTTGTCAGCTAGTGACCTCACCCACCACTACATCAGAGCGGCAACGACCGGGAGTGGGAAAACCGTCGCCACGATCAACGATATGCTCACTGCCCATCAGGACCTCGATGGACCCCTCATCTTGATCGACCCCAAGAACGGGGACATGTGTGAGAACTATCTCCGGTGCCACCGGACACTCTTCGGTAGCCTAGAGGACGTCGAGTACATCCAAATCCCTGAAAAGAATGGGAAGATACCAGGGATGCCCTTCTTCGACTTGCGACCCCTTACTCGAGGTGCAGGCCGAGAACGTGAAGCGGCTATTCAAGATATCACGGATCACTATTTTCAGGTCTTGCGCTTCGTCCTTGGGAGAGACACCGTTGATCAGGCATTCGTTGCCAATGAAATCCTCAAGAACCTCATCAAAGCCAAGTTCGACCGCAACTACGGCACCGACTACTTCTCCATTGGTGAACTGATGGAAGCTGCACAACAATTCCAACAGTGGGGGAAAGAAGTTGAAGATGCTGTAGAGGACGCAGACAAGGTCAACAAGGCCATCCCTCGCACCACCGACAGTCAGGTCAGGAGCATCCTCGAGTCCCACCTCACAAAGGACCAGACCCAGTTCATGAACACGACAGACGCAGTACTAAACCGGATCCGGAAACTCAAGGAGCGGGACTTCATCTGGAATATGCTCTCGTACACAATCAGTGAGGAATACTGGGACGATGAGAACAACTGGTATGACCACTCGGAAATACCAATGCTCGACCTGAAGAACATCCTCAATTCCAACAAGGTGCTGATCCTCGACACCGGGAACCTGCGATCACAGAGTAGTCAGATCTTCACCGTTCTCTTTCTCTCGCACCTGTGGACGTCGGTGCAATCCATTTGGACGCCCAACAGTGAAGATTACATCACCAACGTCATCATCGAAGAGAGTTCGGACGTGGCCCGGAACGAAATCGTCTACAACGAACTCCTCCCCAAAGGGCGTGAATTCAACTTGTCCCTGGGGCTGATCATGCAGTACCCTGAACAAGTGTTGGGAGAAGATCCACATGCCAACCGTCGGGCCTACAAGGAGATTCTCAACAACGTCAACACCAAGATCATCGGCAACATCGCGACGGACGATATGCTAGCCGAGTCCTTGTTCCATGAAGATCTGGAAACAGAGGAGATCAAAGATCGGATTGCCGGCCTTCGCCGTGGGGAATGGGTTGTCCAACTCCCATCCACAGGGTTCCATGAGTCCAAACCCGAGATATTGACACTCCGCCCCCTCCCTATTCCCCCAGGTCACAAAGAAGGCCCCTTTGAGGTCTCCCCTAAGACCAAACTAGTCCGAAGGCGCAGCCGTGAACGGCACTGTCTCAGTCGGGACCACGAGGCAATCGACGACACCAGTGGGACTCGGATCGCCACAGCTGGTGAGGAGAACGAACCTGATGAACCCACAAAGTCTGCTCGAGCATCGAACACTGAACTCTCCCACCAAGAAATTGCTTTCCTCGAGATGGTCTTTGACGCCCTCACAGACGGAGTGAAAAACTATACTCTAGCACAGCCGATGAAAGAGCTTCACTGGAGTGAGTATGCAGAAGACCTCGTTGACCAAGAGTACCTTGAGAAGATTCATCTTGGGCGCTACCAAGTATATTACTATCCCACAGAAAAAGCGCAAGTGGAACTCGACAGAGACCTCTCACCTAAAGAAGGAGGTGAATATGGTGGGGAGTCACCTCTCCACCGGATAGGTACACGGCTTATAGCGACCTACTATGATCAACAGGGCTACGACGTCTCCATGTACCACACCCTCGAAAATGGAGACAACAGTCAAAAGTTGGATGTCTATGCGAAGGACACCAAAGAGTCACCAGACAACTCTGCCAAGTTAGTGGAAGTTGAGATCACTCCTGAACATCGCCCACACGTAGAAGGAGACTACGAGA
Organism: Natronolimnobius sp. AArcel1; assembly: GCF_011043775.1. Classification (NCBI taxonomy): domain Archaea; kingdom Methanobacteriati; phylum Methanobacteriota; class Halobacteria; order Halobacteriales; family Natrialbaceae; genus Natronolimnobius; species Natronolimnobius sp. AArcel1. The sequence continues at coordinate 14,514 of NZ_JAAKXY010000008.1, read as the reverse complement.
AACTCGCGGAAGGGTATGGGGATGCCATTTGGGTCGTGGAGAACTACGATGGGGCGGAAACCCTCCTCAATAGTCTGTCTAACAAGCTCGAAGACACACCATCCAAAGGCACCCGAAGCTTCGAAAAGATCAATGAAACCTTGGACGATCCCGGGGCAAGCAAAATCCTGGGCATAAACAACCTCCGAGAGATGGTTGAGTGAGATGCACCCTCTACATTAACACACACTAGATACCCGACTCGCTTCTTCATTTCCCATCCCAATATTGTTTCTTGGGCTAACGCATTCACACGACTGATTTTCTATATGGCTACAAAGAGGCTCAGTGAGTCACAATAGACCATTCCTGACCCGGTTCCATAGACCATTCCTGACCCGGTTCCATAGACCATTCCTGACCCGGTTCCATAGACCATTCCTGACCCGGTTCCATAGACCATTCCTGACCCTGTTCCATAGACCATTCCTGACCCTGTTCCATAGACCATTCCTTATCCAATACCATGGTATTCCTATAGCGGAATTAGTTTAAAAAAATCCAAATCACAATCGCAATTCAGGCGTCGCGGATATCAGAAATCGGAGGTTGTGTAAGAAATATGGTAAACTGATAGACTCATATCTACAATAATAGCAAGACGTAGTTGTAATATGGGGGTTATTCTATAGAACTTGTAATAGCCATACGGCGGCGCGTTTGGAGGTATTTCCTATAGGGACGAATCTAACCCTCTCCGTGTGATGGTCGATTTGAGGATATATTTCTATAGACAGACGGGGCCGCGTTTTGCACCTTTTTCTATAGAATCCGTAATAGCAAGACGGGGTCCAGATAGCGGGTCTTCTCTATAGCCATTGGCTTCAGGTGTCCAAAGGTGTTCGTTCAAAAATCGAATTCTGTAATAGCCATACGGGGATCCAATAGAGGGGTGTGTCTATAGGATACGATATAGGGGGACGTGGTCGGATTTGAGGCGTTCTCCTATAGAATATAATTACGACTCCAGTTGTAGTGGTTATAGTAGTACGGGGGTGACTTAAGACGCACCCCATATACTTTACTAATTATATTCTACCAATTTTGTAATAGCCATACGGCGGTGCAATACGAGGGGTTTTCTATAGACGACCCCTACCCCATAATCCTATCTCATAAGGTTTTACGGCCTCAGAGGGCTTTATAGACTCTCTAATATGGCACACGACCCGTATCTCATAAGGTTTGGAAATTACAGTATTACTGTTCAAGGGTAGACCTCATGAGATGGTGAGACGCCAAGCGAATGAATCAGGCGGAGCCGAGTGACCGATGGTTGATTTGGGAGTCGGGGGAGATACTAAATTTTGAGCCTCTCAGTTATCTGATACAGAGGTGGGGGAGTTTTGATTTGCGAGGATTGGACATGAGAAGTTGATGCCAGCGACCCCAGTAGTTCCGCTGTTAGCTCGAGGAGGGGGCCGTTTGATTGGGCGAGGTCAATGACGTGTGCCTGGGGGATGGTCGAGAGTGGATGTTAGATCGAAAACCGACGCGATCGGGACGGCCAGGACAGGGGGTACTCCTCGAGAGGGTCGACCGAGGAGGATGGAAGGTGAACGAGTGAACACTGACTCGAGGACAGAGGAGTCACAGAAAACTCGAGGTGGAGGCAACAGACGCAGGTGGGGTCGGGCCGTCGACGAGAATAGGGGACACCTTGAGCTGACGTAGACTCGAGACTGGACCAACCGGCGACGACTCGAGATGGAACTGTCTGGAGACAACTCGAGACCGGGACCGACTCATCGCGACGACCGCCGAAGTACAGTCTGCATTGGGAGGGGTGAGATTCCAACAGCGTCGAAGGGGGAGGAGAACAACGCCGCCGCCGCGCGCGACGGTAGGGGGGTCTGCCTGGCTTTGGGGAGTGGGGGATTAGGCTACAGGGTTGCAATGGATTCCCGAAGGTGCTTGGCGACGTGGAGGATTCAACCTCAGTTAGCGACGTGGAGGATTTGACTGGGTCGTGGCAGTGTGAGGATTCACCTACTCGAGGTAGGATGAGAAGTTCAACCTCGAGTAGTCAGTACGAGTACCGGATGAGGAGTAGCGCTGGTCAGCACAATTCGAGAAACTGCCACCCGGCCGAATCATCGCGAGGGTCGATGCAGCATCGAACTGGCAGCAACGCAGCGAGGAAGGTTGGCCGTCCTCGAGTTGTGGGTATAGGTCAGGAAGTACCGCCGATGGTCGCCAACAATGAATCATCGACAACGAGTGGAAACCCCAACGCAGGGCCGCAAAGGAACTCGGTTCACGAGCTTGCGAAGGAAGATGCAATCTCTCTTCCGGAGGAGACATTTTCAGGAGAGATGTGGGAAGTAGGGTAGCTGCAGGCGGCGGACGCAGAGACAGTAGTATCGGGAGAGGAAAAGCGGTTTCCCATTTCAAGAGATCTGTACAACTGCTGATCGTTAACTCTCCCACCCGACTCACACGTTGTTGACATCCACACATTTCGTCAAGAGAAGGTCTGCATAGAAGTCCATATTGGAGTGAGAAATGGATTTTCGATTCGATTTCGTAGTTACTGACTTTAGACATATTCTCATCTGAAACAGTCGGCCAATGAGAGCTGCTTATCTATCGCTTCGTTCTTGACTCGAACGTGTCTGTCACCAGTCCACCAACCCCACTACGTATACTGTCAGGTTCTACTCCTATTGTACGCATCAAATGATTTATCCCCTCTACTCGGGAGTAACGAGATATGACTGATCGAGTCCGTCGAAGTCCCGAGAACCCGTGGTACTGGTCGTATGACGATGCACCGGTCCTCCTCCTTGGAGGGACGGATAAAGACAACCTCAGTACCTCACAACTCAGTCTCAGCCAACGGTGTTGAAGCCTGATTTGCCGACGAATCAGAGCCGGATCTGTTCTCCGACAATCTAACCGGCAACAAGAGACGAGAGGCTGTCGCAGTCGGCGGCGATCAGCCGCCGACGCGACGGTGTTGCCACTGGTCGAATAGGGCGTCCTCGGTCACCGGTTACCGGTGGAACCGATCATCAGGTGGCCGGTTCGCGGGGACGGCCCGACGCACCGTGAGGGCCGTCCACGCTGCCCGTCGGACCATGTTAATGAACTCCTTGAACGACCAGGACCAGAGGCGACGCCCGCCACGGCGCGGCGTCGCCACAAATTCCCAGTGGAGATACCGCCAGACGTTCTGCAACAGCAGGCTCACCACAACGTACAACAGCCGTACGACCGGATCTTGTGTTGATGTCGTTGCAATGCTTTGCTCGGAGAGTCGGTAGCTGGCCTCGATACCGAAGCGTTTCGCGTAGTGGTATCGAGCGTCCCGTGGCGTGTCGATGAACGGCGCGTCAGCGGCGTAGCCGTGACGCGCCACGCCGTGTTCATCGTAGCGTCCGTTCTGGTAGGTACAGTCGATGTAGACGGGAAACTCGACGGTCCAGCTGTGACCGTCGAGTTTGCCCGTCAGCTCGTGTTGGATGACGCGACTCCAGCCTTCGGAGAGTTCCTGCTTGATCGCCTTTCCCCAGCGGACGATCGGCATCACGTAGGCGTGATTGTGCGCCTGAAGCACCGTGAGACACTTGCTGTCGTAGAATTCACGGTCAAGGTAGACGGCCTTGACGCTGAAGTCAAGGCCGTCGAGCACACCGAGAAACTCCGCGAGGACACTGCTGGCAGTGTCGCCGTCTTCGAGACGGCGCACTGCCAGGGTGAATCGCTTGTTTGTCACACGCGCGTAGAGTATGGCATAGGCGTGAAAGGCAGTGGTTCCACGCTTTGCTTGCGAGTGATAGATCCCATCTGTCTCATCTTCGTCACCGTAGTAGGGCCGCAGATGGAGGTCTACGCAGACCTCCACCTGCTCGGAGAGCAGTTGATCGAGATCCTTCCGAAGGAGCGTATTAGCGACTCGTTCGAGCCGTTCTGGCTCGAGCTTCGTCCGGAGATGGTAGAGAATTGTGTTCGCAGCGGGTGCGTTCTTGCTCGAAGCACACAGCGTAGAGACTGAGGTCCCGTCGGCGCACGCGCCGACGAGGACCTCATAGATGTCTTCAGCAGTGATCTCAGCGTTGTTAGCGAGCGAAAGCGGTACTTCCTCGTCAAGCCGGTTGACGAGAAAGTTAAGAAGTTGGTCTTCGTGGATTACGTTGTCTGCTTGCTTGTTGGAGTGCACATCCTCAGCAAGCAGACGTTCTAACTAACTGGCTTTGTGAAGTACTGAACCTCTTTCAATGGACCGGTGACCGACTCCACGACCACCTTGACCAGCTCGAGGAGGCGGGTGGTACTTTCGCTTGAGAGTGGAATTGACAGTCTCGGATGACTCCGATGACCGTGAACCGCCTCGGGGTCAAGCCCCGAGGCACTCGGCCTGTTCAGTCTGTAGAACTAGTGCCTACATTGGAATTTGGCGAGAATTGTTTAATAGTCTGGATGAGATTATCTGATCGTAATGTCAAGGAATATTAGTTCGCATGTCCCCGACGATGTCGCCGCGGGAATTGACGCGATCGCAGAATACCATGACATCTCTGCTAGCAAAGCGATCCTACTCATCTTACTCGAAGGATTTCATGCCCGAGAGATGCGGTACCGCCAGGAGATTATCGACGCTAAGTTGGATGTCTTCATCGAAAACTTCGGAGTAGAAGAGGAGACTCAAAACAAAGTGGAGTCGCGACTCTCTGAGATCAGCAACCGATCCATCCCGGAGAGTACCTTGGGAATGGAACTCATGGACGAACCACATCCGATGTTGGGTCCAGCAGGAAATCTCCCCTCGCTCCCCGATGTGGACATCGATCCCGACCAGCCGACTACGGACGTTGGACCGACATCAGATGATGACTAACAGCAGCGCATTCTATGAAGTGATCGGTCGAAATCTCGAGTTCAGTCTGAGTTGGGAGCAACCAGCTCATTGGAAGTGGATCTGACTTTCCTTGTAGTTGATGACTGGTTACAGAACATCGAGGAGAAAGCCCACGACTTCAGTCGTGGGATGAATCCGACAACCCACTACACAGACCACGGTTCAATGGCACGGCAGGATATTCCACGCTCTGTAATCCGTGCTTTCAAGTAGGTTTGTATACATAGGTTACGTATGGCGAAACAGGTCGTCACCCGCACCTATACTGCTTCCATCAGGAATCAGCAACAGGTGTCTGACGACCTTGATTCGCTCGGGTTCGCCGCGTCGAAACTCTGGAACATCGGACGGTGGACAATCAGTCGTGTCTGGGATGAAATCGATTATATCCCAGAACACGACGAACTCACCGCGTACCTCAAGAGCCACGAACGCTACGATGACCTGCATTCTCAGTCAAGTCAGCGAGTGCTTCAAGAACTCGCTGAGGCGTTTAACGGTTGGTACGGTAAACGACGCAACGGAGACACACGAGCGAACCCGCCCGGCTACCGCAAACACGGTGACGACCACCCACGAAGCACGGTCACGTTCAAAGCCGCTGGTTTCAAACTTGACACCCAGTACGACCGCGTTCGACTCTCAAAGGGGTCAAACCTCAAGGAACACTGGTCGGATTTTATCCTCTGTGAGTACCAGACTCGTCCCGACGTTGACCTTTCCACAATCGAGAGCGTCCAACAGGTTCGGGCTGTCTGGACTGACGAGGAGTGGGAGCTACACTTCGTCTGTAAAGTCGAGATTGAGGTGTCCGAGTCACCCGGTGAGAAGACGGTGGGCGTCGATCTCGGCATCAACAATTTCGCTGCGCTCGCCTACGAAGACGGTCACGCCGAGTTGTACCCGTTGAACTGCTTGAAGCAGGACGACTACTACTTCAGCAAGCGAATTGCCCGGTGTGACGACGCCGACTCCAAGCAAGCAACTCGGTTGCATCAGACGAAGTCAGCTCGCCGCACCCACTACTTCCACACCCTCTCAAAGCACATCGTTGAACGGTGTGTGGACGAAGGTGTTGGAACGGTCGTGGTGGGTGACCTCTCTGGCATCCGCGAAGACGAGGAGAACGGTGAGTCGAAGAACTGGGGCAAACATGGCAATCTTGACCTGCATTCGTGGGCGTTCGACCGTTTCACCGACCTACTCGAATACAAGGCCGAGATGGAAGACATCGTGGTCGAGCAGGTATCCGAGCGGGATACGTCGAAGTCGTGTTCGTGTTGTGGTCGTAAGCGTGATGCGAACCGTGTTGAACGTGGGTTGTACGTGTGCGATAACTGCGGGGCGGTGGCGAACGCTGATGTGAATGGTGCTGAGAACATTCGACAGAAAGTATCTCCGAGTCTCGCCACGGATGGCGTTGACGAGACGCAAAACGTCTCGTCCGCACATCAGAACCTAAACCGTTCTGAGGACGGTGATAGGAGTAACGGCTGGTTGGCACAGCCATCGACGTTCTTGTTTGACAAAGAAACTGGTGTGTTCGCACCTCAAGAACAGGTCACGTCGTAAACCACAATATCCCAACGGCGGTTGGGAATCCCACGACTTCAGTCGTGTGGAGGATGTCAAGAGCGTCCCCACCTTTGCTGATGATATCCGGCGGATCGTCCGTACTGGGATTCCTGTATTCCAGCCTGAGGAGTTCGACAAACTCACCAGTATTTTGCTTCACGGTGACCTCGAGTGAACTAGATAGGTTCGTAGAATCTATAATCGTTAATCTATTTAGAAGAGGCGATCAAAGAAGGAATGTTCTAGCCAAAAAGTATTACTCGATATCATCACAATAATTAGAATCCATGAAATTACGCCAGCCAACCGACTTTTTGATCCTTGAAGAGCTAGCAGACAAAGGACGAAACGTCGCGACGAATCTAGCACATCACACGGGGAAGAGTCGAAAGAACATCAACACACGACTGCCGGTGCTCGAGGACTATGGCCTCGTCCGAAAAATTGGCCCAGCCGAACGGTCTGGACTGTACGAGATTGCAACGCTTGGCAAAACAGCGTTGGTACATCAAGACCAGTACGACGAGGTAGACGATTTTGAAGCGCTCATCGAAGGCACCCAGATCACTCCAGACAACACCAGTGGTCCGCAAGCGAGTTTCGCTCGAGGCGATAGCGGGAACCAGACTGAAGATAGCTGACCGGAGTGTGGCCTCCTCCTCGCTGTAAACAGAGAGAGATCGAAGATTCCTCAGGTAGTCAGGCGTAGCCAAGCGACGATTGTCGTCGTAGTCGTTGTCTCGCAATGGTCAAGACAACCGAGGCAACGCAGCTGACTCGCGCGGCTTCATCACTGCTGTTTCCGGAACTAAAATTTGGGATCGGTGCGAATGGCACCGATCTGAGCAAGGACTTCCAGCGAGTCCTCGCTCGGATCGACTTCGGCAACGAGTTCGCCAATACTGGTTCAAAAGCCTATCAGTTTGCCCATGGCGACGATATTTCTATCGCTGTGGCGAAGGAAATCAGCGACGAACTAAGTATGTGTAGTGTCTATACATGGCAAGATGGGTGAAGAGAAAACACGCGTCGATTTCAATGCCCCAAAGTCGCTGGTCGAACGCGCCGACAGCGTCGTTGAGGTCCTGGATATCTCACGGACGCGGCTCCTCACCGATGCCCTCGAGGATGAACTCGAGGAGCTCGCGAACGACGAGGAGTTTCGTCGACGTCTTAGTGACGCGTATTACGACGATCACGTCGACTACGACACCGTCGAAGCAATCCTCGGCCGTGAGGAGGCGATGCGAATCAAATTCCTCCGAGAGTCGATCGATCGAACACCGCCCGAGCCCCACCTCGAGGACGGTATCTCCAGTAATGACGTGTTCTACGACGGGGAAGTCCCCGACTGGGGAGAGTCGCAGTCGTCCGACGAAGACGATGACGGAGTACACGTCTGAAGCGTCTCAAAAGTCCAGTGAACTACCCCGCTCTACAGAGATACAGCGAGAGTGCCTCGGGACTTGACCCCGAGGGTGAATCGTGTAAGCTATATGACGCACCCCACCGTATTGACGAGTACAGTTGCAACGTGGATTAAAGACCTTAATCCGAAGCAACTGCGCGCAGTTGCGACGAATGCGACACCTCTCAAAACCTGCGTCCTTGACGTGGTGAGACGGGTGTTGTCGGGCCGTGGTGGAGCGACCGACCCTCACGGACGCACCGGGCGTTCGGGTGTTAATTCCAACCGACCCATTTCGGGAAGGTCGAGGGGAATTAAATTCGCCTGCGCCCATCCGTCCATTTCTGGACGGCATGGGCAAAACGGTGAAGCCTCGGGGCTTGTCCCCGAGGTACTTCACTCGCGCTTTCCGTTCGCTCCTAGAGGACGGGGGCTTAGCGCCCTCACCGCCACGCTAATCGTCAGCAACCATCGGTTCGGATCGCTGCTTGCCAGAAACCCCTGCTGGCTGCACGGCGGCCTGCCAGGTCATAATCACCATTGAGACGAGCAACAGCCCGCCCCAGAGGAACGCGGTCGGGTGCAAAAAGCTCAGGCCGCCGCCGACGGCGAGCCACGGAACCATCGGTAGCCCCCACTGTCCGAGGATGAATGTCCACGTCACCATCTGCTCGAGTCGCCCGCTCACGCCGAGGGCCGGGATAGCGAAGCCGAGGACGATGGCCAGAATCGAGAGGACGCCTAGGTGGGCGTGGCCCCGATCATCCACGCTGGCGTCCCCTGTGCCGTTGCGTTCAGATAGTTCTGGTACATTCCGACACTCATCATTATCGCCAGTCCAAGGAATCCAGATGCCTTGGGTCTGCGTGACACGAGACCGCACCTCACATGGTTGTCTAATAACATTACGGAAAGCAGAACAATTCACACGGCTAATGTGAGCAAAACTCGAAACTCTCCCGAACTGACTCTATACTGACACGCACCCGACAGCCTAAGAAGGTGGAAATGACATCCCGAAAAATGATCTACTCATGTATCGTACGTTGATTCGATGCCAGAATCTGCCCCGGCATTCGAGAATGTGAACGAGCGCGCCAAAGAGGACTGGAAACGTGATACCAGCCCGTTCGACCGTGTGCGGTCAGTGATGCGCACGGCATACGAGCCTATGAGCGCGGCGACCGTTGCCGAGACCGCCCTTACGTCGGAACAGACTGCCGGCAGGCACCTTCGCTCGCTTGTCGAACACAGCTACGTGGCAGAGACCACATCGCCAGACTCGAGGGGGGCGCTGTATCAGCGGGCCAAGGACTCGATCGTCCTCGAACAAACTCGGCGTATCCTCGACGAGACGGACACCGATACGCTCTCAACACGCGTTTTGGAGATGCGCGAGGACCTTCGAGAGTACGGCGACCGGTCCGGCGCTACCTCGCCCGATGACGCCGTCCGATCCCACGCGAATATCGACGCAGAGGCGCTCCTGGAGTGGCGAACGACGCGGCGGAACCTCGCATTCGCTGAGGTAGCGCTCGCACTCAGCGCGGTCGAAAACCTCACTGATGATGCAGAAGCAGTCTGATGCAGTTCGACACTGGAGATGGCGACTCTCACGCACTTCGAAGCACTATCGACGTGACGAAACTCAATGCGTTCCGAGATGCGTTCAGCGCCATCGAATCGATGGGCTCAGGCGAAATCGATGACCGACTCAATCCCCGCGAACTACAGCTCACGATACCCTATAGCATTGGGGAGGCAGATACAACCATATTCCCGGTTCGATGGACGACGGCGGGCGACTACAATATACACTACTCGGATGCGTCCGGGCACAACCTCCGGCGGGATATCCACCCTCACGACTTTTCAGCTCCCCCAGACGACCGACACTTCCACCCGCTGCTAGACGAGTCAAACGCGGATACCCACGTAGAGGCATCGTGTCTCAGGGAACCCTCAGTTGACATCGTTGCCCGGGCAATTCACCTCTTATGCGTCCGACCCGTCAAATCCGAACATAGAGGCGATCCGAGCTGCAGGTCGAACGACCGTCGAGCGAACAATCGAACGCCGACGTGGGCCCTGGGCGATCCAATCGGCGATTGGTGGGCTGGTTGCGTAGTACAGTCTGACAAATAGTTCCCCGATCGCGTTCCCTTTCAGGGTCGTGTCACGGAATGCTCGAAGCGTCTCAACCTGATCATGGTCGGGCGTTCCACAGGCCGCCGTTGCGATGAAACACCCCTCTCGGACGTTGACCGTCTCAGTTGTTATGCCGAGAGGTTCGCCCGTGTCGTCCAGAATGTACAGTGTGACCTCGTGGTCGCCTGGGTCTGTGAACGTGTGGGTTGCTTCGATCCCAGTGGTGTCAAAGTCGTTGTCGTCCGTGAAGTCCCACAGATAATCCTCAATCTCCTCGGTCGGTTCGGAGTCGCTGGCGTCGAACGTCACCTCAGTCTCGACGTCGGGGGACTCCGGTGAGAACGTAAACGAGACGGTTGGGCCTACATCCTCGGATACAGTAACGGGATCGGAGGCTAACGTTTCGCCGGGTGTGTACTCCTCAGCCTGGGGCTGGACAGCAAGCGTAATCTCCTCGTCTTCAGTCAACTCACTCGTCAGTTCGATCGTACCATAGCCAAAGGGTTCTTCGGGCGGTAGCGGTAGTGGTTCCTCGATGAGTTCGTCGTCTAACTCGTCCACGATGCGCACCTCTACCTCGTCGTGATCGTCAAAGTCCTCGTCGGACACGGTAATGTGGATGGAGGCGAATTCGTTACCGTCGGACGGCTGTTGCGTGAACATTGCATACGTCGCATCAACTGCAGCCACCACTGTTTGGAATGCGTCATTGTGGTCCTCGTCTCCTTCCTCGAAAAGAGCAACCTCCAGGATATCGCCTTCTTCGAGTTCATCGGTCAGGGTGACCTCGTCTTGGATATCCTCGCCCGGAGTAACTGTCAGAACGTCTGCTGTCAGGTCCGATCCATCGAGCCCGAATGCTCGTACATCCACCCCGTCGCCACGAGTAGCTGGAACGTCCACATCTACTTCGACGGACTTGGCTCCGATGTTGGGCCGTTCCGGGACGGTAAATCCTATGTCACCGACGACGGTGGTCGTTGCCGAAGCTTGTACCTTCTCCTCATCGTATCCGTCCGCAGCCTCCTGGACGACCGCCGTGATCTCGTCACCCCCGACAAGTTCTTCAGTCACCGATACCGATCCACCCCAGAAAAGCTCAATATCCACGGGCTCGTCACTCAGATTAACGCCATCGGCGTCTACAATCCGCAACTCTAGGCCTTCCTCGTACGTATCTAAGTCGTCGTCGGAGACGGTCGCAAATACCTCGACATCTTCGTCACCATCGGTCAACTGTTGTGTGATCTCGACGTATGTGTCGTCCACCACTGTGCCAGCCCAACGGAGTGCCTCATCGTGATCTGAGACTCCCTCTTCAAGGAGGACGATCTCTAGGTTGTCCCCTTTCTTAAGGGGTTCTGTTAGTTCGACGGTTTTGGTGGCGGACTCTCCAGACTCGACAGTGATGACTTCATCTGTTATATTGCCCTTATCCCAATGAAATGCGCGGACGTCTACTGGATCATGGTCTGACGGAACGGTGACCTCTACCTCTACGTCCTCGTCCTCGGCGTCTGGACGTTGTGGGGCCTCTATACTTAGATCGACACTAGCGGTGGCACTTGCCGAAGTCAATTCCTCATCGGGATCGTATTTATCGCCCTCTGGCTGGAGGATGACGGATATTTCTTCTCCCTCGGTGAGGGACTCAGTCAGGTCGATCGGCCTGCCGTCAGCCCGGAAAATCTCAACCGCCGCGTCGGTCAGTTCCTCGTCTGTGCCATCTACAACGCGTGCCTCGATGTCCCCTTGGTGCTCGTCCCAGTGTTCCTCAGAGACTACCGCAAAAATTTCGATGACATCGTCGCCTGCAGACGGAGACGCGTGGAACTCGATGTGAGTTGCGTCCACTACCGTGTTAGTCTCACGAAGAACCTCACCGGGGTCTGTGACTCCCTGTTCAAGGAGAACAATATCTAGTCTGTCCCCTTTCTTGAGGGGTTCTGTCAGTTCGACGGTTTCGGTGACGGACTCTCCAGACTCGACAGTGATGACATCATCTGTTATATCGCCCTCATCCCAATGAAATGCGCGGACGTCTACTGAATTCTCGTCCGACGGAACGAAGACCTCTACTTCGACCTCTTCGTCCTCGATGTCTGGACGTTCCGTGACCGCGATACCTAGATCCGCAGTGGCAGTGGTACTTGCCGAAGCTATCACTTCATCGGGATCGTATGTGTCGCTCTCAGGTTGCAGGATAACGGATATCTCATCCTCTTCGGCGAGGGGATCAGTCAGGTCGATCCCCCCGCTGAAGAACAGACTAATATCAACCGGCCCATCGGACAGTTCCTCGTCTGCCTCATTCACAACGCGTGCCTCAATGCCGCCTTCGTGCTCGTCCACGTGGTCCTCAGAGGACGATGCAAAGAATTCGACGTCGGTGTCGCTTGTAGATGGAGACGCGTAGAAATCGATGTATGTGGCGTCTACTGTTATGCCAGCCATACTGAGCGCCTCATCACGGTCAGTAGCCCCTTCTTCAAGGATGGCGATATCCAAGCTATCCCCTCTCTCGAGCGGCTGGATCAGTTCGACGGTTTCGGTGTCGGTCTCTCCAGACTCGACAGTGATGACTTCATCCGTCAAATCGTCCCCCAACCAGTGGAACACGCGGACGTCTACCGGATCCTCGTCCGACGGCACATCGACCTCTACTTCAATGGACTCGTCACCTGGATCGGGTCGTTCCGTAATTTCGATCTCGTGGTCGGAGGACGCCGCAACCGACATGGTCCCGCCGGTCGCACCAAGGCCGGTTGCACCGAGTACGCCCACCCCCGTGGTTTTTAATACGTTCCGCCTACTTGTGGTGACTCGTTTCTTCCCCGACTGACGAACTTCCGCAAAACTACTGTCCTCGATATCGACCATGCCGATACCAAATAGTGAAAGTTAATAAGATTTATCATATATTCTGAATTATAACTTAAATGTGATTGTTTCCAACACTCAATGAAAGCACTCGCCGCTGGGAGCGAAACCAGCACGCATGTCAATTTGCCTGAGAAAGCCCGGCAACAACGTTTTCGGTATGTATATGCTATGACACGGAAAGCGGGAGGGCGTGGCCAGGTTACACTGCCGAAACACCTGCGTGAAGACTTCGGTATCTCGGGCGGTGACGAAGTGACGATTCGCGAGGAGGGCAATAAAATCGTGATCGAGAAACCCACATCACGTGAGGAACTTGCAGAGGGGTATCGACGACGCGCCGATCGTGACCGGGAACTCACTGCGGAAATGGAGGATATATCGCAGGAAGCCGATTCCACACTGGGTGACGCACCCGCCTGGGAGCACTGACCATGCACGTACATCGCGGTGATAAAACGACGTCGGGAACAAAAACACGCCGACCACAATCGCCGTGCCGTTTAGGCGACAGTATCTCGTCGATTGAACGTGGTTCGACTCCTGAGTTGGGGGTGTCAACATTCTTCGGGCGGCGATTGGTGATACAGGTTCCCGTCAGAGACTCGAGGCGCCAACATCGTCCAACCAGTCCTCGAGCGTGGCGACCGCCTCGAGACGCTGGCGTAGCCTTTCGTGATGGGGTAGTTGTATATACAAGCAGTCAAAACAACTCGGTAAACTACCCCACCCTACTCCCTCGGCGCATACGCGCCTCGGTCCTTGAGGATGGGGCTTTGATGTGGACTCCCGGCGATTAGTCGCCAGCAATAGGCTGGTGACTCTCGCCGTTCAGCGTCCCACCAGTTATACGCACGTCTACTTGTGCGTCTCCGCTCCTCGACGTGGGCGAGGAACGGAGTCTGTGTGTCCGCTTCCGAGCATAGCGTAGCCCGATGTTCTTCGCGGCGTTGTAATCCGCGTTCACCTCGTAGCCGCACTTCTGGCACTCAAAGTGTTCTCCGTGGCGGTTGTCCTCATGCGTGAACCCACAGTCCGTCCGCGAACAGCGTTGGGACGTATGGTTGGGCTCGACTTGCTCCACGGAGACGCCCTGCTCGGGCGCTTTGTACCCGACGTACTCGAACAGGCGTCGAAACGCCCAGACGTGATGCCACTTCGCGTGCGGAAGCCGCTCTCGAATATCGGTCAAGTCCTCGAACGCGATAACATCAGAGTCGTGTTCGACGGCTTCCCCCACAAGTTCGTTAGCGACGGTGTGGATGTACTGTTTTCGCCATGCTTCTTCGCGCTTCCCGAGTCGAAGCACAGCGTTGTGCGCGGCTTGCGTGCCGCGCTGTTGCAACTCACCCCGACGCTTCTCGAACTCACGACACCAATGGTTGTAGTCGTCTCCCTGCCAAAACGTGCCGGTTGAGGAGACAGCCAACGAGTTGACGCCGAGGTCGATACCGAGGACCGTTTGGTCGGGGTGCCCGGTATCTTCCGAAACCCCTGCGTCGTTGCCGTTTGTCCGCCGAGTCGAGATGTTGAGGTAAAACTCGTCGGTGGCCGCGTCGTACCGAAGCGTACTCTCGCGGAACTCGTAATCCTCGGAGAGAAC